>NZ_CVST01000077.1 GCF_001180225.1 Candidatus Pelagibacter communis | reverse complement strand
TATGTCGAATTTTAGCAAAGTTGGAATTTTTATGAAAACCTTTGGTCAAGAAGTTAAAACTAAGCCATCTTTTAGCACCGATAAGATAAACAAATTAAGAATAGATCTAATTAAAGAGGAGTTAGATGAGCTTACTGAAGCTATGAATAATAAAGATTTATTAGAAGTTGCTGATGCACTTACAGATATTTTGTATGTAACGTATGGGGCAGGACACGCTTTTGGAATAGATTTAGATAAATGTTTTGAAGAAGTTCAAAACTCAAATATGAGCAAATTAGATGAAAATGGAAAACCTATTTATAATGAAGCTGGAAAAGTTATGAAAGGTCCTAATTATTTTAAACCAGATCTAACTAAGTTTGTAAGTTAAATTTCTAACTTAAAGTCAACCGCAGTAGCACTATGAGTAATGCTTCCTATAGAAATTCTATTTACTCCTGTTGAGGCAATTGCTTTGACAGTTTTTAAATTAACATTTCCAGAAGCTTCTGTTTCGTAATACTTTTTAGCAATTTTAACTGCAGTTTTTAAATTTTTTAAATTCATATTATCTAGTAGAACAGTATTAAATTTTAAACCTAAAATTGATCTAAGTTGGTCAATTGTATCAACTTCAACTGTAATTTTTTTTCCTTTTTTATTTTTAATTGCTCTTATAACTAAATTTTTTAAATCTGAACTTGCGATGTGAT
>NZ_CVST01000076.1 GCF_001180225.1 Candidatus Pelagibacter communis | reverse complement strand
ATCTCCAAAGAAAACTTCTTTTTCAATTCTGTTAAAGTCTAAATCAAACACAGTCGACATAGCAGATGCGTAAACTGATCGTGCATCAATCGTAGCATTTAAGTCTCTTCCTTGATAAAGCTCTTTTCTTTTTAATCCAGGCCAGTCTGTATGAACTTGTGCTTTTTTTAATAGTCCTCCAGCCATTAAAATAGCTGAACCGTAACCATGTTCTGTTCCATTACTGCTATTTTGTTTAATTGTTCGTCCAAATTCTGTTAAAGTTAAAACTAAAGTATTATCAAATGCTTCTTTTGACATTGAAGATTTTAAAGATCTAACGATATTATCATAATCAGATAGACAATCTGCATGTGCACCATCTGTTGCACCTTGTGCAGCATGCGTATCAAAGCCATCCACTTCAAAAACTGCAACCTTAGGTCCATCTGGTTTTGACAACTCAGTTCCAGCACTTGAAGCTAAAATCCAAGCATCATCCCTTGATCTGTTATCAAAATCTCTTGTTAAAATTATTTCTAAATTATCGCTCAATAATTTTTCATCATACTCTTCATATGCATTTTTAATTATTTCTAAGGTATTAGGATATGGCAGATAACGACCTACAGGAAAGTAGTTGTTGTTCATTGGAACACCTCTAATTAATAAAGGCATAGGTAAAGCTAAAGCCAGTCCTTTTCCTGTCAGTCCTGCTGTTTTCATTCCTCTACCAAGCCAACCTGTTTTTTCTTGGT
>NZ_CVST01000075.1 GCF_001180225.1 Candidatus Pelagibacter communis | reverse complement strand
CAGTTTCTTCCGAAAAAATTTGTGTAAATTTATTTTTTAACTCAGGATAATCTTCACTAAGATAGGATATTGCATCACAATTTACACAAGATCTCTTATCATTATTATAAATTGTATTTCCCTCACTATCTTGAATCCTGTCAATCAAAACAGGTTCAACAAGTTTTCCTCCATTAACAAAAACAGAATAAGCAGATGTAAGCTGCAACAAAGTAGTTTCAGCAGAACCTAAGGAAATTGACAAAAGTTCCTCAGGATTTTCATAAATTGAAAGTTTTTTTGAATAGTTAATAATTTTATCTAACCCTAAATCTTGAGCTATTCTAACTGTCATTAGATTTCTTGATTTCTCCAATCCAGTTCTAATTGTAGATGGGCCATAAAATTTTTTTCCATAATTTTCTGGTTTCCATAACTTTAAATCATCTCCTTGATCTAAAACTAAGGGTGCATCCAAAACTAATGATGTAGGTGTATAATTATTTTCTAAAGCAAGAGCATAAACGAATGGTTTAAATGCAGATCCTGGTTGTCTTTTTGCTTGTGTTGCTCGATTAAACTCACTTTTTTTAAAACTAAAACCACCATTAAGAGCCAAAACTCTTCCCGTATAAGGATCCATTACAACAATTCCTCCATTTATTTTTGGCAATTGTTGTAAACTATACTTTTTATCTTTTATTTGTTTCACATAAATTATGTCACCAATTTTTAATAATTGGTTAAACTCTTTTTTTGTCCATGAAATATCTTTATATTCAATAACTCCATCATCTTCATCAATCGTTTCTACAATTGCTGAAAATTTATTTAATTTTTTTACAATTGCTAATTTCCAATTAATTGATTTTTCAAGTTTGTATTTATCTAAATCTTTGTACCAATTTGAATTGTAAGGTTTGTTAATTAGTGCTCCCCTCCAACCTTTTCTCTGATCATAGGAAATTAATCCAGATCTTAGAGAATTAGTTGCAATTTTTTGTAAATTTAAATCTATTGGAGTATTGATATTTA
>NZ_CVST01000074.1 GCF_001180225.1 Candidatus Pelagibacter communis | reverse complement strand
ATGAAAGTGTAACAGGAACCTCTGCATCATTTACTATAGTAGCGCATGAAGTTAGAAAAACTAAGATTAATATTGAAGCAAAAGTTTTAGACATAATTAATCGTAAATTAATTTTTATCTTTAATCAACATATCATTTCTTTATATGTGCTGGTCTTGTGCTGGTTTTCACAAATTAATTAACTTTTATTTTATTATCCTAATTGAAAGCTAAATTAAAGTTCTGTGATTTTATAGGATATTTAGACTACCTTGGACTACTATAGACTGACTTTAACTTCTATCCCTCGGCTTTTAAGTCCTTTGTGTCTACCAATTTCACCACGAGGGCATTAATGAATTTCACTGTTATATCCACAATTATTTATAACTCAACTATATTAAATTGTATTGGTAATCTCTAGCTTCTATTACCTCTTTTGGCAAATTAAGCTCAACATCATCAATTTTTATTATTTCATCTTTGTTGATATTTTTTTTTAATATTGCATTATCTGTTAAACCAAGTGGTAAAATCATTTCATTTTTTGAATTTTGAGATGTAATTAATTTACCTCTTGTACAAAACCCTCCTTCCCCGTCGAGCTTTTCACCAACTTTTAAATCTTTTTTTGCAAC
>NZ_CVST01000073.1 GCF_001180225.1 Candidatus Pelagibacter communis | reverse complement strand
TTATTAATATTATTTCCTTTAGTTAAATACTCATTATCTGTAAGGGAATTTAATTTTATTTGATTTTCATTAATATTAAAAATTTTTAGTGCTTTTAAAGAAGACTCTGGAATAATTGGATATAATAAGAAACTTATTTTTCGAACAATTTCTAATGTAGTATAGACAATTGTGTTTAATCTGATTTGGTCATCTTTTTTTTTCCACGGTTCTTGATCATTAAAATATTTATTTGCCTCAAATAGTGAATTAACAATGTAGTCTATATAAAAGTTAATATTTTGATGATCAATTTTAGATCTAATATTATCTAAATTTTTTTTATACTTGTCTAAAATTAACAAATCTTCATCTAGAAATTTAATTTCAGAAGGAATTTTTCCATCACAATTTTTGATCGTAAAAGCGGTAACTCTTTGACATAAATTACCATAGTTATTTGCTAAATCACTGTTTATACAATCTTCCAATCTTTCTTGAGAAATATTACCATCATTGCCAAAAGAAACTTCTTTGATTAGATAATATCTTAATGGATCTAACCCATACTCATCAATTATTTCTAATGGATCCAAAATATTTCCTTTAGATTTGGACATTTTTTCCTCTCCAGATAAAATCCAACCATGACCA
>NZ_CVST01000072.1 GCF_001180225.1 Candidatus Pelagibacter communis | reverse complement strand
AAAATTCATTATTTTACAAGAAATCAAATTTTTAAACTTATTAATAATGGAAAATTTAATAATTCTTCACACATAGGAATATTTTTAATTTATTTAAAAAAATATAAACAGTTTTAATTAAATTATTTAATTATTCGAATATATTACTCTAGGTTCTAAAAATAATTCTCTTGATAAAGCTTTAAATTTTTTTGTGACTTGTTTAGAAATTATTTCCTGATGTTCTGAAGGTATTTTTAAAAAAACAGCGTTCCCTCTTCTATATAATTTAAATTCCTCTAAAAAAATTGTTGAAATTGAGGTTAATGAATGAGCAAATCTTAGTGCAGAACCCACTTGCTTACTCGAGAAAATTTCATTGTTATTTAGATGGGTCAGATATTCTATTTTTGGATTATACTTTATACTGCAGTATCTCCAGTAACATGACAAAGCTATTTGGATTCTTTCCTTGTGCGATAATCTTAATAAAGGAGTATTTAAGGTTTCTTGAAAAACTAATTCAGCTTTTTGAAATGCTCCCAAACCCCAATCCATATGACTTAGAACACAAGCCCAATTTAACAATTTTTCGCTAAAGTGTTCATTTCCATCAAAAACTGGTTTTATAAATTCAAAATATTTTTTAAAGGTAAAACCTAAGTCTCCTCTTTTTTTTGCAATATGCTCTAATGATTTATCAAAAACCTCTTTACCATCTACATTTTTAAAATGATCCTTTGCAAGAGAACCTTCTCTAATACCACTAATCGAACATATTATATTTTTTGGATTAGTGATATTCATTAAATCACCTAAAATTATAGAACTATACGGTAAATATGGAGTTCTTGATTTGGAAATATATTCCACAGTTTTAAGTTTAGATTTATTCATACTAGAGATTTTTTCTATAAATTTTGTCAAGGATTGATTGTCTATAGAGTATTGATGTATAATATGAACTGGGTGGTTA
>NZ_CVST01000071.1 GCF_001180225.1 Candidatus Pelagibacter communis | reverse complement strand
GTATGATCATACTGCTGCCAAATCCAATCTTTGCTACAAATATTTGGGTTTGCTAAAACTTTTTTTAGAACATTTATAATTTTGAAATTTTTTAAATCTTCTTTTTTAATTTTATTCTTTTTAGGTAGCTTTGCTTTTTTCCATTTACGATCGTACATAGGTGAATTTTCGACTAAAGTATTTACAGGGATGTCTGCTACTTTTTCATTGTCAAAGTAAAGTTGTATTTTTTTTGAATTAGTAGTTTTGCCAATTACAGCAAAATCTAAATTCCATTTATCAAATATTTTTTTTGCTTGTTTTTCTTTTCCATTTTCTAAAACAATCAACATTCTTTCTTGGCTTTCTGAGAGCATAATTTCATAGGGTGTCATTTTAGTTTCTCTACAAGGAACTTTGTTTAAATTTATTTCAATTCCAAGATTTCCTTTTGATGCCATTTCTATACTTGATGATGTTAATCCAGCAGCTCCCATATCTTGTATAGCTATAATTGAGTCTCCAGCCATTAATTCTAAACAAGCTTCCAGTAAAAGTTTTTCA
>NZ_CVST01000070.1 GCF_001180225.1 Candidatus Pelagibacter communis | reverse complement strand
GCGCCTAAGAAAGCATTTGACAAAGTTATTAACAATGCAAACAAAGTTGCCATGTCACTTTCTGATTTGTTTTGTGTAGATAGGCATAAACCTCATTTTTTAAACTTAGTTAAACACAGACTTGATATAACTTTTGCCAATGAACAAGAAATTGCATCATTAATTGACGCAAAAAACTTTGAAGAAGTTATAAACTTCTCGAAACAAATTAATAAACTCATCATCGTCACCAGAGGAGAGAAAGGATCAGTAGCGATTAATGGGAATGATGTTGTTGAATGTGATATTCAAAAAAATCTAAAAATTGTTGACCTTACAGGTGCTGGTGACTTATTTGCAGCAGGATTTCTTCATGGATATATAAATAATTTATCATTACTAGAAAGCTTAAAAAAAGGAACCGAAATGTCATCAAAAATAATCCAACAAATTGGAGCAAGAATCTAAATTAATTTTTTTCTATTAAAACTTCCCTTTCCTTTTTTAGATTTAACAACCTTTGTTTTAAATTTTTTTGAATATAAATCTTTAAGTAAAGGATTTTTTTTCTTAAATTTTTTAGTCATTTTAAAAGTAGCTTATCAAAAGTAAAATGATAGTTTACATAAATAAATTTATATTTTAAAAATAAATAGTATTTATAAAATAATTAAATGTTAGTTCATAAAGTATTTCCTGTATCTATTTTTGAATTTAAGTTAGAAAATTTTTCTGAAATAAATAAAAAAATTGAGAAATATATTTATGAACAAAAAAAAATTGACCCAGAAGGAATAAATAGGTCTAATTCAGGTGGGTGGCATTCTCGAATTTTTGATCTTAAAAATGTTGGTGAATTATTGCCTTTAATAAATTTTTCCAAACACTGTGTCAGAAATGTATTTAATAGTTACAATTGGGAGTTTGTTCCAGAAAAAATCAGTTTTATTGGAATGTGGTCTATCATAAACCCACCTGGAAGTTTTAATATAAAACACACCCATCCTAACAGTTTATTAAGTGCTGCCTATTATGTAAAAGCAAAAAAAGACTCTGGTCCTATAGCATTCTTTGATCCTAAGCACGTTGCTGTAATGAAACATCCAAAGATAAAAGAATTTAATGAACTATCTGCTGAACATATTAGTTTTGAGGCCGAAGAAGGAAAATTATATATTTTTCCAGCTTACTTAGAGCATGCAGTAAATAAAAATAGATCTAACGAAGATAGAATTGTTATAAGTTTTAATATAGATACAATTTAAAATTAAATATTTAATAAATAACCGTTTTCAGCACTAATTATAAAATTATTTTCATTAAATAATTTTAATATTTTTTTTCTCAATCTATAAATATGAGTTTCAACTGTATGCGTTTCTAGGCTCTTATTATAGCCCCATATTTCGGTTTGAAGTTCTTCAATACTAACTGATTTACTTATTTTTTTTAGATATAGAATTAAATTAGCCTCCTTTTCAGTCAATTTTAAACTTTTTTTATCTAATATAAGTTCTCTTGAATTTAAATTGATTTTGTATTTACCTATTTTAATTTCAGATTGATTAGAAAAATTTTTTTTCATTAAATGTAAATTTATTTGTTCTATAAATTTAGAAATTTTTATTGGTAATTTGTTTAATATTAAACAATCTTTTAAATATTCATATTTCTTATTAGTTATTATTATTTCATTAGATAATTTAGTTATTTTTTTTTCTTTTTTGTTAAAAGAGTTTATGTTTTCGATTTCAAAATAAAATACTTCTCTTATCTCATCTAATATTTTGAAGAGTTCATCAAAATTATATATTATAACTTTATGCATATTTAATTAATACAATGATAATTAATATTAAAAATAAAAACAAACTTCAAGTTGATGACTTTATATTTAGATGTGCAGTTGGAAAAAAAGGATTTTCAACAAAAAAAATTGAAGGTGACAACAAAACACCAATTGGTTTTTTTGATTTAGAGAATTTATACTATCGAAGTGATAGAGTAAAAAAGCCAAATACATTTTTAAAATGCATAAAAATTAAAAAAAA
>NZ_CVST01000069.1 GCF_001180225.1 Candidatus Pelagibacter communis | reverse complement strand
TTTCTTCTTGTACATCAGCTGGGAGCGATGTTGAGATCCCATTAGGGTAAATTGTGTGATCATTAAGCCCCTCTGGCTCTAAAAAAATCTGATGACGAACTTTATCTGCAAATTTTACTATCTTATCTTCTATAGATGGACAATATCTTGGACCTACTCCTTTTATATTACCTGAGTACATTGCACTTTTAGATAAATTTTTTTCTATAATTTTATGAACCTTCTCATTGGTATAAGTCATTCGACATGACACTTGTTTGTTTAAATTTTTTTTAGTTAGGAAAGAAAAAAAATAAGGATCATCATCTGCAAATTGTTCTTCAAGGTTTTCAAAATTAATCGTTCTTGCATCTAACCTGGGAGGTGTTCCAGTTTTTAATCTTCCAATTTTAAAATCATATTTTGCTAATTGTTCACTTAAACCTGTTGAAGGTTTTTCATCATACCTACCTGCTGGTGTTTTTTCATCACCTATATGTATCAAACCATTTAAAAAAGTTCCTGTTGTTAGAATTAACTTGTTGCATAATACCTTTTTACCTTCTTTAGTTTCAAAACCACTTATGGTGTTATTATTAAAAATAAACTTT
>NZ_CVST01000068.1 GCF_001180225.1 Candidatus Pelagibacter communis | reverse complement strand
AATTCTTTAAGTCTCCATTTTAAGATGAAAAAAATACTTTGGTTCAGACATGATTTAAGAATTGAAGACAATGAAGCTTTCAACAAAGCTTGTAATGATGGAGAAGTGTTACCAATATTTATTTATGATGAAGATTATTGGAAATTAGAAACATCTAGTTCATTTCATTTAAATTTTACTAAAGAAAGCTTAGAAGAATTAAATAATGAACTGATAATTAAATATAATTCTAAAATTTCTATATTTTATGGAAACACAATTGAAATTTTAAATAAATTAATAAACCAATTTAAAATTACAGATATTTTTACTAACCAAATATTTAGAAATAAATACATACTAGATTTAGATCAAAGATGCTCTGAGCTCTTTGTTGAAAAAGGAGTTAATTGGCACCAATTACAACAATTTGGAATTCAACTTGAAAATAGAAAAAGAAATTATTGGGCTAATCAGTGGAATAAATTTATAGATAACGGACCACAAACGATTAAAGCTAATTGTAAATTTTTAACCACAGAAACATCACCTATTGAAGTCAAAACTAATCAG
>NZ_CVST01000067.1 GCF_001180225.1 Candidatus Pelagibacter communis | reverse complement strand
AGGCCAGTCTGTATAAACCTGGCTTTTCTTAATTAGTCCTCCTGCCATAAAAAGTGCAGTTCCATATCCATGTTCAGTTCCATTACCACCATTTTGTGCAACTGTTCTTCCAAATTCTGTAAGAGTTAAGATTATTGTATCTTTATAAGCATCAGCTAGGTAAGTTTTTAAATATCGAATTACATCATCCATCTCAAGTAAACATCGAGTGTGAGTCCCATTTATACCTCCTTGCGCAGCATGAGTATCAAATCCATTTACCTCAAACACTGCAACTCTTGGACCGTTAGGTTTTTTTAGATATTCAGCAGCTTGCTTTGCTAAATTTCGGTTATTTCTTTTATCACCCGAATATCCACCCATCATCTCTTCATTTTTTCTTTTTTTAATAAAATTCATCATGTCTAATAATTGCTCTTCTGAACTATCAGCATAAATTGATCTTAAAAGTTCAAGTGTTTCTTCTCTGGGAAGTTTGCCATCTGAAGGATAATAATTATTATTTTTAGGAAC
>NZ_CVST01000066.1 GCF_001180225.1 Candidatus Pelagibacter communis | reverse complement strand
TTGGTTCTTGAAATCATTACCAAGTAGAATTGCTCTTGCGGTAGATATGAAGTTGAAAGAGATCGAGAGAGTTCTTTATTTTGAAAACTTTATAGTAATCGAACCGGGATTAACTGGTTTGCAAAAAAACCAACTTTTAAATGAGGAAGAATTAGCAAAATATCAAGATGAATTTGGAGAAGAAAGCTTTACTGCAGGTATTGGAGCTGAAGCTGTTCTTGAGATGTTAAAAAATCTTGACTTAGAATTAGAAAGAAAAAATCTTGTTAGCTTTATTAAAGAAACTAAATCTAAAGTTAATGAAGAAAGAGCAATTAAGAGATTAAAATTAATAGAGTCATTTATCGAAACTGGTCAAAAACCAGAGTGGATGATTATGACTGTAGTTCCAGTTATTCCACCAGAATTAAGACCTTTGGTTCCGCTAGATGGTGGTAGATTTGCTACTTCAGATCTTAACGACCTTTATAGGAGAGTTATTAACAGAAATAATAGATTAAAAAGATTAATGGATCTTAAAGCTCCGGACATCATTGTTAGAAATGAAAAAAGAATGCTTCAAGAGTCTGTTGATGCTCTTTTCGACAATGGAAGAAGAGGTCGTGTTATTACTGGAACAGGTAAAAGACCACTTAAATCTCTTGCAGAAATGCTTAAAGGTAAGCAGGGTAGATTTAGACAAAACTTATTAGGAAAAAGGGTAGATTACTCTGGAAGATCAGTAATCGTTGTCGGTCCAGACTTAAAATTACATGAGTGTGGATTACCAAAAAAAATGGCTTTGGAGTTATTTAAACCATTTTTATACGCAAGATTAAACAAATTAGGTTTAGCATCTACAATTAAACAAGCTAAAAAATTAGTAGAGAAAGAAACTAATGCTGTATGGGATGCATTAGAGTTAATCGTAAGAGAACATCCTGTTTTATTAAATAGAGCACCAACACTTCATAGACTTGGTGTTCAAGCTTTTGAACCAAAATTAATTGAAGGTGATGCAATTGAGCTACACCCTCTTACTTGTGCAGCTTTTAATGCTGATTTTGACGGTGACCAAATGGCTGTTCATGTACCTTTAAGTTTAGAAGCTCAGTTGGAAGCAAGAATATTAATGCTGTCAACTAACAACATTCTATCTCCTTCAAATGGTAAACCTATAATCGTTCCAAGTCAGGATATGATTTTAGGAATATATTATCTTTCACAGGAACCAGTATCGGATAAACCATCTGGATACTTTACTAATTCTGATCAAATAGAGTTTGCATTATCTTCAGGTGAAATTAACGTTCATAGCACTATTATTTCAAGATATGAAACTGTTGACGAACAAGGAAATAAGAAGATTGAAAAATATACATCAACTGCAGGAAGATTTTTATTAGCCAACCTATTACCAAAAAATAGCAATATTAAATTTTCATTAGTTGATAGATTGCTACCAAAAAAAGTTGTTTCTGAAATAATTGATGTGGTTTTCAGATTCTGTGGTCAGAAAACGACAGTTATTTTCTGTGATAAACTTAAAGATTTAGGATTTAAGCATGCATTTAAAGCAGGAATTTCATTTGGAAAAGACGATTTAATTATTCCTGAAAATAAAACTCAATTAATTGATGATACTAAAAAATTAATTGCAGATTATGAAACTCAATATGCCGAAGGTTTGATTACAAGAGGCGAGAAGTACAACAAGGTTGTTGATGCATGGTCTAAATGTACTGATAAAGTTGCGGGTGAAATGATGAAAAGAATTTCTGCAACTGAAAAAACAGAAGAGGGTTTAAAAATAAATTCAGTATTTATGATGGCTGATAGCGGTGCAAGAGGTTCAGCAGCGCAAATGAAACAATTAGCTGGTATGAGAGGATTAATTGCAAAACCTTCAGGCGAAATTATTGAAAGTCCAATTATTTCTAACTTTAAAGAAGGTTTAACAGCTTTAGAGTATTTTAATTCTACACACGGAGCAAGAAAAGGATTAGCAGATACCGCACTTAAAACAGCAAGCTCTGGTTATTTAACAAGAAGATTGTGTGATGTTGCACAAGATTTAACAGTAACAAAAATTAAATGTGAAGAACCAGGTTTTATTGAACTATCAGAGATCTTAGAGGGTGGTAATGTAGTTGTTAGTTTGGCAGAAAGAGCACTAGGTAGAGTTACAGCTGCTGAAGTGAAAAACCCTTTAAGTGGTGAGGTAATAATTAAAAAGTCAGAAATGATTGACGAGGCAGGCTGTGATAAAATTGATGCAGCAGGTGTTAAATCTATAAAAGTTTATTCAGTAATGACTTGTAGTTCTAAAGAAGGTGTTTGTGCTACTTGTTATGGAAGAGATTTATCTAGAGGTAAAATGGTGCATGTGGGTGAAGCAATTGGTATGATTTCAGCTCAATCAATTGGAGAACCAGGTACGCAGTTAACGATGAGAACATTTCACGTTGGGGGAACAGCTTCGGTTAAACAAGATAACCAAATTATCAGCAAAAGCGATGGAACATTAAAAATTATTAACTCAAATATTCTAGAAGATTCTAAAAAGAATTTAATTGTTATGGGAAGAAATACTCAACTTTCTATTGAAGATGATAAAGGAGTTCAAATAGCAGTTTATAAAGTTGCTTATGGATCAAGATTATTTTTTAATAATGGAGATAAAGTTAAAGCAAATACAAAAATTTGTGAGTGGGACCCATATACAACTCCAGTTATTGCTGAAAAGAGTGGTATTGCTAGTTATGTTGATTTGATAGATGGAGTTTCAATTCAAGAAACTACTGATGATGCAACTGGTATTTCATCAAAATCTGTAATTGACTGGAGAGGTCAATCTAAGAGTACAGATTTAAAACCTAGAATTACTTTAAGAGATGAAAAAGGAAATGTAATTAAAAAAGCAGATGACAATGAAGCTAGATATTACTTAGTACCAGATTCGATTTTATCAATTAAAGATGGTCAAAAAGTTTATGCTGGTGATGTTATTGCAAGATTACCTAAAGAAACAACAAAAACTAAAGATATTACTGGAGGTCTTCCAAGAGTAGCTGAACTTTTCGAAGCTAGAAAAGCTAAGGACAGTGCTATTATTGCCGAAAACGATGGAAGTGTTGTATTTGGAAAAGAAGTTAGGGGCAAACAAAGAATTTCGATTGTTCCTGAAGATGGAAAGGAACCATCAAATTATTTAATTCCAAAAGGAAAACATATTAACTTTAATCCTGGTGAAAAAATTCAAAAAGGCGAATACCTTTTAGATGGTCAGCCATTACCACATGATATTTTAAGAATTTTAGGTATTAAAGAATTAACAGAATATTTTGTTAATCAAGTTCAAGAAGTATATCGATTACAAGGTGTAATTATTAACGATAAACATATTGAAACAATTCTAAGACAAATGCTTAAAAAAGTTGAAGTTAAGGTGTCTGGAGATTCAAGTTATTTACCGGGTGAAGTGGTAGATAGAATCAAGTTTGATAATACTAATGAAAAATTAGTTGCTGAAGGGAAAACTCCTGCAGTTGGAGAAAGAGTTTTAATGGGTATTACTAAAGCTTCACTTCAAACAGAATCATTCATTTCTGCCGCATCTTTCCAAGAGACAACAAGAGTATTAACAGATGCTGCAATTAAAGGAAAAGTTGATCCATTAAACGGTTTAAAAGAGAACGTAATAGTTGGAAGATTAGTTCCTGCTGGTACGGGTAATATCAAGAACAGATGGAATAACAAGGCCTTGGAAGATGATAATAGCTTCTTAGCAGAACAAGATAAACTTGAAGCTTCTGAGCCTGAAGAAACACAAGTAAATCAATAAAAAAATCACCTAAAAATTGCAGTTTTAGTTTGACAATAGCTGATTAATAAGTATTTTGGCGATGTTTTTGGTTGGAATGTAGTGCTCTTGAGGTACTAAACGCTGCCACAAAATAACCTGTCAGTTATTTTCATCTCAAAAATAAATTAATTAATTTTAAAAAAAAATTATGCCAACTATTAATCAGTTGTTAAGAAAAAAAAGAGTTAAACAAGTTTCTAGGAACAAAGTTCCTGCTTTACAAAAGCAACCTTTAAAAAGAGGTGTTTGTGTTAAAGTTTATACAACCACTCCAAAAAAACCAAACTCTGCATTAAGAAAAGTTGCTAGAGTTAGATTGTCAAACGGTTTTGAAGTAACTGCTTATATTCCAGGCGAAGGACATAACTTACAAGAACACTCAGTAGTACTAATTAGAGGTGGAAGGGTTAAAGATTTACCTGGTGTTAGATATCATATCTTAAGAGGAAATTTAGATACACAAGGTGTTGCAAATAGAAAACAGAGAAGATCTTTATATGGAACAAAAAAAGGTAAATAATGTCTAGAAAAAAAACTCAACCCAAAAAAAATGTAGTTCCTGATCCAAAATTTAATTCAACTATAATTCCAAAATTAATAAATAATATTATGTATGATGGTAAAAGAGGTATTGCTGCAAAAATAGTTTATGAAGCAATAGAGAAAATCAAAACAAAAACTAAAGATGAACCTATAAATATTTTTAATGAAGCAATTAACAACATCAAACCAACTGTAGAGGTTAGATCACGAAGAGTAGGTGGTGCAACATACCAAGTGCCAGTTGAAGTAAAAAGTAAAAGAGCTCAAGCACTTGCAATAAGATGGTTAGTTGATTCAGCAAGAAAAAGAAAAGATAAACACATGGCAGATAAAATTTTTAACGAACTGTATGATGCTTATGAAAAAAAAGGTGCTGCAGTAAAAAAACGAGAGGATGTTCATAAAATGGCAGAGTCTAACAAGGCATTTGCACATTTTAGATGGTAAAAAATTATGGCTAGAACTCATACATTAGATAAATATAGAAACATTGGGATCATGGCCCACATTGATGCTGGTAAAACAACTACTACAGAAAGAATTTTATATTATACAGGAAAAAGTCATAAAATTGGTGAAGTGCATGATGGTGCTGCAACAATGGATTGGATGGAGCAAGAACAAGAAAGAGGCATCACAATTACTTCTGCAGCAACAACTTGTTTCTGGAATGACCACAGAGTTAACATAATTGATACTCCAGGTCACGTAGATTTTACAATTGAAGTAGAAAGATCTTTAAAAGTTTTAGACGGTGCTGTGGCTGTATTTGATGGAGTTGCTGGTGTAGAGCCTCAATCTGAGACAGTATGGAGACAAGCAGACAAATATAAAGTTCCAAGAATTTGTTTTGTAAATAAACTTGATAGAACTGGTGCAGATTTCTTTAGATGTGTTGATATGATCAGAGATAGATTGGGTGCTAAACCATTAGTTTTACAAGTACCTATTGGAATTGAAGCTTCTTTAACTGGTGTTGTTGATCTTGTTAAAATGAAAGCTCAAGTATGGAAAAATGAAGCATTAGGCGCAGAGTGGGAATATAAAGATATACCTGATGATTTAAAAGAAATTTCAGAAAAATACAGAACTGAATTAATTGAGTCTGCAGTTGAGCAAGACGAAAAGTTAATGGAAGCGTATTTAAATGGAGATGAAATCAAAGAGGAAGATTTAATTAAATGTATTAGAAAAGGAACTTTAAATTTTAGCTTTGTGCCTGTTTTAACTGGTTCAGCTTTTAAAAATAAAGGTGTCCAACCTTTATTAGATGCAGTTATTAATTATCTTCCAAGTCCAGTAGATATTGGATCTATTAAAGGAACAAAACTTGGTTCTGATGATGAGATTGAAATGAAATTCGAAGATGGATCATCTTTTTCAGGATTAGCATTTAAAGTGGCAAATGACCCATTTGTTGGTTCATTAACATTTGTTAGAATTTATTCTGGTACAATTAAATCTGGTACAGCTGTGTACAATTCTTCATCAGATAAAGAAGAAAGAGTTGGTCGTATGCTTTTAATGCATGCAAACTCTAGAGAAGATATTAAAGAAGCAAATGCAGGTGATATTGTTTCTTTGGCAGGTTTAAAAAATACTATGACAGGTCACACTTTGTGTGACAAAGAAAATCCTGTTTTATTAGAGCCAATGGAATTCCCTGAACCAGTAATTGAAATTGCTGTTGAGCCTAAAACAAAAGGTGACCAAGAAAAAATGGGTGAAGCTTTAGCAAGATTAGCTAAAGAAGATCCTTCATTTAGAGTTTCATCTGACGAGGAATCTGGTCAGACAATCATCAAAGGAATGGGTGAGCTTCATCTAGATATTATTGTTGATCGTATGAAAAGAGAATTTAAAGTTGAAGCAAATGTTGGTGCTCCACAAGTTGCTTACAGAGAAACAATAGAAAAATCTGCTGAATTTGAATACATACACAAAAAACAAAGTGGTGGTGCTGGCCAATTCGCTAAAGTAAAATTATTTGTTGAACCTCAAGAACCAGGCAAGGGTAGAGAGGTTGAAAGTGCCATAAAAGGTGGAGCTATTCCAAAAGAATTTATCCCTGGTGTTGAAAAAGGTATTGAGACAGTTTCTGATAGTGGAATACTAGCAGGTTTTCCTATGATTGATTACAAAGTAACGATTGTTGACGGTTTACATCATGATGTAGACTCAAGCGTTCTGGCATTTGAACTTGCCAGCAGGGCATGTTTTAAAGAAGCTTGTACTCAAGGTGGACTAAAGCTTTTAGAGCCTATTATGAGAGTGGAAGTTGTTACTCCAGAAGATTATATGGGTGATGTAATTGGTGATTTAAACAGTAGAAGAGGTCAAATTAGCACTCAAGAGCAAAGAGGAAATGCAACTGTTATAACAGCAATGGTCCCTTTAGCTAATATGTTTGGCTACATTAACAATCTTAGATCAATGTCACAAGGAAGAGCGCAATATTCAATGTTCTTCGATCATTATTCTAAAGTTCCACAAAACGTTCAAGATGAAGTAACTAAAAAGGTAGCAGGTTAATGGAAAAACAAAATATTAGAATTAAATTAAGAGCATACGACAATAAAGTTTTAGATGCTTCTACCGAAGAAATAGTTAATACAGTTAAAAGAACTGGAGCTACTATAAAGGGTCCAATACCACTTCCTACGAGAATTGAAAGATACACAGTTCTAAGATCTCCACACATTGATAAAAAAAGTAGAGAGCAATTTGAGTCAAGAACTCACAAAAGATTAATTGATATTATTGAACCAACACCACAAACAGTAGAGGCTTTAATGAAACTAGACTTAGCTTCAGGTGTAGATGTGGAGATAAAAATATAATTATGAGTGAGATAGCTTTATTAGGTAAGAAAATAGGCATGACTAGAGAGTTTTATAAATCTGGTCAATTAGTGCCTGTTACAGTTCTTAAAGTTGAAAAAGCTAGAGTTATTCAAGTAATTGAGGAAGAAAAAAGAGGTTATAAAGCTGTTCAACTTGGGTATGGAAAAATAAAAAATTCAAAATTAACAAAAGCAATGAAAGGTGTTTTTGCAAAGAAAAACACTGAAGCTAAGAGAAAATTAAAAGAATTTAGAGTGAACGATACTTCTGCCTATAAAGAAGGAAATGAATTTGGTTTAGAAATTTTCAAAGATATTAAATTTGTAGACACAAGATCAAAAACAATTGGTAAAGGTTTTGCTGGTGCTATGAAGAGACATAACTTTGGTGGCTTAAGAGCTAGTCATGGTGTTTCTATTTCTCATAGAGCTCATGGTTCAACAGGACACAGTCAAGATCCAGGTAAAGTTTTTAAAGGAAAAAAAATGGCTGGTCATATGGGTGATAAGCTAAGAACAATGCAAAATATCGAAATAATAAAAACAGATTTAGAAAATGAGCTACTTTATTTAAAAGGATCTATTCCAGGATCAAAAAATGCTGAAGTGATGGTTAAAAGATCAGTAAAAAATATAAATAAAATGACAATCAGTGAAAAATTAGCTGCTGCTGAGGAAGCAAAAAAAACACCAGATAAGAAGAAAAAATAATGAAATTAGATAAAATTAGCATAGACGGAAAAAAAGATACTATTGAAGTGTTAGACAAAATATTTTCTGCAAAAATTAATCAAAAGTTAGTTGCTAATGTTTTGTACAAAACAAACGCTAACTACAAAGGTAGACACGCTAAGACCAAACAACAAAATGAGGTAAAAGGTCCGACATCAAAAATTTATGCACAAAAAGGAACTGGTGGAGCAAGACACGCTAGTAGAAAAGCTCCTATTTTTGTTGGTGGTGGTATAGCTCATGGTCCAAAAGGTGAATTAGCTTACAAAAAAAGGAAGTTGAACAAAAATGAAAAGAAACAAAGTGTTGCTTCTTTAATTACTGAAAAAAATAATAATAAGAACTTATTGATTTTAAATGATTTTAATTCTGAAATAAAAAAAACAAAAGAAATGAATTCAATAATTAACAAATTGGAGATTTCTAATTCACTAATTATTCTTGATAAAAATTCAAAAGATAAGATAGAAAAATCTGTAAGAAATATTCCAAACGTTAAAGTTACTGATGTAAATCATTTTAGTGCATACGATATTATAAAATTTAAGAAAGTTGTTTTTACAGAAAGTTCAGTAAAAGAATTGGAGAAAAGGTATTCTTAATATGGATAAAATTCATTTATACGACAAAATTCTTTTTCCAGTTGTTACTGAGAAATCAACAAACTTATCTGAATTGAATAAAATTACTTTCAAGGTTCCTGATGGTGCTAACAAAAAAAACCTGAAAAAAAATATTGAAAAAATTTTTAATGTTAATGTCACTAAAATTAACATCATCAATAAACAAAATAGAACTAAACTTACTAGAGGAAAAAAAGTGAAAGTTTCAGGATACAAAAAAGCAATCATAACTCTAAAAAAAGGTCAAAGCATTGATCTAACAACAGGAATTTAATAAATGGCATTAAAAACTTTTAAACCATACACAAAATCTACTAGAGGTACTATTTTAGTAGATAGAACAGGTCTATGGAAAGGTAAACCTTTTAAAACTCTTGTTTCTCCAAAAAATGCTATGAAGGGAAGAAATAATAATGGACACATCACTTCAATTAACAGAGCAGGTGGTCATAAGAAAATGTATAGACATGTTGATTTTTATAGAAAAAAATTCGACATGGAGGCTACTGTTGAAAGAATAGAATACGATCCGAATAGATCTTGCTACATCATGTTGGTTAAATTTGAAGATGGAACACATTCGTATTTTTTAGCTCCTCAAAAAATTAAAGTTGGAGACAAGATTGAGAGTGGATCAAAAAAAGAAATTAAAATTGGAAATTGCATGCCGTTACAAGATATACCAGTTGGTATCAATATTCATAACGTTGAAATTCAACCAGGTGGTGGCGGTAAAATAGCTAGAGCAGCTGGTTCTTCAGTTACGATTAGTGGATTAGATGGAAATTATAGTTTAATTAAATTAGCATCAGGGGAAGTACGTAAAATAGACTCAAGGGCTTTAGCTACTATTGGAATATTAAGTAATCCTGATCAAAAAAATATTAAAATTGGTAAAGCTGGTAGATCAAGATGGTTGGGAAGAAGACCTCATACTAGAGGTGTTGTTAAAAACCCAGTAGATCACCCACATGGAGGTGGTGAAGGTAAGTCAGCTGGAGGAAGACATCCTGTATCTCCAACAGGACAATCGGCAAAAGGTTTAAAAACTAGAGATAATAAGAGAACAGATAAATTTATAGTGAAGAGAAGAAATAAAAGGAAGGATACTAAGTAATGGCTAGAGCTGTATGGAAAGGACCATTTGTTGAAGAAAGCTTGATGAAAAAAGTAGACAAGTACAAAGATGATCCAAAGAAAATTCCAATTAAAACTTGGTCTAGAAAATCTACAATTCTTCCAGATTTTGTAGGAGTAGCTTTTCAAATATACAATGGTAAGAAATTTATTCCAATAACAGTATCAGAGGATATGGTTGGTCATAAATTAGGAGAGTTTGCACCAACAAGAACTTTCTTTGGACACACACCAGCTGATAAGAAAGCTAAACCAGCAGAGAAAAAATAATTATGGGCAAGAAAAAGAAAATTGATAAAAACAACGATAAGACTGTAAAGTCTATAAACAATGGAATTAGATCTAGCGTAAGAAAGATTAATCCAATTTTAAAAAGTATTGTTGGTAAAAAGGTTGATGTAGCTATTAGAGACCTGCAGTTTTCAGAAAAAAGAGTAACAAGAGATATTAGAAAGACAATTAGCTCAGCTGTTGCAAACGCTGAAAATAACTTTCAATACGATATTGATAATTTAATTGTCAAAGAGGCGTATTGTGGAAAAAAAATTGTTATGAAAAGATTTAGACCAAGAGCAAAAGGTAGAGCTGCACCAATTTTAAAACCTTGGTCAACAGTAACTATAATTTTATCAGAGGCAAAACAAATGGAGAAACATGGGACAAAAGGTTAATCCTGTAGGTTTTAGATTAGGTGTAAACAGAGGTTGGGACTCTGTTTGGTATGCTAAGAAAAAAGATTTTGGCAACTATCTAATTGAAGATTTTAAAATAAGAGAATACATCAAGAAAAATGTAATTAATTCAGGTGTATCTAAGGTGATGATAGAGAGAACGTCAAACAAATGTTACGTTACTATTTACACATCTAGACCTGGGTTTGTAATTGGTAAAAAAGGTAGTGATATTGATAAAATTAAAAATAACCTATCAAAATTTACGACAAATGAAGTCAACTTAAATATTAAAGAGGTTAAAAAACCCGAAACAAATGCATATTTAGTTGCTGAAAACATTGCACAACAGTTAGTAAAAAGAATTTCATACAGAAGAGCCATGAAAAGAGCTATGCAATCATGTATAAGACTAGGTGCAAAAGGGATTAAAGTTTCAGTAAGTGGAAGATTAGGTGGTAACGAGATCGCAAGAACTGAATGGTTAAGAGATGGTAGTATACCATCACACACTTTAAGAGCAGATATAGATTATGCAGAAGCGGAAGCTCTTACAACATATGGAATTATTGGAATTAAGGTTTGGATCTATAAAGGTGAAGTTTTTGCAAGAGAATTTAGCCAAGAAACAAACAAGGTAACTCCAAAGGAAGGTAAACAATAATGCTTCAGCCAGTAAGAACTAAATGGAGAAAAGCTCATAAAGGAAGAATTCATGGTAATGCTACTAGAGCAAGTACTATTAATTATGGAGCATATGCTTTGAAGGCATTACAGCCTGAAAGAGTAACTGGAAAACAAATTGAGGCTGCTAGGGTTGCTTTAACTAGACATATGAAAAGACAAGGAAGAGTATGGACAAGAGTTTTTCCAAATATTCCAGTTTCTAAAAAACCAATAGAAGTTAGAATGGGTAAAGGAAAAGGATCACCAGAATATTTTGCTTGTAGAGTAAAACCTGGAAGAATTTTATTTGAAGTTGATGGTGTTTCTGAACAAATTGCCAAAGAGGCACTTTATAAAGCTTCAGCAAAGTTACCAATAAAAACAAAGACAATAAAGAGATTTGCATAAATGAAAAAACAAGAGATTAAAAAATTAAGCAAAGATGAAGTTATCAAAAATATTGATAAGCTTAAAAAAGACTTATTTAATTTTCGATTTCAAAAAATGAATTCTCAAATAACTAATCCTGCAAAAATTGGAGAAACAAGAAAAACAATTGCAAGATTGAAAACAATTTTAAAAGGAAAATCAAATGCCTAAAAAAATATTAACAGGAGTGGTGATAAGCGACAAACCTAACAAAACAGTTACAGTTATGGTAGAGAGAAAATACTCACACCCTGTATTGAAAAAGGTCATAAGAGTTAGAAAAAATTACAATGCTCATGATGAAAACAATACATTTAAAACAGGTGATAAAGTATCGATTATTGAAAGCAAACCTTTTTCAAAAAATAAAAAATTTCAAGTTATGGAGAGCAATAAATAATGATTGGTGTACAGACAGAATTACAAGTAGCTGATAATACTGGTGCAAAAAAAATAGAATGCATTAAAGTATTGGGTGGATCTAAGCGAAGATATGCTAGCATTGGAGATACAATTGTAATTGCTGTGAAAGAGGCTATCCCTAAGGGAAAAGTAAAAAAAGGAACTGTTCACAAAGCTGTAGTAGTAAGAGTTAAAAAAGGAATACATAGAAATGATGGATCAAAAGTAAGATTTGATAACAATGCTGCAGTATTAGTTGACGATAAAGGTGAACCGGTTGGCACTAGAATATTTGGCCCTGTTACTAGAGAGTTAAGAAGCAGAGGGCAAATGAAAATAATTTCACTAGCACCGGAGGTTTTATAAGATGATTAAAAAAGGTTTAAAAGTAAGAGTGCTAACTGGAAAAGATAAAAAAAAAGAAGGTGAAGTTATCGAAATCGACAGAGCAAACAATAGAGCCAAAGTAAAAGAAATTAATATGGTTAAAAAACACGTTAAAACAACAAAAGAGAAAAAAGGTGGTATCTTTCCAAAAGAAAGTTTTATTCATTTATCAAATTTAAAATTAATAGATGAAAAGGCAGAAAAGAAGAAAGAGGCTAAGAAATAATGACGCCAAGATTAAAAGAAATTTTTAACAAAGAAATACAACCAGCTTTAAAAGATCAATTTGGTTTCAAAAATATTTATATGGCACCAAGAATTGAGAAAATTGTTTTGAATATGGGTCTTGGTTTAGATGCTTCAGACTCTAAAATTTTAAAATCATGTGAAGAGGATATGGCAAAGATAACAGGGCAAAAACCTGTAACTACAAAATTTAAAAAATCTGTAGCAAACTTTAAGACAAGAAAAGGATCAAATGCAGGTTTAAAAGTAACTTTAAGAAAAAACAAAATGTATGAATTTTTAGATAGATTGGTAAATATTGCTCTTCCAAGAATTAAAGATTTTAGAGGTTTATCACCAAAAGGTTTTGACAATTTTGGAAATTATACTTTTGGTATAAAGGAGCATATCATATTCCCTGAAGTTAGTTTTGATAGAGCTGATAAAGTCAGAGGTTTAGATGTCATTATTGTTATAAAAGCAAAGAATAAAGAACACAGCTTTGCCTTATTAGAAAAAATGAATTTCCCATTTATTAAAAAAGGAGATAATTAAATATGGCTAAACTTAGTGCTGTAAATAAAAACAAAAAAAGAATTAAACTTTCAGACAAGATGTTCAAGAAAAGACAAAATTTGAAAAAAATAATAATGGATAAAAAACTTCCATTAGAGGAAAGGTTTAAGGCGCAGCAGAAATTATCAAAATTGCCAAGAAATTCAGCTAAAACAAGAGTGATGAATAGATGTGAGATAACAGGTAGACCACATGGTGTTTATAGAAAATTAAAAATTTCAAGAATTGCTCTTAGACAATTAGGATTACAAGGAAAAATACCTGGCTTAGTTAAGTCGAGCTGGTAGGAAGGAAAATTATGAGTTTAAGTGACCCAATAGGAGATATGATAGCTAGAGTTAAAAACGCTCAAGCAAGAAATCATAAAAAAGTAGATCTGCCATCTTCTAACTTCAAGTCAAAAATTGCAGATATACTTAAAAATGAAGGTTTTATAAAAGATTTCAAAATTAGTTCAGAAGACAAAAAACCAACATTGTCTTTAGAACTTAAATATCATTCTGGTAACCCAGTTATCAGTGCATTTGAAAGAGTTTCTAAACCAGGAAGAAGAATTTTTTCTAGTGCTGAAGGTTTACCTAAAATTAATAACGGTCTTGGAATTGCAATAGTTTCTACACCAAAAGGTGTAATGACTGATATTGACGCTAGAAAACAACGTGTTGGTGGTGAAATTATTTGTAAGGTATTTTAATGTCTAAAATTGGAAAAATAAATATATCAATCCCTGAAAAAGTTAAAGTTGCTTTAGCCGGTAACATTATAAACATAGAAGGACCATTGGGAAAGAAATCAATAAATATTGATTTAGATATGTTTAATTTGGATATCAAAGAAGGAAAAGAGATCTCAATTAAACCAAAAAAAATTGACCAAAATTCTAAACGACTATGGGGTATGAATAGAAGTTTAATTAATAACGCTGTAATCGGCTCAAGTACAGGCTATGAAAAAGTGTTAGAACTGGTAGGTGTTGGATATAGAGCAGCATTGAAAGGTAATCAGTTAAACTTACAATTAGGTTACAGTCACGATATAGATTTTGATATCCCCGAGGGAATTAAGATCGCTGTAGAAAAACAAACTACACTTAAGATTACTGGATCTGATAAACAATTAGTTGGTGAAGTTGCATCAAAAATTAAAACATTTAGAAAAATTGAGCCATATAAGGGTAAAGGCATAAGAGAACAAGGACAATATGTTCTTAAAAAAGAAGGTAAGAAAAAATAATGAAACTAAACACTAGTATTAGAAAAAGATTTAGAGTTAGCAACAAAGTAAAAAAAGTTGCTCCAAAAGATAGATTTAGATTAAGTATTTCAAGATCTGCCAAAAATATTTCAGCTCAAATCATTGATGATACAAAAAAAGTAACTTTGTTATCTGCTTCATCAGTTGAAAAAGATTTAAAATCATCTGATAAAGTTAACAAGACAGAGTTGTCAAAATTAGTTGCTCAAAAGCTAGCAAAAAAAGCTCAAGAAAAAAATATTACAAAAATTTATTTTGATAGAGGATCTTATAAATATCATGGTAGAATTAAAGCTTTTGCCGACACACTGAGAGAAAATGGGATGGAATTTTAATTATGGAAAATAACAAAGACAAAAAAACTGACGATATTTTAGAGAAGTTAGTTCATATCAATAGAATTACAAAAGTTGTAAAAGGTGGAAGAAGATTTGGTTTTTCAGCTCTTGTAGTAGTAGGAAATCAAGCTGGAAAAATTGGAATAGCACACGCTAAAGCAAAACAAGTTCCAGATGCAATTAAAAAAGCCAATGAAATGGCTAGAAGAAAATTAACACATATACCTTTGAGAGAAGGAAGAACAATTCACCACGATGTGAAAGCTAAAGATGGTTCTGGTAGAATAGTCTTAAGAGCAGCATCAAAAGGTACAGGTATTATTGCAGGTGGTCCAGTAAGAGCAGTATGTGAGGTATTGGGTGTAAAAGATATTGTTGCTAAATCAATGGGCACATCAAATGCACACAATGTGATTAGAGCTACTATGAAGGCTTTAATGAAACAAAATTCACCAAAACAAATTTCAGCAATAAGAAATAAAAAAATATCAGAAATTATTGAAAAAAGAGGATAATGATTACATTAAATACAAGACAGAAAATTAATAAACCTAAAATAAGAGTTGGAAGAGGTATTGGTTCTGGAAAAGGGAAGACATCTGGGAGAGGTGTTAAAGGTCAAAAATCTAGATCTGGTGTTGCAATAAAAAGTTTTGAAGGTGGTCAAATGCCTTTATACAGAAGATTACCTAAAAGAGGTTTTAATCCAATTTCAAGAGAAAACATTGCAATTTTAAACTTGGAAAAAATTCAGTCTTATATTGATAAAAAAAATATTAATCCAAATGAAGTGCTTAATTCTTCATCTCTAAAAAAATTAAAATTAATAAACAAAAACTCTACAAAATTAAAAATATTAGGTACTGGAGAGTTAAAAGATAAAATTAATATTGAGGCTGACTTGGCATCAAAATCAGCAATAGAAAAACTAGAAAAAATTGGTGGATCTATTCAATTAAAAAAATAATTTGTTTAAATGAGCGCATCATCTTCAACAAATGATCTAAGAAATAGAATAATTTTTACCATAGCAATCCTTGCGGTATATAGATTTGGTACGTTTGTTCCTTTACCAGGAATTGACCCAGAACAATTAAAAATTATGATGGACGGTAATCAAAAAGGGTTACTTGGTATGTTCAATGTTTTTGCTGGCGGTGCCGTAAGTAGAATGGCAATTTTTGCTCTTGGTATAATGCCATACATATCATCAGCTATTATAGTTCAGTTGTTAACAGGGGTTTCTGATTATTTTAAGAATTTAAAGGCTCAGGGAGAAACTGGCAGAGCAAAGATTACTCAAATTACAAGATATGGAACAGTTTTACTCGCTACAGTTCAAGGTTATGGTTTGTCGGTAGGTTTAGAGTCTTCTGCAGATTTGGTAATTAATCCAGGAGCATTTTTTAAAATTACAACAGTGACAACTATTGTTGCTGGTACAATTTTTCTTATGTGGCTAGGAGAACAAATCACTCAAAGAGGAATTGGTAATGGAATTTCTTTAATTATTTTTGCTGGTATTGTTGCCGAAATACCTAGAGCTTTAGTTACAACTTTTGAATTAGGTAGAACAGGTGCTGTGTCAACTTTCATGATCCTAGCAATTTTTGTTCTATTAATATTAACTATTTTATTTGTAGTTTTTATGGAGAGAGCATTAAGAAAAATTCTTATCAATTATCCTAAAAGACAAATGGGAAATAAAATGTATGGTGGAGAGTCTTCTCATTTGCCATTAAAAATTAATCAAGCAGGAGTAATACCAGCAATTTTTGCATCTGCTTTATTATTGTTACCTGTTACCTTTTCTAATTTTTCTTTTTCAAATAATGAAACTTTTTTAAACTTAAGTTCTTATTTTACTCAAGGTCAACCTTTGTACATGTTGCTATATGCATCTGGTATAATATTTTTTACATTTTTCTATACTTCAATTACATTTAACCCAACTGAAACAGCAGAAAACTTAAGAAAATATGGTGGCTTTGTTCCAGGAATTAGACCTGGTGAAAGTACAGCATTATATATTGAAAATATTTTAACTAAACTTACTACAATAGGTGCTCTATATTTGACACTTGTATGTTTAATGCCAGAGTTTTTAATAGCTAATTACCCAATTCCTTTTTATTTGGGTGGTGCATCTATTTTAATTGTTGTTGTTGTTGCCATTGATACTGTAACTCAAATTCAAACAAGATTAATGAGTTCTCAATACGAACAATTAATTAAAAAAACTAAATTTGGAAAGTAAGTGAATATAGTTTTGTTTGGACCTCCTGGTGCTGGTAAAGGTACTCAAGCTAAATATTTAGTAAAGAAACTAAATTCATTTCAGATCTCAACTGGCGAACTTTTAAGAGAAGAAATTTATAAAAATTCAGATATTGGTAAGATGATTACCAATGACATGAAAAATGGTAAATTTGTAAGTGATGAAATTGTAAATAAGCTTATTGAAAATTTAGTTTCTGACGCTCAAAAAAAAAATAGATTAATATTTGATGGATACCCTAGATCTTTGAGCCAAGCAAAAAATTTAGATATCTTACTCGAGGCATCAAATCAAAAGATAGATTTAATTTTGTATCTCAAAGTTGATAAAGATACAGTGTTAAAAAGACTAGAGAAAAGAAAAATTATTGAAAATAGATCAGACGATGAAACAAATACTATTCTAAAACGTTTTGACACATACATGAACACAACAGAGCCAGTACTTAATTACTACTCAGAGAATCCTAAATTTAAGGAAATTGATGGAAGCTTAGAAATAGACGAAATAACAAGGAAAATAGACACTTTTATAAATGTTTAAGACGTTGACTTTGATTAATCTTCTTATATAAAAGGCACAATTTATCACAAAAATTATGGCTCGTATCGCAGGTATAAACATTCCACAAAATAAACTTGTCCACATTGGACTGACATATATTTATGGAATTGGAGATAAATTCTCACAACAAATTTGTTCTTCTCTAGAAATTCCAAGAGCCAAAAGAGTGAATGAGTTAACTGATGATGAAATTTTAAAAATAAGAGAATACATCGATCAAAATTTTAAAGTCGAAGGAGATCTTAGAAGAGATTATTCTTTAAGTATTAAAAGATTGATAGATCTTGCATGTTATAGAGGAACAAGACATAGAAAAAAATTACCTGTAAGAGGCCAAAGAACAAGATGTAATGCAAGAACAAGAAAAGGAAAAGCAATCGCTATTGCAGGGAAGAAATTAACACCAACTAAAAAATAATAATGGCAAAAACAGAAAAAACTGACAATAAAGATCAGAAGGTAGAAAAATCTTCTAAAAAAAGTGCAAAGAGCTCCTATTCAAAAAAGAAAAAGATAAAAAAGAATATTTTAAATGGAATTGCTTACGTGCAGTCAACATTTAATAACACAATAATTTCAATTGCTGATACAAATGGAAATGTAATATCCTGGGCATCTGCTGGACAGAAAGGATTTAAAGGATCAAGAAAATCTACACCTTATGCAGCTCAAATAGCAGCGGACTCCGCAGCATCAAAAGCATTAGAGTATGGAATGAAAACTTTATCTGTTGAAGTAAAAGGGCCTGGTTCAGGAAGAGAAACAGCATTAAGAGCTTTACAAGCAAGAGGTTTTAAAATTTTGTCAATTAAAGACACAACACCGATGCCTCATAACGGAACTAGACCACCAAAAAAAAGGAGAGTTTAATGGAAGTAGAAAACGTAAATGTTAAAAATTGGAAATCTTTGATTAAACCATCTAAATTAGATGTTCAAATTAGTGATGACTTAACACATGCTAAGATTATAGCTGAGCCTTTAGAAAAAGGTTACGGATTAACTTTAGGAAACTCCTTAAGAAGAATTTTGCTTTCTTCTATCAGAGGAGCTGCAGTTACTTCGATACAAATAGATGGTGTTCTACATGAATTTACATCAATTAAAGGTGTAAGAGAAGATGTAACGGACATAGTATTAAATGTTAAATCACTAGCTTTAAAATGTAATTCTGAAGGTACAAAAAAATTAGTTTTAGACGCAAAAGGTCCGGGTGAAATAAAAGCTTCAGACATTGCTCCTGTGACGGATGTAGAAATATTAAATCCTGAGTTAGTAATTTGTAACTTAGATGAAAACACTACTTTTCACATGGAAATGAATGTAAACACTGGAAAAGGTTATGTTCCAGCTGAGCTAAATAAACCAGAGGAGCCACCACTAGGTTTAATTGCCATTGACTCTTTGTATAGTCCTGTAAAAAAAGTTTCTTATTCTGTTAGCACAGCAAGAGAAGGTAAGGCTCTTGATTATGATAAATTAACAATGGAAGTAGAGACTAACGGTTCAATTTCTGCAGAAGATGCCGTTGCGTATTCTGCTAGGATTTTTCAAGACCAGTTGAAAATGTTTGTTAATTTTGATGAGCCAGTTGAAGCTCCAGTAAAAGAAGTTTCATCTGAACCTGAGTTTAATAAGAATTTATTAAGAAAAGTTGATGAATTAGAGCTATCAGTTAGATCAATGAATTGCTTAAAAAATGACAACATAATTTATATTGGTGATTTAGTTCAAAAATCTGAGGGTGAAATGTTAAGAACACCAAATTTTGGAAGAAAATCTTTAAATGAGATTAAAGAAGTTTTAACTGGAATGTCTCTGTATTTAGGTATGGAAATACCAAACTGGCCACCAGATAATATTGCAGAAATGTCTAAAAAATTAGAGGAAGCAATTTAATGAGACACGGCTTAGCCAACAAAAAGTTAAATAGAACTTCTGAGCATAGAAAAGCTCTGTTAAAGAATATGTTAAATTCTTTAATAAAATATGAACAGATTAAAACTACATTGCCAAAAGCAAAGTTTTTAAGACCTCAAGCTGATAAAATTATTACTTTAGGTAAAAAAGATACATTGCACACAACTAAGATGCTTGTGTCTCAACTGCAGGATATTAAATCAGCTAATAAAGTAAAAAAAACCCTTTCTAAAAGGTATTCAAATAGAAAAGGTGGCTATACTAGAATTATTAAAGCGGGTTTCAGATATGGTGATAATGCTCCAATGGCAATTATAGAATTTGTAGATAGAGATGTTGAAGCAAAAAGAGTAGATAAGAAGAAAAAAGATACGTCAAAAGAAGCTCCAAAAACAGAAGAAAATAAACAAGCTACAGCTTAAATCCTAAGTCATGAACAAGTCATACATCGTTGATTCAACGTGTAATGATATGCGTATTGATAGATGGATGAGATTAAATATTGGAAAAATACCTCAAGGTTTAATTGAAAAATATCTTAGGACAGGAAAAATTAAAATTAACAAAAAAAAAGTTAAAAGTTCTCACAAAATAAAAAAAGGAGATCAGATAAATATATTTAATATTGAATTTAAAGAAAGAGTAGAACAAAAAAAAATAAAATTTTTACCAACTAAAGAAATAATAAAATCAAACGAAGATCAAATTATTGATGATAATGATAATTTTGTTGTATTAAATAAAGCAGCAGGAATATCAGTACAAGGTGGTACAAAATCTAAAAAAAACTTAGTTGATATTTTTGCAAAGAGTGAAATTTTTAAAGGAACAAAACCTTATTCTGTTCATAGATTAGACAAAGATACATCTGGCGTATTTATAATGGCAAAAAAAAGAGAGAGCGCACAGTTACTAACATCATTATTTAGATTACGAAAAGTACATAAAACTTATCTTGCCATATGCCAAGGAGAAGTAAACAAAAACACAGGTGTTTGGGATGATGACTTAATAAGATATGATGGAGATAAAAAATTAGTAGAAAAAGCAAAAACTATATTCAAGGTAATAGATAAAAATTCTGAAGCATCTTTATTGGAGTTAAAACCAATAACTGGAAGAAAACATCAGTTACGTAAACAACTTTTTGCAATTGGAAATCCTATATTTGGTGATACGAAATATAAACTATCTAAATCAGATAAAGGTATAAATAAAAATCTTATGCTGCACTCGTATCAAATTAAATTTAAAATAAATGATATGAAGTATACTTATTCAGCCTTATTACCAGAATATTTTAAAAAGTTGTTAAAATCAAAAAGACTTAGTTTTTCAAATTTGAAATAAAATTTTCAATAATTTCATTATTTAAGTTGGAATAATCTTGATTTAAAATTTTTTTTAAATTTGTAACACCTTTATCTGAAATTCCACAAGGTACTATTTTTTTATAATTTTCTAGGTTGTTATCAACATTTATTGCAAATCCATGATATGCAATCCACTTACTCACTCTAATACCTATCGCAGCAATTTTTTGAATTTCATTTTTGTCTTTATACCATATTCCAATATTTTCTTTATCAGGAAAGGTTTCAATATTATATTTTTTTAAACTTTGAATAATTGTGTTTTCGATGGTTGTAATAAATTTTCTAATGTCTTTTTTTTCTCTTAGATCAATAACAAAATAACAAATTAATTGACCTGGACCATGATACGTAATTTTTCCACCTCTGTTTGTTTTTAATAGATCAATTGATTTATCAATTATTTCATTTTCTTTATAGGATGTACCTGCAGTAAAAATTTCAGGATGCTCTAAAATCCAAATTAATTCTTTTTCTTTATTAGCTGTAATATTTTTTAATCTAGACTCTAATAGATCAATTGCCTCAAAATAATTTACCGGTTTTATTGACTTTTTGATCTCTATATCCATTTAAAATTTGTAATATTTTAATTATGTATTAATAGTGCACAACTAAATTATAGGTACATTTATGTCTTTAATTAAAAAAACTAAAGATAAAAAAGTAAATTTTGAATTCAATAAAGAATATTTGAGAGTTGTTACCTCTAAAATAGCTGACAATGATGCAAAATTTATTAATGATTCATTCAATGAAATGCATCCTGCTGATGCAGCAGACATAATTGAACACTTAAGTATTAGCGATAGAGAAAGTTTAATTAAACTAAATAATTTTAATATTGATGCAGAGGTTTTTGTAGAATTAAATGAGTCTATACAAACTGAGATAATTAAATATTTATCTTCAGATTCAATTGTAACTATTCTTACCAACTTAGAGTCAGATGATGCTATTTCGATTTTAGAAAATGTACCCGAAGAAGACAAGAACACTATATTAAGCTCATTGCCTCCTAAAGACAGATTTGCTCTGTTAGAAAGCTTAAGCTATCCTGAAGATACTGCTGCTAGACTTATGCAGCGTGAGTTTACAGCTATACCAAGCAACTGGTCTGTAGGTCAAACAATTGACTATTTGAGAGAAAATAAAGATTTGCCTGAAGAATTTTTGGAAATTTTTATTGTTAATGAAGAATTTAAACCTATTGGAACCGTTCCATCATCAAGAGTGCTTACTTCACCAAGAGACACAAAAATGGCAAGCATCATGTCTGAGTCTCAATTATTAGTGCCTGTTGATATGGACAAAGAAGAGGTGGCTAATCTATTTGAAAATTATAATCTAAATTCAGCAGCCGTAATTGATAAAAATAATAAATTGGTAGGAATGATTATGAACGATGATGTTCTTACAGTCCTGAAAGAAGAAGCGGAGGAGGATGCATTGAGGTTAGCTGGTGTAGGTGATGAGGAAATTACCGATGGTGTTGTTACAAAAACTAAAAGAAGATTTAATTGGCTTTTATTGAATTTATTTACAGCCTTCTTAGCAACTTGGTGTATTAGCTTGTTTGGAGCAACTATTGAGCAAATGGTTGTTCTTGCTTTCCTAATGCCAATTGTTGCTTCAATGGGTGGTAATGCAGGAATGCAAACATTAGCTGTTACAGTCAGAACAATTGCAACAAATGACTTAACCCAAAATAATTTTTCATCAAATGTTTTTAAAGAATTTTCAATTGGTATATTAAATGGAATTATATTTGCCATTATAAGTGCTTTAATAGTTCAAATTTGGTTTCAAGATAGTATTCTTTCAATAATCATTTCAATATCAATGGTACTTACTATGATTATAGCTGGACTGTTTGGTATTCTTGTTCCTTTTACTTTAAAAAAAATGAATATTGATCCTGCAATTGCATCGAGTGTTTTTGTTACCACCATTACTGATGTTATAGGTTTTGTCTCATTTTTAGGTGTTGGAGCTTACTTTCTCTAAAAATTATCAATCAATCTTACGTTATCAATATAATAAGCAACAAATAAACGTGAATCTCTTACAGTATTAGATATTTTAAGATTTTTAATTGATCTTAATTCTAAGTATTCAATTTTAATTTTTAAAAATTTCTCAAAATATTTCATTTGAATTCTTAAATTTTGTTTTATTTTTTTATTTTTCACTAAATTTCTTTTTAATTTAATTAGACTTTTGGTTAGAAAACTTGCTTTTTTAATACCATTTAAATCCAAATGATTATTTCTGGAAGATAAAGCTATTTTGTTTTTATTTCTAATAGTTTTGCATGGAACAATAGAAGTTTTATGTTTATTTTTTAGATAATTTTTTATTAAGAAATATTGTTGATAATCTTTTTTTCCCATAAATATTTTTTTTGGATTTACCAAATTAGTTAGTCTTCCCATTACATCTAGTACTCCTTCGAAATGGCCTTTTCTATATTTAGCGCATAAAATTTTATCTTTATTTCCAATTTTTATGTTTGATTTTTTACTATTATTGTAAATATCTTTGAATTTTGGGATGTATAAGAAATCAACCTTTTTAGTTTTTTTTAAAATTTTGATATCCTCTTTAATATTTGTGGGATAATTCTTGAAATCTTTTTTGTTATTAAATTGTTTGGGGTTAACAAAAATACTTACTATTGTCTTTTTGCAAGTTCGATTTGATCTATCAATAAGTGATAAATGACCTTCATGAATACTTCCCATTGTGGGAACAAAACCAATATCATTAAATGGCCTTAAAGATTTAAATAATGAATTATTATTTAATATAATTTTCATTTGTATTAAAATTCTAGATAAGTAAAACATTTATATGATTAAACAAGCAATTATTCCTCTAGCAGGTCAAGGAACTAGGCTTTTGCCTTTAACAAGTGTTTTTGCAAAAGAACTTCTTCCAATAAATGGAAAGCCTGGAATTGAATATATTTTAGATGAGTGCATTGAAGCTGGGATTAAAGAAATTGTTTTTATCATATCAAATAAAAAAAAGATGATTAAAAATTATTTCTACAGTGACGATTTTTATAATAAAATTATAAAAAAGAAAAAAGACTCTAGAATAATTGCTGAATATAAAAAAATATTAAAATATAAAAAATTAATAAAGTTTGTATATCAAAATACACCTAAAGGAACAGGTGATGCTGTATTTAAAACAAGAAAATATATAAAGGATAAATATTTTTTAATGTTATTGCCAGATGATTTAATAATAAAAAAAAACTGTTCTAAAGATATGATTAAAGTTCATCATAAAAATAAAGCATCTGTGATGGCTAGCATGAAGGTTAATTCCAAAACAGTTTCAAGATGGGGTATCTATAGTTTAAATAAAAAAATTTCAAAAAATGATTATTTAATTAATGGTGTGGTAGAAAAACCTGATGTTAAAAAAGCTCCTTCAAATAAAGCTGTGATAGGAAGGTACATTCTTCCTAAAACTATATTTAAAAAACTAGCTAAACAGAAACCTGGCAATGGTGGTGAAATACATATAACAGATGCAATTCAAACTTTAATTAAAGAAGGTGAAAAATTTATTGCTCACAATTTTTTAGGAAAGTATTTAGACTGTGGGACAATGCAAGGATTTATTAATTCAAATAAAGAAATAGGTAAACTATGAAGCTTTGCATGATAGGAACTGGTTATGTTGGTTTGGTAAGTGGTGTCTGTTTTTCAGACTTAGGCAATGATGTTATTTGTGTAGATAAAGATAATAATAAAATTAATAATTTAAAGAATGGTAAAATACCTATCTACGAGCCAGGTTTAGAGGAATTAGTCAAAAAAAATATAAAAAATAATAGATTAAATTTTTCAACAAATTTAAAAGAATCTGTAAGAAAATCTGACATAATTTTTATATGCGTAGGAACACCAACTAAAAAAAATAGTAACAGTGCTGACCTTTCTCAAGTTTATTCAGTTGGAAAAGAAATATCTAAATCAATTAATAAATTTAAAATAATAATAACAAAATCTACTGTTCCTGTTACTACAGGTGATGATCTAGAAAAGATTATTTCAAAAAAAGTAAATAAAAGGTTGTTTTCAGTAGTATCTAATCCTGAATTTTTGAGAGAAGGTGAGGCAATTAGAGATTTTATTTATCCTGATAGAGTAGTTGTTGGTTCAAACGAAGAAAAATCAAAAAAAATACTTAGAAATTTATATTCTCCATTAATTTCAAAAGGTGCGAAATATGTTTCTACAAATAGACGAGCTGCTGAGTTAATTAAATATGCTTCTAATGCTTTTTTAGCAACTAAAATTACATTTATAAATGAAATTGCTAATTTATGCGAAAAAACTGGTATCGATGTTGAAGATATATCCATAGGAATTGGACTTGATAACAGAATAGGAAGTAGATTTTTAAGAGCTGGTCCTGCATATGGAGGCTCTTGTTTTCCAAAAGATACTAAAGCTATTGTATCTACAGCTGATAAATTTAAATCTAATTTATCTGTAATTAAAAGTGTTATTAAATCTAATCAGAATAGATCAGATTTATTACTTAAAAGGCTTCATTCAATAATTAAAAAATTTAATAATAAAAAAGTTTCATTTTTGGGAGTCACATTTAAAGCAAACACTGATGATATGAGAGACTCCTCAAGTTTAAAAATAATTCCTTATCTATCCAAAAGGGGAGCAAAGATTAAATATTATGATCCCACTGGTTCCAAAAAAGAATTTAACAATGTAAAAAATGTAGAATATGCTAATTCAATACAAAACTGTATTTCTGGTTCAGACGTTATAATTATTCATACAGAATGGAATGACTTTAAATCAATTAATTTTAGAAAACTTTCTAAGAATAAAAAACTTATTATTTACGATATGAGAAATATATTCTCACCAACTAAAATAGAGAAACTGGGTATAAAATATTTTGGTATTGGAAGATAGTTTAGTTTAATTCAAATATAGCATCAACTTCTACAGAAACACCAAGTGGTAGACTATTGGTACTTACTGCAGCTCTTGTGTGCATGCCAGCATCTCCAAATATTGATGCAATTAAATCTGAAGCTCCATTAATTACTTTCGGCTGTTCAGTAAAGTCATTTGTTGAATTAACAAATCCAGTTAATTTGATGCATGATTTTATTTTAGACAAATCTCCATCACAAGCAGCTTTTGCTTGAGCAACTAAACTTAATCCACATCTTTTTGCAGCTTCATAACCTTGTTCTGTGGTTAAATCTTTTCCAACTTTTCCCTTAATTAATTCTCCATTTTCATTAATCGAAATTTGACCAGAAATAAAAAGTAAATTTCCAGATTTTTTTGTTGCTACATAAGATCCAACAGGAGGCTTCGCCTCTGGAAGTTCTATTTTTAATTCTTCTATTTTTTTATCAAAATTCATTAACTATTCTTTTTTTTTAATCTTATTTTTAACTTTATCTCCAATTTCTACAAGATTTTCTTTCAGTTCTTTGGCTTTTTTAGATGTCCCTTCTTTTATTTCTTGAGTTTTTTTTGATGTTCCATCCTTTAATTCTTTAGCTTTTTTTGAACTCACTTCTTTTAATTTTTTTGCATTACATTCTATGTACTCTTTTGATAATTTTTTAAATTCATTACATTTATTTTCTTCTGCAAATGAAAAGGTACTTTTGAAATAAAAAACAATGAAAATAATAAATAATTTTTTCATTTTTTCTTTTTATTTTTGCCTTTTTTGTTTTTGTCGTATTCTCTTCTTTTTTCAATTAAGATTAAAGCTTCTTCCATTGTAAGCTCTGTTGGATCTTTTTCTTCAGGTATTGTTGCATTTAAAGATTTATATTTAATATAAGGACCATATTGTCCCTTCATAACTCTAACTGGTTTTTTATCTTCTGGGTGTTCTCCTAAATCCTTAATAATTGAAGAAGACATTCTTCCTGGTTTCGCTTCAGCAATAAGAGTAATTGCACGATTTAATCCTATAGAGAAAATTTCATCAATATTCTCTATTCTAGCAGATTTATTTTCACATTTTAAATAAGGACCAAATCTTCCGGTATTTAAAATGATTTCTTTTTGATTATCAGGATTAACCCCAATTGATTTTGGTAGAGAACATAAAAACTGAGCTTTTTCTAAGTCTATACTTTCTAACTCTAAACCTTTTGGTATAGAAACATTTTTAATTAATTCATTTACATCCGGTTTAGATTTTTTAGTTTTTTTCTTTTTTTTAGTTTTTGTCTCCTCTAATTCCTCTTCCTTAAGTTTTTCATATTGCAGATAGGGGCCAAATCTTCCATTTTTCAAATATATATCATTACCATTTTCATGTTTTCCTAAAAATTTAGGCTCTGCTAACTGTGATTGAGCTGCTGCTTTTGCTTTAGACAAGGGTCTAGTGAATTTACACTCTGGATAATTTGAACATCCAATAAAAGCTCCACCTCTAAAACTATTTTTAAGACTTAGTGAACCCGTATCACATAGCTGGCATTTTCGAATAATATTTCCATCTTTATCGGTATCAAAAATTAAAGCACCTAGACTTTCATTTAAAAGATCTAACACTTCTCTAGTTCTTTTCTCTTTAACTTCAGAAACATTATTATTAAAATCTTTCCAAAACATCTCTAAAACTTTTATCCAGCTTTCTTTGCCAGATGTAATTTCATCTAATTGATCTTCCAAACCTGCAGTAAAGTTATAATCAACATATTTAGAAAACAATTTTTCTAAAAAGGCAGAGATAAGTTTGCCACGATCTGTTGGAAAAAACCTTTTATTTACTATTTCTGCATAACCTCGATTAGCTATTGTGGAAATTATACTTGCATAAGTAGAAGGTCTACCAATTCCCAATTCCTCTAATTTTTTGACTAAGCTTGCTTCAGAGTATCTTGGAGGTGGCTGTGTAAAATGTTGTTCATCCATTAATGCTTCAATATTAATTAGCCCTTTAGACATTTCTGGTAAAATTTCTTCATCATCATCTTTACTTGTATTTGAGTAAACTTTTAAAAAACCATCAAATTTAAGTACAGAGCCACTTGCCTTACATATTGTCTGATTATCTTCTGACTCTATTGTTATGGTGTTTCTGTCAAATTGGGCAACTTCCATTTGTGAGGACAAAGCTCTGGACCAAATTAAATTGTATAGTTTTTGTTGATCATTGCTTAAATATTTTTTTAAAGTGTCTGGTGTTCTATTTATATCTGTTGGCCTAATAGCTTCATGGGCTTCTTGTGCGTTCTTAGCTTTTTTACCAGAATAATTATTTGCAGATTCAGGCAAATATTCATTACCATACTCAATTTTAATAAAATTTCTAAAATCTTTTACTGCATCAGCTGATAAGTTAGTTCCATCAGTTCTCATATAAGTAATCAATCCAACAGTATCTCCATCAATCTCAACACCTTGATATAATTTTTGTGCAATTTGCATTGTTCTTGAAGCTCCAAAACCTAATCTACTAGATGCAACTTGTTGTAATGTTGAGGTTGTAAATGGACCAGAGGGGTTTCTTTTTACAACTTTTGATGAAATATCTGTTATTTGAAATTTTTTCTCTTTTATTTCTTTTATTGCTTTTTCAATGCTATTCTTGTCTCTAAAAGTAAATTTTTCTACTTTGTTACCATTTAATTGTGAGATGCTTGCAGTAATAGTGTTTTTATTATCATCTCCAAATTTAAGAGTAAGTGTCCAAAATTCTTCTGGATTAAATAATTCTATTTCATGTTCTCTTTCAGTAATTAATTTTAAAGCTACAGACTGAACTCTACCAGCTGATTTTGACCCAGGTAGCTTTGTCCAAAGTATTGGGGAAATGTTAAAACCAACTAAGTAATCAAGAGCTCTTCTTGCCATATATGCATCCACCAACAAAGGTTCGATTTGTCTTGGATTTTCAATACCATGAATTACAGCTTTTTTGGTTATCTCATTAAAAACAACTCTTTCAATTTCTTTATCTTTTAAAAGTTTTTTTTCATTAAGATATTCTTTAACATGCCAAGCTATAGCTTCACCTTCACGGTCAGGGTCAGTAGCAAGTATTATTTTTGATGATTCTTTTGCAACATCGGTTATTTCTTTTAAATATTTTTTTGAAAAACTATCAACTTCCCATTCCATTTTAAAATCATGATCAGGATCAACCGATCCATTTTTTGATGGTAAATCTCTTATATGTCCATAACTTGCTAAAACAGTATAATCATCGCCAAGATATTTGTTGATGGTTTTAGCTTTTGCGGGACTTTCAACTATGACTAGATTCATAATCTAACAAACTACTTAAAAGTCTTTGATAGTCAAATTAATAAATTTTAGTCTTGTTTTCCTCTTTGTTTATCAGTCGTTTAATATTTTCTCTATGAGTATAAAATATTAAAATAAACATTATTCCAAAAAAAAATTCATTTTCTGTTGAATCAAAAAGTAACAAATAAATAGGAACTGAGAATGATCCTGTCAGCGATGCTAATGATGAAAATTTAGAAATAAAAAAAGTTACAAGCCAACAAATACCAAAAACTATTCCAAACATTATATTCATACTGCATAATATACCAACATAAGTTGCTACTCCCTTACCACCTTTAAACTTTAACCAAACTGGAAAAACATGACCCAGAAAAGCACATAAAGCTGATACATAAATCAGATCAGGAAAATTTACCTTTACATATAAAACTGGAATAACTGCTTTAACTATATCAAGTATTAAAGTTGAATAACCAATAAATTTATTTCCTGTTCTTAGAGCGTTTGTTGCACCAATGTTGCCTGATCCAATATCTCGGATATCTTTTTTTAAAAAAATTTTAGTCAATATTAACCCAAAAGGGATAGAACCCATTAGGTATGAGATAATACCTATTGTTAATAATTCCATTTTTATATCTTAAATAATTCTTTACCTTTTACAAATGTATTGGTTACTTTTCCTTGAAGTTTTTTGTCCTCAATAGACGTATTTTTAGATTTAGAAATTAAATTTTCTTTTTTTACAATCCAAGGTTTATTTATATCAACTATACAAAAGTCAGCATCATTACCAATTGAAAGATTTCCTTTATTGATATTTAAAATTTTAGCTGGATTAGATGTTAGTGCTTGGATTATTGTTTCAAGTTTTACAGATCCATTATGAAATAGTTCCAAACTTAAAGACAATAAAGTTTCAATACCAGAAGCACCTGTTGCTGCTTGCGAAAATGTCAATCGTTTTGATTCTTCATCTTCAGGTTTATGATCTGAAACAATGACATCAATTGTTCTATCTTTTAATCCTTGGACTAAAGCCAATCTATCTTCTTCTTTTCTCAATGGCGGAGATAATTTTAAAAATGTTTTAAAATCTCCAATATCATTTTCATTTAAGGAAAGGTTATTTATTGAAACTCCACAAGAAAATTTAATATCATTTTTCCTTTGTTTAATGATTTCTACTGATTTGCCTGATGATAGTTGAGATATGTGATATCGACACTTTACTTTTTCTAACAATGTTAAATCTCTCTCAATAATTATTCTCTCAGCCACATCTGGTATACTTGATAATCCAAGTTTTGTAGCGATTATACCTGAATTTATCATACCGTTTTTTGCTAATTCATAATCCTCAGCATGTTGCATTATTAGACATCCTAAATCCTTTGCTGAATTCATTATTCTTGACATTAATCTAGTATTTTGAATTGTCTTTACACCATCTGTAAAAGCTACAATCCCTTTACTAGCTAACAATCCAAATTCTGTCATATTTGTTCCCTCTACATTTTGCGTAAGAGATGCGCATGGAAATATATTAATCTTAGATTTATCTCGTCCTCTTCGTTTTAAAAAATCTACTATTGAAACATTATCAATTACAGGATCTGTGTTGGGCATTGTCACTACAGATGTTACTCCTCCAGATAGAGCTGCATTACTTAAAGTTTTAAAATTTTCTTTATACTCATACCCAGGTTCTCCAACAAAAACTCTCATATCGACTAAACCAGGGAATATATATTTTCCTTTTAAATCAATTGGTTTTTCTCTGGACGGTAAATTATTTGTATTTACTTTTTTCCCTATTGCTTCAATTTTACCTTCTTCTCCAACAATAAGTCCTCCATTTTCATTAATTGAATTTTGAGGATCAATTATATTTGCGTTAATAAAATATTGTTTTTTCATTTATTCACAAAATATTTTTAAACAGGCCATCCTTACAGCAACTCCAAGTTCAACTTGCTCTTTGATTACACTTTTATTTATATCGTCTGCCAATCTAGTATCTATTTCGATACCTCTATTCATTGGGCCAGGATGCATTATTAGTGCATCAGATTTAGCATGATCTAATTTATCAGGTGTTAAACCGTAATATTCATAATACTCTCTATTTGATGACAAATAAGAACTTGTCATTCTCTCATTTTGCAATCTTAGCATCATTACAATGTCACAATCTTTCAATCCTTTTTTCATATCGGTAAAAGTATTAACACCAAATTTTTCAATTTCTTTTGGCATCAAATTTGTTGGGGCAACAATATTTACTTCAGCACCAAGCATTGTTAATAAGTAAATATTTGATCTTGCTACTCTGGAATGAAGAATATCTCCACATATAGCAATTTTTAATCCTTCAATTTTTTTCTTTCTATTTCTTATTGTTAAAGCATCCAGTAATGCTTGAGTAGGGTGTTCACGTCTGCCATCACCAGCATTTAATACTACACAATTTACTTTCTGAGATAATAAATTGCATGCTCCAGAATCTTGATGCCTTATTACAATAATGTCAGGATGCATCGCATTTAGTGTCATTGCTGTATCAATTAAAGTTTCACCTTTTTTAATTGCTGAATTATTCATATTCATTGACATCACATCAGCACCAAGTCTTTTTCCAGCTAACTCAAATGAACTTTGAGTTCTTGTTGATGGTTCAAAAAATAGATTAATTTGAGTTTTGCCTCTAAGAACGTCAATTTTCTTGTTCTTACTCTGATTTAATTTAATGAAAGTTTCAGATTCATCTAAGATGTTGTTAATATCACTAACTGATAGATCTTGGATACCTAACAAATGTTTTTGAGAAATTTTAATAGCTTTGATGTTTTTTGCCATTAAAATTAACTCTATAACTATAAAGCCATTGAATGGCAAGGATTAATTATTTAGATAGTCTATGGCTCCCTGAAGAATAAAAGCTGCTGCGTTCTGATCTATATTCTTCTCTCTTTTAGATACATTAACATCTAGTTGACTTGATAAATTAAAAGCCCCAACAGTTGATAGTCTTTCATCCCAAAGACACACATCAACATCTAACTCTTTATCTATATTTTTAGACACATCATTGACTGACTGTGCTGAAGAGCCTAAAGATCCATCCATATTTAAAGGATAACCAATGATAATTGCCTTGATGTCATTCTCTTGAATAATGTTTTTTAACTCTTCAATTAATTCATTATTTTTTGATTTATGTATAGTTTTATAAGGGGTAGCAATTAATTGCTTTTCGTCACAAATTGATACACCAATTCTTTTTGAGCCCAAATCTAAACCTATCAAACGACATTTTTCTGACTGTTTTTTTTTAAATTCTTCTATTGTGATCATGTTGTATATTTTAAACTATAGTGATAGTTTGCGTCATATTTAAATATCATATGAGCATCGATCTTAAAACCATAAAGCATATATCTAAATTATCAAGAATTTCAGTAGATGAGAAAAAAGCTGAAAAACTTGCTAGTGATTTGAATTCAATTTTTGATTTCATTGAAAAACTCAATGAACTTAAAACTGAAAATGTTGAACCACTTACATCAGTGGCTGAAACGACTTTAAAATTAAGACCGGATGAAGTTAAAAGTAAAAATTTAAGGGAACAAATAATAAAAAATTCTCCAAAAGATAATGAAGATTATTTTGTTGTACCAAAAGTTATAGAATAATGTCTGACATAACCAAGCAAACACTTTCTGAATTAGTTAATAATATTAAAGAAAAAAAACTTTCTTCTTCAGAAGTTACCCAAGCTTTTGTTGATAGGTCAGAAAAATCAAAAGAATTAAACACTTATATTACTGAAGATTTTAGTAATGCTTTAGAAAAAGCTAAAAAATTTGATGACAACCCAAAATTGGATTTAAAATTACCAGGAATACCAATGGCTGTAAAAGATCTATTTTGTACAGTTAATGTAAGAACAACAGCTGGTAGCAAAATATTAAACAATTTTGTACCTAGTTATGAGTCTACCGTTACTCAGAATATTTGGAATGAGGGAGCAATTCTTATTGGTAAATTAAATTGTGATGAATTTGCAATGGGATCATCAAATGAAACAAGTTTTTTTGGCAATGTTCAAAATCCGATCGATAAAAATTTAGTTCCAGGTGGTTCATCTGGTGGTTCATCTTCCGCTGTAGCAGCACAATTAACTCCAATTACAATTGGAACTGATACAGGTGGATCTATTAGACAACCAGCGTCATTTACTGGTACAGTTGGTTTAAAACCAACTTATGGTAGTTGTTCTAGATATGGAATAGTTGCTTTTGCATCTTCTCTTGATCAAGCTGGTCCAATGGCTCAAAATGTTAAAGATTGTGCTTTGTTACAAGAGGTAATTAGCTCATATGATCAAAAAGACTCAACTTCTATTGATTTTAAAAGAAACCAGTACAGCAAAGAATTAATAAAAGACATTAAAGGAAAAAAAATAGGTATACCAAAAGAATATAGAGTTGATGGAATGCCAAAAGAAATTGATGATCTTTGGCAAAAAGGTATTGAGTATGCTAAAGATTGTGGTGCGGAAATAATTGATATTTCTCTTCCACACACAAATTATGCTTTACCAACTTACTATATAGTGGCACCAGCTGAAGCATCTTCTAATCTTGCAAGATATGATGGTGTTAAATATGGCTTTAGAGCTGATGGAGAAAACCTTATTGATATGTATGAAAAAACTAGATCAGAGGGATTTGGAGCCGAAGTTCAAAGAAGGATAATGATAGGCACATATGTTTTATCTTCAGGTTATTACGATGCATATTATTTGAAAGCTCAAAAAGTTAGAAAACTAATTAAAAATGATTTTGATGAAGCATACAAAAAAGTAGATGCAATATTAACTCCATCAACACCTAGTTCAGCTTTTAAAATTGGTGAAAAAACAAATGACCCAGTTTCAATGTACTTAAACGATATTTTTACTGTTCCTGTAAATTTAGCAGGTTTACCAGGAATTTCTATTCCAGCTGGTCATGACAGCAAAGGTTACCCTTTAGGTTTACAAATTATTGGAAAAGCATTTGATGAACAAAATATCTTAAACATTGCTTATGCAATGGAAGAAAAAATTAATTTTAAAAACAAAATTACTGATTGGTGGATTAAGTGAGTAAAGAAAAGTCAGAATATTTAATTAATAGAAATGACAATCAATATGAAGTTGTCATAGGTTTAGAAGTTCACGCTCAAGTACTTTCCCAATCAAAGCTATTTTCTACATCAGCTACTAAATTTGGTGCTGAGCCTAACACACAGGTAAGTTTAGTAGATGCTGCATTTCCTGGAATGCTTCCAGTGATTAATGAATTTTGTGTTAAGCAAGCAATTAAAACTGGAATAGGGTTAAAAGCTAAAATTAACAAAAGATCAGTATTCGATAGAAAAAATTATTTTTATGCTGATTTGCCACAAGGATACCAAATCTCTCAATTTAAGGACCCAATCGTTGGTGAAGGTAAAGTTATTTTGGATATGCTTGATGGTCAAAAAGAGGTTGGTATTGAAAGATTACACTTAGAACAAGATGCGGGTAAAAGTATTCATGATTTAGATCCAAAAAACACCTTTGTTGATTTAAATAGGTCAGGAGTAGCTTTAATGGAAATTGTTAGCAAACCTGATTTAAGATCACCAGAGGAAGTTAATGCTTATATTAAGAAATTAAGATCAATAATGAGATATTTAGGAACTTGTGATGGTAATATGCAGGAAGGCTCTTTGAGAGCAGATGTTAATGTTTCTGTGAGAAAAAAAGGAACAAAAGATTTTGGCACTAGATGTGAAATTAAAAACGTTAATTCTATTAAATTCATGCAAATGGCTATTGAATATGAAGCTAATAGACAAGTTGATTTAATTGAAGATGGAAAAACTGTTGATCAAGAAACAAGACTTTTTGATACTAAAAAAAATGAAACAAGATCTATGAGATCAAAAGAAGATGCTCATGATTATAGATATTTTCCAGATCCTGATTTATTACCACTAGAAGTTTCTGATGAATTTATCGATCAATTGCAATCAGAAATACCGGAGTTACCCGACGAAAAGAAAAAGAGATTTATAGATCAATTTAAATTAACCCCATATGAAGCAAATATCATGGTTTCAGATATTGAAACTTCAAACTATTTTGAAGATGTTGTTAAAAAATCTGACGTTAAATTAGCAACAAACTGGATTATAGGTGAATTATTTGCTGCACTTAATGAAAAAAATTTAGAAATAACCGATAGTCCAATTAGTGCTGGTAATTTATCAAAATTAATTAATTTAATTAAGGATGGCACAATTTCTGGAAAAATTGCAAAAACTGTTTTTGAACAAATGATGGAAGGGGACAAGGATCCTAAAAAAATTGTTGAAGAAAAAGGTTTAAAACAAGAAAGTGATCCAAAAGCTTTAGAGACTTTAATTGATAAAGTAATTGATAGCAATAGAGATAAAGCCACCGAATATAAATCTGGTAAAGTTAAATTATTTGGCTTCTTTGTTGGACAAGTAATGAAAGTATCAGGTGGAAAAGCTAACCCTCAGTTAGTAAATGAGATTTTAAAGAAAAAACTTTAGGTTTATGGGCTCAGATCTAAAAATTAGCACCAAAATTCAAGAATACATTTTAAATAATGGACTAGATCTTCATTCAGTTCAAAAAGAAATTATTTCTTATAATGAGTCTCTGGGAGACATCAAAAGGATGCAAATATCTATCTCACAATCTCAATTTTTACACTTAATAGTAAAAACATCTAATGTTAAAAAAATACTAGAGATTGGAACTTTTACCGGTTTAAGCGCTTTATCAATGTCTCTTGCTTTACCAGAAGACGGTAGAATAATTGCTTTGGATAAAAATCAAGAAACTAACGAAATTGCAATAAAATTTTTTGAAAAAGCAAAGCAAAATCATAAAATTCAAACAATAATTAAACCAGCTTTAGAAAGTTTGAGTGAAATAGAAGAAAAGGATTTTGATTTAATCTTTATTGATGCTGATAAGAAAAATTATAAAGAATATTACGAAAAATCTTTAATATTATTAAAGAAAAATGGCTTAATTATAATTGATAATGTTCTGTGGTATGGTCAAGTTGTCGATGAAAATAGTGATGATAAAATCACTTTAACTATTAAAGATTTTAATAATTATGTTTCCAAAGATAAAAGAGTTGAAAAAATTATAGTTCCATTAGGTGATGGTATGACAGTTTGTAGAAAATTATAATGTTTGATGTTTTTGGATTTTATAAGTTTATTAAAATTTCTTATTTAAAGAAAAATCAAAAAATACTTCAAAATCAATTATTAAATAAAAACACACGTGGAACAATTATCATTTCCAGTGAAGGGTTAAATGGAACAATTTCTGGAAAGAATAAAGATATTAAACTGATCAAGGATTATTTACACAAATTATTTAAATTTGAAAAATTTGATAGTATTAATAATTCAAAAAGCACTTTTCAGCCGTTTCATAAACCAAAAGTAAAAATTAAAAAAGAAGTGGTTCCAATGAATTTAAGTTTAAAAAAGAGAATTAAAAAAAAAGATAGTCACGTTAACCCTCAAAAGTGGAACTCATTAATTAAAGATAAAAAAACAGTTTTAATTGATGCGAGAAAACCTTTTGAATATAAAGTTGGAACTTTTAAAGGTTCAATTAATCCAGATGTAGATAACTTTCGAGATTTTCCAAAATATCTTAAAAAATTAAAAAAAAATCAACCTATTGCTATGTTTTGTACTGGAGGTATTAGGTGTGAAAAAGCGTCAGTCTTTTTGGAAAATAAAGGCTACAATAATGTCTACCAATTAAAGGGTGGTATTTTAAACTATTTAAAAAAAACAGACCCAAAAAAAAGTTTATGGAAAGGTGAGTGCTTCGTCTTTGACAACAGAATTAGTTTAAAGCATGGTTTGAAAATAGGTTCTTACTCAATGTGTAGTGGATGCAGAAAACCCATTTCTTTAAAAGATAAAAAATCTAAAAAATATGAAGAAGGGGTTTCTTGTCCAAATTGTCACGATAATTTAACAAATGATCAAAAATCGAGATTTAGAATGAGACAAAAACAAATTAACCTTGCCAAAAAAACTGGAAAAAGTCATATCTTTCAAAAAGAATATTAAAATATTTTTATTTTAAAGAAATGAATTTATTAAAAGATGACGTCTCTCAACTTATAAAAAAACTTGCAATACCGGCAAGTGTTGGGACATTATTTCAAACATTATACACTTTAGTTGATACTTTTTATGCTGGGAAAATTTCACCTGAAGCTTTATCTGCATTAAGTAAATCCTTTCCAATCTACTTTCTAATTATTGCTACGTCTATTGGTGTGACTGTTGCGGGTACTTCATTAATTGGTAGTAGCATTGGGGAAAAAAATGAAAAAAATGTATTAGGTTATTTTACAAATATTATTCTTTATTCAGTAATAATTTCAACAATTGTATCGATAATTGGATTTAGTTTTTCTGAAAAATTATTTTTAACCATGAATTCATCAAGAGAAGTAATTACTCTTGGCCTTGAGTACACTAATGTAATATTTTATGGAACTATTCTCTTTATCCTGGTTGTTGCTTTAAATTCATTTCTACATGCTGAGGGAGATACAGTTACATATAGAAATGCTCTTATATTATCTTTTTTTTTAAACATTTTATTAAATCCAATATTTATATTTGGATTTTTATTTATCCCAGCTTTTGGTGTTGCGGGTATAGGTTATGCAACTTTGATTGCCCAATTTCTTTCTCTAATAATCGTTTTAATTAAATTGTTAAAAAATAAACGTATTAAAGAGATCAATATTCAAAATTTTAAGATTAAATTTTTCTACATTAAAAACATTTTCTTTCAATCAATGCCAATCACAATAGCTATTCTTGGTTATTCAATTGCTGCAACAATTGTATTTACTTATGTTGCATTTACAGGAGAATATGCTGTAGCAGGTTATGGAGCAGCAACAAGGATAGAGCAAGTTGTCTTGTTGCCTGTATTAGGGATCAATACAGCAATAATATCAATTATTGCACAGAATATAGGTGCGAAATATTATGATAGAGTAAAGCAATCTTATTTTACATCAGTAAAATACGGCTTGGTTATAATGTTAGCGTCTGGAGTATTGGTATTTGTAACTGCAGATTTAATGCCAAAATTTTTCTCATCTAACACGGAAGTTATTGAATATGGATCAATGTATTTAAAAATTTCTGCATTTATCTTACCAGCATACCCAATTTTTTTTCTATCAAATGGTTTCTTTATGGCTTTAAAAAAATCTGAGAAAGCAATGATTAACAATATATTAAGGAACGTTTTTGTTCCATTTTTATCTTATTATATTGCGCGTTCTATTGATGCTGATTTTAAAACTTTCTTTTATATTTGGGCAATATTGCAATGGTTAATATCAATCTTACTATTCTTTTATGTTAAATATTATATTAACAATAAATTAACTACTGGTTAATGTTTTATACAAAAAAGAAATTGATAATATTGATAATTATTTCATCTATATTTTTTATACTTACATATAACGATGTAAGATCTGAAAATATAAATAAAATCTCAGGTTTTGCTAAAGTTGTTGATGGAGATACAATTAAGATCAATTCAAAAAAAATTAGATTGTACGGTATTGATGCACCTGAAAAAAAACAAAAATGTAAAAAAATTTATTTAACAATATCTTTTATGTCTTTTACTAAAGATTATATGTGTGGAGAAATATCTACTCAAAAGTTAATTAAAAAGATTAATAAACAAAAATTGAATTGTAATATTCTAGATGTTGACAGGTATAAAAGGTTAATAGGCGAGTGTTTTAAAAGAAATATAAATTTAAATTCTTGGATGGTTTCTAATGGTTATGCAGTAGCATATAGAAAGTATTCTAAAAAATATGTTTCAGATGAAATTAATGCCAAAAATAACAAATTAGGTCTTTGGCAAGGTAAATTTGAAATGCCGTGGGATTATAGGCGTAAAAATTAATCTTTATAATCTTGAAGAGCTATCTTCCATCCATTCCCAAAGGTGTTTAGCAAATGATCTTCTAACAAATAAATTAACAATATTTTCGTCCTTATTGTGAATAATAACATCTATATGATTTAGCAAAGTTTGAGTTGTTGACCCTTTTTTTTCACGAAATAAGTTAAAATTAAAAGGACATCCTGAGGAAAAAAGTTCATATATTTTTTCACCTTTTATCTCTAATTGAACAAACTGGTCAGTTACATCAGTTACTGCTCCTAATGATGTTTTTGAAATATTGTTAAATAATACATCATTTAATTCGTATGTATTGGTTTCTTTGCTAGTAGTCTCATTTGATACAATCATCCACTCATCTGGACTTAACCATATCGCAGTAAGTTTATCACTAGATGAGGATGTATTTGCTTCTGTTGGCAAAATCATATTTAAACTTTTTCCTACATTTGTAAAAAATTCTCTTGTTTTACCTCTTAAATTTAATTTCATTATTGGTGCAATTTCTTTTATGGAAACACCGTTGTTATTAATTTCACTATTTGTTACTTGATTATAACTAAGCATTTAATCTTTCATTAGTTTGATCAAAAAATACTGGATTTGAAACAGTTACATTAATTGTTTTATCTTCCATAGGGATAAATAGTTTTTTACCCATCATATCTTTCCCACCTCTGACAACGGCTAGGGCTATAGATTTATTTAAATTAGGGCTAAAGTAACTTGATGTAACATGACCAAGCATTTCAACAGGATTTTTATTTAGTTCAGAAACAATTTGCGCTCCTTCCTCTAATACAACTTTAGGGTCATCTGTTAATAATCCCACCAATTGTTTTCTGTCTTCTCTCATAGTATCTGATCTGTAAAGAGACCTTTTGCCAATAAAATCATATTTCTTTTTACTGACAATCCAATCCATCTGTAAATCTATTGGTGTCATTGTTCCATCTGTATCTTGGCCAACAATAATAAAACCTTTTTCAGCTCTTAATAAGTGCATTGTTTCTGTACCATAAGGAGTAATATTAAATTCTTTACCAGCCTCTATGCATTTCTCCCATAGATCTTTTCCATAACTTGATTGCACGTTAATTTCAAAACTTTGCTCACCTGTGAAACTTATTCTCATAATTCTGCAAACAATGCTTCCGATTTTTGCTTCTTTAAAAGACATGTGTGGAAAATTTTCATCAGACAAATCTAAATCAGGAATAATTTTTTTAAGAATTTTTTTACTATTTGGGCCACACAAACTTGCTGTAGCAAATTGATCTGTAACTGAAGTTAAATATACATCTAATTCTGGCCATTCAGTTTGAAGGTAATCCTCTAATTTTCCAAGAACATTTGCTGCACCACCAGTTGTTGTTGTCATTAGATAGTGATTTTCACCTAATCTTGTAGTAACACCATCGTCATATACCATACCATCTTCGTTTAACATTAAACCATATCTACATTTGCCAATGCCAAGTTTTGACCATGCATTTGTATAAACTCTATTTAAAAACTCTGAGGCATCACTTCCTTGTATATCAATCTTACCAAGTGTGGACGCATCCAATATTCCTGAACTTTCTCTCGCAGCTTTGCTTTCTCTTTGAACTGCTTGGTGCATAGTTTCACCATTAATAGGGTAGTACCAAGCTCTTTTCCATTGACCAACATTTTCAAATTCTGCTTTTTGTTCAACATGCCAATCATTCATAGGCGTTCTTCTAAAAATATCAAAAAACTTACCAACATTACGTCCTACAATTGTTCCAAATGTTAAAGGAGTATAAGGAGGTCTAAAAGTAGTCGTTCCAAGTTCTCCCATCTTAACACCTGCTGTATCTGCTATTATTCCCAAAGCATGCATATTTCCTAATTTTCCTTGATCAGTTCCCATCCCAGTTGTTGTATATCTTTTGACATGTTCGATAGATCTGAAACCCTCTCTTAGTGCTAATTTTATATCCTTTGCAGTTGCATCATTTTGATAATCAACAAAAGGCTTAGTTTTGCCTAAAGCTTTATCAGAGGGTAATAACCAAATGTTTCTTTTTGAAATCTCTTGGTCGTTATTAACAGTAATATTTTCAAAATCTGTTTTATTTATATCTAAAAAATTTTTTAGTTTTTCATTTAAGTTTTTAAGTATTTCATCAAGCTTAAAATCACCACAACAAGATCCAACACTTATTTGATCTGAATTATTTTTATTTGGAATAAATATTTTTTTATCCTCATCAAAAGCAAGTTTGCTACCTGACTGAGTATATAGGTGAACAGCTGGAGTCCATCCACCAGCAACCCCTAAACAATCACATGAAATAGAAATTTTATTTCCAGTTACTGAAGTTCCATCATTTGATAGTTTCATTATTGAGACATTGTTTAATCTTTTATAACCAGACGTATCAACCACTGTATGTTCCCAGTATATTTTTATACCGGCATCAATAACTCTTTTTTCTAAATTTGTTTCGGATTGCTTTCTAATATCAACTACTGCTTCAACTTTTATACCTTTATCGTTTAATGAAAGTGCACTTTCATATGCACTGTCATTATTTGTAAAAAATATAATCTTCCTGCCACAGGCTACACCATAAAAATCACTATATTTTTTAATTGCAGAAGAAAGCATTATTCCAGGTCTATCATTATTATTAAATACCATCGGTCTTTCCAAAGCACCTGTTGCCAAAATTACCTTCTTTGCTCTTATTTTAAGTAACCTTTGTCTAATTTTGTTTGTCTTATCTTTTTTTTCTAAATGATCTGTTAAGTTCTCTCTTGCAAGCAAATAATTATATTGATGGTAGGCAGCAACACTTGTTCTAGTTTTTATTTCTAAATTTTTAATATTTTTAAGTTCTTCAATTTCTTTTTTTAACCATTCAGATGAAATTTTATTATCAATTTTATTACTTTCATTGTTTTCATAAATAGTTGATCCTCCTAATTCATTTTTTTCATCTAAAAGTAAAGTTTTGTAATTATTCTTCGCAGCATTTTTAGCTGCTAGAATTCCAGATATACCTGCGCCAACTACAAGAACATCACAATGAATATTTCTGTGATCGTAAATGTCAGGATCTTTTAACGTTGGTGATTTTCCTAATCCTGCAGAGTGTCTTATAAAGTATTCATATTTTTCCCAGAAGCTTGCAGGCCACATAAATGTTTTGTAATAAAATCCTGCAGGAAGTAGGGGTGATAAAAAATTATTTATTCCACCAATATCAAAGTTTACACTTGGCCAGCAATTTTGACTTGATGCTTCCATTCCTTCATATATTTCAACTTCAGTTGCCCTAACATTTGGTTCAGTTCTATTAGTATTGGGATTAATTTGAACAATTGCATTGGGCTCCTCAGAACCTGATGTCATTATACCTCTTGGTCTATGGTATTTAAAACTCCTACCTACTAAATGAACATTATTTGCCAATAAAGCAGAAGCAAGCGTGTCTCCTTTAAATCCGTAATAAGTTGTACCATTAAATTTAAACGAAACTCTTGTTGTTTCATCAATATATTGACTAGATTTAACTCTTAAATTTTCTGACATTTGTTTTATATCGAAGGGGGTTTTTCTCCCATTTTATAGATTGCTTTAATCTCATCATTCGAAGTGTCTCTAATCATATTAAACCATTTACGACAACCATGAGCATGGTTCCATCTTTCATATTGAACACCTTTAATATTTTTTCTCATAAATAAATATTCTGCCCATTCATCATCACTAAGTTCTGTCGGTTGTTTTGGTCTTTCAATATGAGCTTCACCACCAGCTTTAAATTCTTGCTGATCTCTCTCACCACAATATGGACAATTAATAACAAACATTAGTGAGCAACTGCTGCAGCGCCATGTTCATCAACAAGGTCTCCACTTACAAATCTATTTAAATTAAATGCTGCGTTGAGTTTGTGTGGCTCATCATTAGCAATTGTGTGTGCAAACAAATCTCCTGATCCAGGTGTAGCTTTAAAACCCCCTGTACCCCAACCACAATTAAAATAAAGTCCTTTGATAGAAGTTTTACTTAATATTGGACTTGCATCAGGACAAATGTCTACTATTCCTCCCCATTGTCTTAGCATTCTCATTCTGCTGAAAATTGGATACAATTCTAAAATAGCATTTAGAGTTCCCTCGACTATTTGATGACTTCCTTTCTGAGTGTATGAAACATAATCATCTGTTCCAGCGCCAATAACTAATTCACCTTTATCAGATTGACTTACATAAGCGTGTACAGCGTTTGACATAACAACTGTATCTATAATTGGTTTCACAGGTTCTGATACTAGTGCTTGAAGAGGTTTGCTCTCTAGAGGAAGTCTTATTCCAGCCATATTAGCAATCACACTTGAATGTCCAGCTGCCACAACTCCAATTTTTTTTGTTTTAATAAATCCTTTTGTTGTTTCTATACCTTCAACACTATCACCATTTCTTTTTATACCTTTTACTTCACAATTTTGAATTATATCAACACCCATTTCATCAGCACCTCTAGCATAACCCCAGGCAACAGCATCATGTCTTGCTGTACCAGCTCTTCTTTGTAATGTACCACCAAGTACAGGATATCTTATATCTTGAGATGTATTTATAATTGGACAAAACTTTTTAACTTCTTCTGTACTCAAGTAAACAGCATCAATGCCATTTAGTCTATTTGCGTGTGTTCTTCTTTTTAAATCTCTTACATCTTGCAAATTGTGAGCAAGATTCATTACACCTCTTTGACTAAACATTACATTGTAGTTTAACTCTTGAGATAATCCCTCCCAAATTTTTAGCGCGTGATCATAAAGTCCAGCACTAGCGTCCCATAAATAATTCGATCTAATAATTGTTGTGTTACGACCAGTGTTTCCTCCACCAATCCATCCTTTTTCAACAACGGCAATATTTTTCATATTGTGTTTTTTTGCTAAATAGTATGCTGTCGCTAAACCATGACCACCTCCACCAACTATGACAGCATCATACTCTTTTTTTGGAGTAGGGTCTTTCCATGCTCTTTGCCAATTCTCATGGTATGAAAGAGCGTTTTTGATTAACGAAAATACTGAGTATTTATTTCTCATAATAATTGAATAATTACTTTATAAATATTGAATTTTCAATAAAATCACTTATTACACAATGTCATACGGAGAGATGGGTGAGAGGCTGAAACCAGTCGTTTGCTAAATGACCGTGCGAGGAAACTTGTACCGAGGGTTCGAATCCCTCTCTCTCCGCCACTAATATAAAGGCTGATCTTTAAAAAAATCTTTCATTACTATTGGATTTTGTTCCAGTACATATCTGTAAACATTATAATTTTCCAATACACGCTGAACATAGTTTCTAGTTTCTCTAAATTTAATTAGCTCAACCCAATCAACATAATTTATTTGTTTTTTTTGTGGATCCTTATTTAATTTTTTCCAATATTTAACTCTATTTGGACCAGCATTGTACGCAGCTATTGCAAATGGATAAGCACCATCATATTGCTGAATTAAACCAGCAATATAATGAGACCCTAAATTTATATTGTACTCTGGGTCGGTTGTTAATCGAGATTTTGCATAAGGAAGCTTTGCTTGTTTAGCAACTAATTTTGCTGTGTAAGGCATTAATTGCATTAATCCTTTTGCACCCGCATGACTATTTGCTTTTAAATCAAATTCACTCTCTTGTCTTATAATTGATAAAATTAATGCGCTTTCAGGAATCTTTCTTCCATTAATGTATTTAGGTGTGCTTATTAATGGATAATTGTATTTGTTATGAAATCTTTTTTGATAAGAGGCAATTTTTGATACTTGTATTGCAAAATCATATCTACTGATACTTGTAGCAAGTTCAGCAGCTAAAAGTTCACTGCCTTCAGAAACGTTATCATTAGCAAGATGTCTTAAGATAAATTTTGTATACTTGTCTTTATCTAATTCATGCAAAAGATGTGTGATTTTTACTAATTCTTTATTAAAAAAAGCTTTTCTATATTCATCTTCAACCAACATTGTTTTATCAAGTTCAAATTTTCCATTAGGATTAATTTTTAAAAATGCTAGTTGTCCGTAATATGTAGTTAAATATTTTGTAGCCTCTTTATACCATTTTTCCGATCGATCTTTATCTTTTAGTTTTTCATATGATCTACCTAACCAATATGCGCCCCTAGAAACACTTATTGGATAATTAACATTATCAAAAAAGTTTTTAAAATGATCTTTAGCAAGAAGTGGATCATTTAAAAAACTTAGCGCTATCCAACCACTCATCCATTCTGCTTCAGCAAATTCAGATCCTTCAGACATTCCGTGATTGCTACTAATTTTATAAGCTAGTTCATATTGTTTTTTATAAATTAATTTTCGAGAAATGATTTCTCTTTCTTTCCACCATTTGTCAGGTCTAACTAAATAATCTTTATCATTTCTTATCTTGAGCAAAATTTCAGTAGAAGACTCCAGTCGTCCTTTTTTTCTTCTCCACTTTAAACGATCATAGTTTAATCCAGCATCGTTTTTAAATTTATTTGGAACATTTTTGATTGCTTGATCTACACCGTATCCCTTGGTCATTAAAATATGTCTTGCTGTATAGAGCAATTCATAGTCTTTAGGTAAATATCTGATTAGTCTTTTTAAATCCCAATGATCACTATTCCATGCAAGATGATCAGCTCTCTTAATATAGTCATTTGCATCAAGATATTTTTTATATTTTTTTCTGAAAAACCTTAACTCACTTTTTGATAAATCTGCAGAAATCCATCCATTTTTAATTAGAGCAATACCTTTTGCTTTGTCTCCTGATAAAATATGACTTTCACCTAAAATCATTTTACCATATCCACTTAAAGGTTCATTTTTTGAAAACCAATTGATTATTTTTTTTGGAGAAACTTTTTCCGTCGAAAGTTTATGTTCAGCCAAATATCTCAATCTATCTATTCTTGGATAATCTGAATTTTCTTCGATAAAGACTTGGTAATCAAAAAATGACTCTTGATTACCTGTAGTTAATAAATGTCTCCATTTTATAAAATTATATATAGATCTATCTTTAGCTTTTTTTGAGATTTTAATTGCAGATTTCCACTGGCCTTTTTGCATTTCGCCAATAGCTTTTTTTGCAATCCCAAAATCTTTTTTATTATAAAATTTAGAAATTTTTACTGTTTCTGAATTAATTAATCCTCTAATAACTGGTTTTTTTTTAGGTAAAAGAATACTAAGTTTGGTTTCTTTTTTAGCTACCTTTTTCTCAACTTTAACTTTTGAAGGTTTTTTTAGAGGTTTGATTGTGTTTAATATTATTTTTTTATTTAATTCCTCAGAGGATAGCGATGGTTTTTTTAAAGGTACAATCTGTGCACCACTGAAATTAAAGCTAATCAAGGAAGTTATTATTAAAAATAATAATTTTTTAATCATAATCTTTTGGTATATGAATCTTTAAACTATGTTATAAGTATTTATGTTCAAAGGATCAAATGTTGCTTTAATTACGCCGTTTAAAAACAATCTCTTAGATGAGGAGGCGTATATTAAATTAATACATTTTCATATTGAAAATGGAACTAGTGGGCTTGTACCTGCTGGTACAACAGGAGAATCCCCAACATTAAGTCATGATGAACATCAAAAAGTAATTGATCTCTGCATAAAAGAAAGTAATGGAAAAATTCCAGTTATAGCTGGAACAGGTTCAAATTCTACTGAGGAAGCTATTTCTTTAACTTCACACGCTGAAAAGGCAGGTGCAAATGGTGCTCTAATCGTAACACCTTATTATAATAAACCTACTCAAGAAGGTTTGTACCAGCATTATAAAGCTATAAATGACAAATGCGGGATACCAATAATAATTTACAATATACCAGGTAGATCAGTTATTGATATGAATGTTGATACAATGGCAAGACTGTTCGAGTTAAAAAATATAGTTGGTGTAAAAGATGCCACTGGAGATTTGGATAGGGTTGATCAACAGTTATCAAAAATGGGTAAAGAATTTGTTCAATTGACTGGTAATGATGACAATGCGCTAGAATTTAATAAAAGAGGTGGAGTAGGTGCAATAAGTGTAACAGCAAACATAGCACCAAAACTTTGTTCAGATTTTCAAAAATTTTCTAAATCTGAAAATGATATTGGTGAAGCTGAAAAATTAGATAAAATTTTACAGCCAATTCATCATTCAATGTTTGTTGAAAGTAATCCTAGTCCAGTAAAATATGCTGCTAAATTATTAAATCTATGCGAAGATGATGTTAGATTACCTCTGGTAAAAGTTACCGAACAAACTAAGGAAATTGTTAAAAAGTCTCTTCAGTCAGCAAAATTGATTTAATGAACAAAAAAACCAATTCTGGTTTAAAAATAATTTGTTTAAATAGGAAAGCTAGTTTTAATTATTTTTTTGAGGATATTTTAGAAGCAGGAATTGTTCTTAAAGGTTCTGAAATTAAATCAGTAAGAGATGGAAAAGTTAATATAGCAGACTCTTATGCAGTTGAAAAAAATGGAGAAATAATTTTAATTAATTCTCATATTTCACCTTACAAACAAGCAAGTTATTCCAATCATAACCCAACCGATGAAAGAAAGTTGTTACTAAATAAAAGAGAAATAAACAAATTGATTGGAAAAATGCAAAGAGATGGCTTTACTATTGTTCCAACAAAAATGTATTTTAAAAAAGGAAAGGCCAAAATTGAATTAGCAGTTGCTAAAGGAAAGAAACAATATGATAAAAGAGCAACAAAAAAGAGCAGAGACTGGAACCGTGAAAAGGCAAGATATATCAGAAAATCAAGCTAAAATTGTTTACTTAGGTATTGGCTCTAATTTGGGTGATAGAAAAAAAAATATAGAAATTGCAAAATCTCATTTAAGCGAAAATAATCTAGATTTTTTATCTATCTCAAGTTTTTATGAAACACCTTCTTGGCCGGACCCCAAAAAACCTGAATTTTTAAATGTAGTTATCAAGGCAAAGTTTTGTTTTGATCCTGAAAGTCTCCTTAAAATATGTAAGAAAATTGAAATTTTATTAGGAAGAAAAAAAGGTAAAAAAAATGATCCACGTATTTGTGATATTGACATTATTGATTTTAATAAAAAGATTTTAAAAGTAAAAAACAAATTAACTTTGCCTCATAAACTTATGCATAAAAGAAATTTTGTACTCATCCCTTTTTTTGAAATTCAAAAAGAATGGCATCATCCAATTATTAAAAAAGATCTTAAAAGCTTGATTTCTTCACTCTCTCAAGCAGACATTAGGTCTATTAAACAAATTTAAATTAATGTTATAATAGGGTTATGCTAAATTCTAATGAACTAATTAATAAAGTTAAAAATTATAATAAATTTTTAAATCCTGAAAAATTAGATAAAGCTTATAATTTTGCTGTAAAGGCCCATAAGAGTCAAAAAAGAGCTTCCGGTGATCCTTACTCAGTACATCCAATTGAAGTTGCAAATATTTTAACAGAGTTAAAATTAGACAGTGCTACAATTGCCACTGGGTTATTGCATGACACTATTGAAGATACCTTTGCAACTTATGAAACAATAAAAGCTGAATTTGGTGATGAGGTTGCTGACTTAGTAGATGGTGTCACTAAAATATCTGTTTTTGAAAATACAGCTGGATCAAATTCTAAAGTAGAAAACTTTAGAAAATTAATTTTAGCAACATCAAAAGATATTAGAGTTTTATTAGTAAAAATTGCAGACAGATTGCACAACATGAGAACGATTAAAGCAATTACTAAAGTGGAAAAAAGACAAAGGATTGCTCAAGAAACAATGGAAATTTATGCTCCATTGGCAGACAGAATGGGTATGCACAGAATACGTGATGAGCTTGAAGATTTATCGTTTGAAATTTTAAATTACGATGCGAGAAAATTAATAAAAAAAAGACTTGATGAAATAAAATTAGATAGAAAAGATATTTTTGAAGAACAATCATATGAACTCAGTGAAATATTGAATGATCACGAAATTAATGCTGAAATTTTTGGAAGAGAAAAAACTCCATTTTCAATATGGAGAAAAGTTCAAAAAAAAAGAGTTTCATTAGAACAGATAACAGACATCATTGGCTTTAGAATTATACTAGATACTATTGATGACTGTTATAAAACTCTTGGTATATTTCATAAGAAATGGAACTGTATTCCTGGTAAATTTAAAGATTACATCTCTTCGCCCAAAATAAATGGATATAAGTCAATTCATACTTCAGTTATTGGTTCAAATAAAAAGCCTATAGAGATTCAAATTAGAACTAAAGAAATGCATGACTTTGCACAAAGAGGTGTCGCATCGCATTGGCAATATAAATCTTCTGAAAAATTTAATTCATTAAGTTGGAAAGAGTATGATTGGTTAAAAGATTTAGTGGAGATTATTGAAAAAAATGAAAATCCTGAGGACTCTTATGAATATACAAAGCTTCAAATGTTTCAGGAAAATGTCTTTTGCTTCACACCAAAAGGATCTGTAATTAAATTGCCAAAAGATGCAACAGCAATTGATTTTGCTTATGCTGTTCACACTAAAATTGGTAATTCCGCAATTGGTTGTGAAGTAAATGGAAATAACTGTGAATTACAAACAATATTAAGAAATGGTGATAGGGTTAACATTCTCACATCTAAAAATAGTTCACCATCTCTGCATTGGATACCTACCACCAAAACAGGTAAAGCAAGAGCTGCTATTAGAAGATATTGGCATGACAAAGGTGAACAAAAAGAGGAAAAAACAAAAAAATATAACACTACACTTTGGATTTCATTACCTGATAAACCCGGTCAACTTGGTGATATAAGTTCTTTAATTGGAAGTCATAAACTTAACATTTCTAATTTAGAGATGGCGGGTAAAAATCCAAACTATATTAATTTTAAATTTAGATTAATAATCAGAAATCTTAAGAATTTTACAAATTTTATTGCAGAGCTAAAGCAAAAAGGTATAAAATTTAAGATAATTAGACACGAAGAAAAAAGAAATGCTTTCACTCAAAAAATCCTTAAATATTTTAAAAAAGACTGATGCGTTATTAGAAGGACATTTTGTTTTATCCTCAGGACTACACTCTCCAAAGTATATTCAATGTGCTAAACTTTTAAGCTTTCCTTATTTAGCTGAAAAAATTTGCAAATCACTAGCAAATAAAATTAAAAAAAATTTTAAAAAAATAGATTTAATACTCGCTCCTGCTATGGGTGGTGTAATAATAGGCTATGAAATTGGTAAAATTTTAAAAAAAGAAACAATTTTTTGCGAAAGAGTGAATGGAAAATTTACTCTCAGAAGAGGTTTTAGTATAAAAAAGGGAGCAAGAGTTTTAATTATAGAAGATGTGATTACGACAGGTAAATCTAGTTTGGAATGCGTAAAACTTATAAAAAAATCAAATGCAAGACTTGTTGGATTTGCTTCTATAATTGACAGATCAACAAAAAAATCTCTGAAAATAAAAAATAAAATTGTTTCTCATTTAAAAATAGATGTCCCTAGCTATAACCTTAAAAATATACCTAAATCTCTAAAATCAATTCCCATTACTACTCCAGGAAGTAGATTTATTAAGTGAAAAGATTAGGTGTAAATATAGATCATATTGCAACACTGCGTAATGCACGTGGTGAAAAACATCCTAATCCAGTATTTGCAGCAAAAAAAGTTATAAAATTGGGTGCAGACTCTGTAACTATTCATTTGAGAGAAGATAGAAGGCACATAAATGATTTAGATACTAAAGAGATTTGTGCTTTGAATAAAGTGTTAGTGAATCTTGAAGTTTCAATGAATAGTGAAATAATTAAAAAAGCTTTAAGATATAAACCAAATTACATTTGTATTGTTCCAGAAAACAGAAAAGAAATAACCACAGAAGGTGGTTTAAATCTAAAAGATAATTATAAAAAATTAAAAGAAATAATTTTTAAATTTAAAAAGTCAAATATTAGAACTAGTTTATTTATCAACCCCAACTTAAATGATATTAAACTTTCAAAAAAATTAAATGTGGATTGTGTTGAAATCCACACTGGAAAACTAGCTAATTATGTTAAATCGCATAAAAATTTTTCAAGCGAATTAAATAGAATTAAAAAAAGCTCAAAACTTGCATCTAAGCTAGATATAGAAGTACATGCAGGTCATGGTTTAGATTACAAGACTACTAAAATTTTAACAAAAATTAAAGAAATCGAGGAATTCAATATAGGACATTTTATTATTGGAGAGTCGATATTTTATGGTCTACCCAGAGTAATTAAAGATTTTAATAAAATTATTAAAAATTAATGAAAATTTTAGGTGTTGGAGTTGATATAATTGAAAATAAAAGAATTAAAGAAGCTATAAAAAATAAATCTTTTATTAATCGAGTTTATAGTGTGAGAGAGCAAAGACAATCAAACTTAATAAAGAATAAAGTGGCTTTTTTTTCAAAAAGATTTGCAGCAAAAGAAGCATTTGCCAAAGCTTTGGGTACCGGATTTAGAATGAAATTGAACTTTAAAGATATAGAAGTAGTTAACGATAAAATGGGTAAACCAAATTATGTTACAAACAAAAAAATCACCAAAATGATCCAAAATAAATTTAAAATTAAAAAATATAATTGTTTTCTATCCATTTCGGATGAAAAAAAATATTCAACAGCATTTGCTATTATTCAATCATAATGAAACTTGATAAAAAATTTTTTTCAGAAAATATAAAAACTTTATTTTATGCTTTGATAATTGCAGTAATAATTAGATCACTTTTAGTGCAACCTTTTTATATACCTTCTTCTTCGATGGAACCCACATTACTTGTAGGTGATAGATTATTTGTTACAAAATATTCATATGGGTATAGCAAACATTCTTTCCCTTTTAGTCCACCAATACTTAGTAAAAGAATAATGTTTAAAAGTCCTGAAAGAGGGGATGTAATTGTATTTAAAACACCAGCTGACAATAGAACAGATTATATAAAACGTTTAATTGGGCTGCCAGGAGATAAAATCCAGTTTATTGACGCCAATCTATATTTAAATAGTAGCGAAATACTTAAATCTAAAATCCCACTTAAAACAAAAATTTATTGTGGTGACACAACAATAGATGTCTTAAAGTTTGAGGAAAAATTACCTAACGGTAAAAAATTTCATACAGTTTATTTAAAAAATTATACATATCAAAATTCAGATGTTTTTACAGTTCCAGATGATCATTATTTCTTTTTGGGTGATAATAGAGATTGTTCTAAGGATAGCAGATTTCTTTCAAGTGTTGGTTATGTTCATAAAGATAACCTGGTTGGTAAGGCTCAATTTATTTTTTTTTCATCTGATAAAAAAATAGGAAGTTTTATTGAATTTTGGAAATGGCATAAATCTATAAGATTTAAAAGAACCTTTAATGTAATTAATTAATGAAAATAAAGCATCAAGAACTAGAAAAAAAAATAAATATAGTTTTTAAAAACAAAAATTTATTATACCAATCTCTTACTCATAAAAGTTTTAATTCCTCTAAAAATAATGAGAAAATTGAATTTTTAGGTGATCGTGTACTAGGACTGGTCATGGCTAAAAAATTATTAGAAATTTATCCAAATGAAAAAGAGGGAATACTTGATAAGAAATTTGCTTCACTTGTTAATAAAAAATCTTGTCTTGAAATTGCAAAATCAATTAATTTAGAAAAATATATTAAAACTTTTAATCCAAGAAATAAAAAAATAAAAATTGAAGATAAAATTATTGCAGATAGTTGTGAAGCTTTAATAGGAGCAATTTATCTCGATAAAGGCTTTAATATTGTTGAAAAATTTATTTTAAAGCAGTGGGAAGCAAAAATTAGCGATAGTGTTGTTACCGAAATTGATGCCAAAACCAAGTTACAAGAACAAACATTAAAAAAATTTAAAAGTCTTCCTAAATATAAATTAATCTCAAATACTGGTCCAAGACACAAACCTGTATTTAAAGTAGGAGTCAAATTACCCAATACAAAATACTTTATTGGCATTGGCAATTCCAAAAAAAATGCCGAGCAAAGTGCAGCTACAGAGTGTTTAAATACTTTCAATAAATAATATGAATTGGTCTGATGAAGGTTTTTTGATAAGTAAAAATAGATATAACGAAAACTCCTTAATTGTAGAAATTTTCACCAAAGAAAAAGGTAAAGTATCAGGCATCATATTTGGTGGAACATCAAAAAAAATTAAAAATTATCTGCAAATAGGAAATAAGTTGCATGTTAATTATAATTCAAAAAATGAGAATAGGATTGGCTATTTTAAAGTTGAAATTTTAAATGCTTACAGCCCTTTGTATTTTGATGATAGACAAAAATTATCATGCTTAACTTCTGCAATGAATTTGATTAAAATTTTAACAGCAGACGCACAATCAAATGAAAAAGTTTTTTTCATAATTCAGAATTTTTTTTTAATTTTACAAGATAAAAATTGGTTAAAAAAATATATTTTTTGGGAATTAGAATTACTCAAAATATTAGGTTATGATTTAGAATTAGAAAACTTAGTAGAAAAAGATACTGAAAATAACGAAACTGTTTACTATGTTTCATCATCAAATGAAAAAAAATATGTTCCAAACTTTCTTATTGAAAAAGATAAAGAGGTTGAAGATATTAAAATTTTACTAAAAGGTTTGAAGTTAGTTAATGATTATCTAGATAAAACAATTTTAAAACCAAATAATATTAATTTTCCAAACAATAGATTGTTATTTCTAAATACTTTAAGGTGATTACTTTATTATTTTGTCAATTCGATCAGCGTAATAACTCACAATCGCATTTGCACCAGCTCTTTTAAAAGACACTAAACTTTCATACACTGCATCTTTATTTACAAGGTTTTTATTAATAGCATTTTCTATTAGACTGTACTCACCAGATACTTGATATGCAAAAACTGGGATTTTGAATTTTTCTTTAATTGATTTAATTATATCCAAATATGGCATTCCTGGTTTAACCATAACCATATCAGCTCCTTCTTTTATATCCAAAGCAACTTCTCTTAATGCTTCATCAGAATTTCTAAAATCCATTTGATATGTTTTTTTATCACCCTTTAATGAACTTTTTGATCCCACAGCATCTCTAAAGGGACCATAAAAGCTGGATGCATATTTTGCTGCATAAGATAAAATCTGAACGTCTTGGAAATTGTTTTGATCTATTGCTTTTCTAATTTTACTAATCCTTCCATCCATCATATCTGATGGAGCTAAAACATCACAACCCATTTCAGCTTGAAGTAAAGATTGGTTTATTAAAACTTGAATTGTTTCATCATTTAAAATTTTATTAGATTTGATTAATCCGTCATGTCCATGAGAGGTATAAGGATCTAATGCAACATCACACATAATTCCAATTTGATTTTTGTATTTTTTTTTAATCATTCTTGATGCTCTACAAACAAGATTATTTTCATTGAGCGCTTCTGATCCTAGTTCATTTTTTAATGACTTTTTTGTGTTTGGGAAAAGGGCAACCATCGGAATTCCTTTGCTTATCGCTTTATCAATAATTTGACCGATTCTATCCACTGAATACCTGTAGACGCCAGGCATTGATTTTATATGTTGTTTTTTATTTACTCCATCAATAAGAAAAATTGGAAGAATAAAATCATTAGGACTTAGGGTATTTTCCTGTATTAGTTTTCTAGTCCAAGAAGATTTTCTGTTTCTTCTTAATCTTAGGCTTGGATATTTTCCTACAATCATGTTTAAATTTACTTTATTAATGCGACAAATGTATTATACAAATAACTCTTAAATTAAGTACAAAACCATTTTTATGAACATTGATAACACAAAAGTTGTAAACCTAAACCTAAAAAAAGAAGAAAGAGTTTTAGATTTTAGCGATTTTCAAAAACAAAACTTGAAATTTGATATAAACAAACTTCAAGAGGCCTATAACCAAATTATTAAGACAAAAAAATTCGAAGATGCTGGAATAACACACTTTGGAGCAATTTCATTAACTCAAATTCCTGGTGATCCTGACTCAATCAAAGGCAATAAAGCTAGAGGTGTTTACTGGACTAAACCTGATAAAACTGGACAAGAGGTTTCTAGAGATGTTGAAATTGATGAAGCAGCTTATTCTGAATTTATAAAAGATTATGAGAACACTTATTTTAAAGAAGTTTATGATGTTTTATCAAGCAAATACAAATTGGGTAGAGTAAGAATTTTGCTAAAAGAACCAAGATCAACTTTAAGTTGGCATAGAGATCCAGAACCAAGATTGCACATTCCGATTGTAACTAATCCTGGATGCTTAATGGTCATAGATAATGTTGCAAAACATATGCCAGCAGATGGTTCTGTGTGGGTGACTAATAACACAAAATATCATAATGCATTTAATGGTGGTGAAGAAAATAGAGTCCACCTTGTTGCTTGTGTGCTAGATTATAAATTCAATTAGTTTGAAAAAGATATTTATTTCATCAGACCACGCTGGTTTTAAACTTAAAGAAGCAATTAAAATTTATTTAGAAAAGAAAAAAATTAATTTCCAAGATTTTGGTCCCTCAAATGAGAATAGCGTTGATTACCCAGATTACGCACATAAAGTTGCAAGAAAAGTAAATTCATCAAAAAAAAATATTGGTATTTTGGTATGTGGATCAGGAACTGGAATGAATATTGCGGCAAATAAACATAAAAATGTTAGAGCCGCTCAATGCTTTAATGAAAAATCGACTAAATTATCTAGATTGCATAATGATGCAAATATCATTACATTGGGTTCTAGATTATTAACTAAAAAAAATGCATTAAAATTTATTAGCATTTTTTTAAATACAAAGTTTGAAGGTGGGAGACACTTAAAAAGAGTAAAAAAAATATAATTGATTATGTCTAGTGAAAAAAGTTATTTAAACGATAGTTATAAGAGTTTCTTTGAAGATGGTTTGTCTAGCAAGGACCCTGAATTATATAAAGCTATAAAAGACGAACTCTTAAGACAACAACAACATATAGAATTAATTGCATCAGAAAATATAGTTTCACAAGCAGTTCTTGAAGCTCAAGGATCAGTTTTAACTAATAAGTATGCCGAAGGATATCCAGGAAAAAGATACTATAATGGTTGCGAACATGTAGATGTTGCAGAAAGTCTTGCAATTGAGAGATTAAAAAAATTATTTAATTGTAAATATGCAAATGCACAACCGCACTCTGGAGCTCAAGCAAATGGAGCTGTATTTTTAGCTTTATTAAATCCTGGAGATACATTTATGGGAATGAGTTTAAATTCAGGTGGACACATAACACACGGATTGAAAATATCTATGTCAGGTAAATGGTTTAACGCTATAGGTTATGACGTTGATAAAGAGTCTGAGCTTATTGATTATGATAATGTTGAAAGACTTGCTTTAGAACACAAGCCTAAATTAATAATAGCAGGCGGCAGTGCTTATTCTCGAGTAATAGATTTTAAAAGATTTAGAGAAATAGCTGATAAAGTAGGAGCCTATTTAATGGTTGATATGGCACATTTCTCAGGACTTGTGGCTGGTAAAGGTTATCCAAATCCATGTGATTATGCTCATGTTGTAACCTCAACTACACATAAAGTTTTTAGAAGTGCAAGAGGTGGAATAATTTTGTCTAATGACGAGGAGCTTGGTAAAAAGTTTAACACAGCTGTTTTCCCTGGTTATCAAGGTGGACCTTTGATGCATATTATTGCTGCTAAAGCTGCTGGTTTTCTAGAAGCTCTTCAACCAGATTTTCAAGATTATATAAAATCTGTTTTAGCTAATGCAAAAATCTTAGCCGAAACTTTAAAAAACAATGGATTTAAAATTTATTCAGATGGAACTGATACTCATTTAATGCTTGTTGATTTAAGACCTTTTAATGTTAAGGGAAATCTTGCAGCGGAAAGTCTATCAAGAGCCAACATAACATGTAATAAAAATGGAATACCTTTTGATACAGAGAAACCAATGATTACATCGGGAATTAGATTGGGTACTCAAGCTGCTACTACACGTGGATTTGGATTAAATGAATTTAAAACTGTAGGTGAATTGATAACAAAAACTATTAAAGGTTTATCTGAAAATCCTGATGATAACAGTAAAGTTGAAAACGAAGTAAGAAATGAAGTTATTAATCTAACTTCGTCATTTCCAATATATAAAAATTTATAAATAATGATTTGTCCTTGTGAAAAAAAAGGTGATACGTCAGTTGTAGATTCTAGACCAACTGAAGATGGAACTGCAATAAGAAGAAGACGATTATGTATATGTGGCGAAAGATTTACTACCTTTGAAAGAATTCAATTTAGAGAATTAATGGTTGTTAAAAAAAATGGAAGAAAATCTTCTTTTGACAGAGATAAATTATCTAAATCAATCTATATAGCACTAAAAAAGAGACCAATTGATACGGAAACTGCTGAAAAATTTATAAGTAAAATCTCAAGATCATTAGAAGAACTTGGACAAACAGAAATATCAACTAGTACAATTGGAACAATGGTTATGGAAGGATTAAAAGAGCTTGATCCTGTAGCATATGTGCGTTTTGCTTCCGTTTATAGAAATTTTAGAGAAGAAAAAGACTTTGTGCAATTCGTGGACAGATTAGATGTCTACAAAAAAAGATAAATTTACCAGTAAAGATAAACAATTCATGCAAATTGCCCTTAATTTGGCAATTGCTCGCGAAGGTTTAACCGGTACAAATCCATCTGTTGGATGTGTAATTGTTAAAAATAATAAAATTATATCTATAGGACAGACTTCATATGATGGAAGGCCTCATGCTGAACGAAATGCAATTAAAGACTCTATTGAAAATGTTGCTGGTTCAAAGATGTATGTCACATTAGAACCGTGTTGTCATAAAGGAAAAACACCACCTTGTACAAATTTAATAATTAAATCAAAAATATCAGAAGTTATTTACTCAAATTCTGATATTGACGAACGTGTTAGTGGAAAATCTTTTAAAGTTTTAAAATCAAGTAAAATAAAAGTTAGAAAAAATCTTTTAAAAAAAGAAATCAGTCGGTTTTACTATCCTTATTTTTTTAACAGAAAAAATAAAATACCTTTTGTTACAGGTAAAATTGCAGTTTCAAAGAACAATTTAATTTATAGTAAAGAAAAGCAAAAAATTACTAATATTTATTCTGATAAGTTTTCACATTTTTTAAGATATAAAAATGATACGATATTAATTTCACACAAAACCTTAAATAAGGATAATCCAAAACTCAATTGTAGACTTAAAAACAAAAATAATTTTTCACCTATAAGAGTCATTTTAGATAATAAGCTAAATTCTAATCCAAACTCTTACTTAATAAAATCTGCAACTAAAATAAAAACAATTATTTTTTATAATGAAGCAACAAAATCAAAAATCTCATTATTTAAATCTAAAAAAGTCTTATTAATAAAATCTAAAATTAATAATAATAAAGAATTCAATTTAAAAGAGATATTAAAAAAAATTTATTCTTTAGGAAGTAGAAATTTATTGGTTGAAGGTGGAGATAAACTTACAAAATCATTCATAAATGATAAAATTTTTAATAAATTTTATTTGTTTAAAAGTTCCAAAAATTTGTCCAAAAATTCTGATTTTGTTGAATTTAACGGTTTAAATACCTTAAAATCAAAATATAGATATAAGTCAAAACTAAACCTTAAATTAAAAAAGGATAAAATAGAATTTTATAAAAACTATGTTTAACGGAATTATATATAACCAAGGTACTGTCAAAAGAATTACTAAAAGACCAAAAGGCATCAATATATTTATTAAAAGTAACTTAAAAGTTTCATCAAAAGATATGGGATTGTCAGTTGCATGTGATGGGGTATGTCTCACACTAATTTCCTATAAGTCAAAAATAATGGAATTTTATTTATCAAATGAAACTTTAATTAGGTCCAAATTTAAATTTCTCAAAACAAATGATGTTTTGAACTTAGAGTTACCTTTGAAATATGGAACTAAAATTTCTGGTCATATCTGCCAAGGTCATGTTGATACGGTTGGAATAGTTAATAGTATTAATAAAATAGATAAATCTTATCTTTTTGATTTTGAGATTCCAAAAAAAGAAAGAAAACATTTAATAGAGAAGGCGTCAATATGCGTAAATGGCATCTCTCTCACAATTTCAAAAATTACAAAAAAAGGTTTTCAAATTTGGATTATTCCCCATACTTATAAAGAGACCAATTTATCTACTTTAAAAAAATCTAGTTTGGTAAATATTGAGATTGATATCTTGTCTAAATATGTAAGAAATTATTTTAATGACAAAAAATAATTTTGCATCAATAGAAACTATTATCAGTATTGCTAGAAAAGGTGGAATGTTCATTTTAGTTGATGATGAAAAAAGAGAAAATGAAGGCGATTTAGTAATATCCACATCAGATACTAATTCAAAAAATATAAATTTTATGGCCAAGTATGGCAGAGGTTTAATTTGTTTAGCTCTAGATAGTGTTCAGGCAAAAAAATTAAACCTTTCATTAATGTCACCAATTAATCAATCAAGAAATAAAACTGCATTTACCGTTTCTATCGAAGCTAAAAAGGGAATTACAACTGGAATTTCAGCGAAGGATAGAGCCAAAACAATTAAAGTTGCTTCAAAGAAAAATGCTAACAAAAATGAAATTGTATCTCCAGGTCATGTTTTTCCAATAATAGCAAAAGATGGAGGTGTACTTGTTAGAGCTGGGCATACAGAAGCTTCAGTTGATATCTCAAAATTAGCAAAAAAAAATAATTCAGCTGTTATTTGTGAAATTATGAACGAAGATGGAACAATGGCCAAAGGTAACGATTTATTTAATTTTGCAAATAAGCATAAACTTAAAATAGGTAAGATTGAAGATTTGATTGCTTATAGACTTAAAAAAGAAAAATTAATTAAATTAAAAAAACAAAGCTCAATAATTGTAAAAGATCAAAAGTATAATATTCGAATTTATGAAAATTTGATTGATGGTGCAGAACATTTTGCTCTAATTAAAGGAAAAATAAAAAAGGGTATTACCCCAAGGGTAAGAGTGATCTCTTCAAATGTAGTTCAAAATTATTTAATTAATCAACAATTACCAAACTCATTTAACAAAACTTTGAATTATTTTAAAAAATATAACAATTGTGTATTAATCTTTATTAAAGACTCTAATTTAAAATCTGTAACACAAACTCTAAAAGATTATAAAAATAAAGATTTTTATAAAAAGGGTAATGATAAATTAATAAGAAATTACGGAATTGGAGCTCAAATTATAAAAGATCTGAAAATTAAAAATATGATATTAATCACAAAATCTCCAAAAAAAGTTATTGGTTTAGATGGTTATGGTATAAAAATTACTAAACAAGAATTGATATAATGAAGAAAAAAATTTTGATTGTTATAGCTGATTATTACAAAGATATTGCAGATGGACTACTTAAGAGTGCTTTAAAATTAATTTCAAAAAAAAATAATATAAAAGTTATTAATGTTCCAGGAGCTTTTGAAATCCCAGTAACTATTTCAAAAAACATTAATAAGCATGATGCCTTTTTAGCTTTAGGCTGTGTTATTAAAGGTCAAACTCCTCACTTTGATTTTATTTCTCAAGCAGCAACTAATGGCATTATGGAATTATCAATTTCAAGTAAAAAACCAATTGGGAATGGAATAATTACTTGTTTGAATATGTCTCAAGCTAAAGCGAGAAAGAAAAAAGGTGCGGAAGCAGCTGAAGCAGTAATTTCTGTTCTATCTCAAAAATGAGAACACATTTTAATCCAATAAATAATCCTAGGGTTATAATAATTCAAAAACTCTATGGTAAATTTTATAACGAAGATGATGAATTACAGTTTCCAAAACACAGATTTAAAAAATTTATTAAAGATATTGTACTAGGAACTATCGAAAGAAATGATCTAATTATAGATGAATTAAAAAATAAATTAGGTGATGAATTTGTCTTTGAAAATTTAGATAAGGTTTTTCAAACTATTTTAAAAGCTGCTACATACGAATTAATGTACAAACCTAATTTATCCTTAAACATTATAATTAAAGAGTATTTAAATTCATCAAATTATTTCTTAGAAAATTCACAAACTAAGTACCTAAATGCTTTGCTTGATAATGTTGGAAAAAAATTAAGAACAAATGCATGAATTTGAATTAATAAATAATTATTTTTCTAATATTTCTAAAAAAAATAAAGCTGCTTTAAGTTTAAATGACGATGTTTTTTTTGATAAAAAAAAAGGATTAGTTATTTCTGTAGACACATATAACATAGGTACACATTTTATAGATTTTAAAAAACCAGATTTAGTTATTAAAAAGATTTTAAGATCTTCAATTTCTGATTTAATCTGTAAAGGAGTAGATCCGAAATATTATTTTATTGCTGGATCAGGTAACAAAAAAAACTTTACAAAAAATAATCTTAAAAAAATATCTAATTCTTTAAGGGAAGAGCAAAAAAAATATGATTTATTATTAGGAGGTGGGGATACAACTTTTTCTAATAAACTTAGTTTTACAATAACTTCAGTTGGATATTCAAAAAAAATAATCTACAGAAATCAATCTAATGTAAATAATGATATATATGTTACAGGAAATTTAGGTGATAGTTTTATTGGACTTCAAGTTTTAAAAAATAAGATAAAATTAAATAAATCTAAAACGAAGTATTTTATTAACAAATATTATATGCCTGATATCCAAAATAAGTTTTCTAAAAATTTACTTTCTCTAGCAACTAGTTCTATGGATATATCTGATGGCTTAATCACAGATTTGAATAAATTAATAAACAAGCAAAATGTTTCTTATAAAATTTATGAAAAGTTTATTCCCGTATCAAGAAATCTTACCAATCTTATCAATAGTAAGAATTTAAAAAAAATTGATCTAGTTTCTAATGGAGATGATTATCAAATTTTGTTTACTGCTAAACCAAACAATGCCAGAATCATAAATAAATTAAGTAAATCTCTCGGTGTAAAAATTTCCAAAATAGGAACTATTTTATCTGGTAAAAACAAGTCTTTAATTTTAGATCAAAAAGGCAGAGAAATCGCCAATAATGTAAGTGGTTATGTCCACCAATTTTGAAGTTAATTATTGTCTTTTTTGACTTTTTTTGTATTGTCCGGGCTTAAAAAATTAACAACCAACAACTAAGGGTTATATGAGCGCAACTGTCGAAACTATTTTATTATACACAATCGGAGCCGGTTTTTTATCTATCGTTTACGGGTTCTTAACTGGAAAAAACATTTTAAATTCAAGCGCAGGAAATGCAAAAATGCAGGATATTGCATCAGCTATTCAAATTGGAGCAAAAGCTTATCTAGCAAGACAATACAAAACAATTGCTATTGTTGGTGCAGCTGTTCTTGTAATTGTTAGTATTGCATTTAGCCCATTAGTTGGTCTTGGTTATTTAATAGGTGCAGCATTATCTGGTATTGCAGGATATGTTGGCATGTTAGTTTCTGTGGAGGCTAATGTTAGAACTGCCGAAGCTTCAAGAAAAGGTCTAGCTCAAGGTCTTTCAGTAGCTTTTAAATCTGGTGCTGTAACTGGTATGTTGGTTGCTGGTTTAGCATTGTTGGCAATAGCAGTTTATTATTTTTTATTATTGAAATTTGAAGTGGATGAAAGAGAAATAGTGAATGCTCTAGTTGCTTTAGGGTTTGGAGCTTCTTTGATTTCAATTTTTGCAAGATTAGGTGGAGGTATTTTTACTAAGGGTGCAGATGTTGGAGCTGACCTTGTTGGTAAGGTTGAAGCCGGTATTCCTGAGGATGACCCGAGAAATCCAGCAGTAATTGCAGATAACGTTGGAGACAACGTTGGTGACTGTGCTGGAATGGCAGCAGATTTATTTGAAACATATGCCGTTACTATTGTTGCAACTATGGTTTTATCATCAATTTTCTTCGTAGGTGATCTTAATATGATGATCTATCCTCTTACAATTGGTGCTGCTTGTTTATTAACATCTATTATAGGTACATTCTTTGTTAAACTTGGAAAAGATAACAATGTGATGAACGCGTTATACAAAGGGTTTATTGTATCTGCCGTTGCATCATTAGCTATTCTTTGGCCTGTAACTGATCATGTAATTGGTTTTACAAATGAATACACTGTTAATGGAAATACATTTAATGGAATGGATTTATATTATTGTGGAGTAATTGGTTTAGTTATTACAGGTTTGTTAATCTGGATTACAGAATATTACACAGGAACAAGTTATAGACCAGTTAAATCTGTAGCTTTATCATCAACAACTGGTCACGGAACTAACGTTATCCAAGGTTTGGCTGTATCAATGGAAGCGACAGCAATACCTGCTTTAATTATTGTTGCTGGTATCTTAATTACAAATTCTATTGCTGGCCTATTTGGTATTGCAATTGCTGTTACAACAATGTTAGCGTTAGCTGGAATGGTTGTTGCGTTAGATGCTTATGGCCCAGTAACTGACAATGCTGGAGGGATCGCAGAAATGTCTAACTTAGATAAAAAAGTTAGAAAAACAACAGATGCTCTAGATGCTGTTGGGAACACTACAAAAGCTGTAACAAAAGGTTATGCGATTGGTTCTGCTGGTTTAGGTGCACTAGTTTTATTTGCAGCTTATACTGAAGATATCAAACATTTTTCTAAAGAAGCAGGCTCTGCACTTGAAGGAATAGTTGTAACTTTTGATTTATCAAATCCTTATGTTGTTGTTGGGTTATTAATTGGTGGAATGTTGCCTTACTTATTTGGATCTATGGGAATGCAAGCTGTTGGAAGAGCAGGTGGTGCTGTTGTGGTGGAAGTAAGAAGACAGTTTAAAAAATTTCCAGGTATTATGAAAAGAAAACAAAAACCTGATTATGCGAAATTAGTTGATTTATTGACTGTTGCTGCGATTAAAGAAATGATAATCCCATCATTATTACCAGTACTATCACCTGTAGTTTTATATTTTATAATTCTATCAATAGGTGGTCAGGTAGCAGCCTTAGCCGCAGTAGGAGCTATGCTTTTAGGAGTTATTATTACTGGATTGTTTGTGGCTGTTTCTATGACTGCTGGAGGTGGCGCATGGGATAATGCTAAGAAATATATCGAAGATGGAAATCATGGCGGAAAAGGTTCAGAAGCTCACAAAGCTGCTGTAACAGGTGACACTGTTGGAGATCCATACAAAGATACTGCAGGTCCAGCTGTTAATCCAATGATTAAGATTACAAATATTGTAGCTTTATTATTGTTAGCAGTTATCGCTGGTTAATTTCTTTACGTTTTTTGGCCCTCTTTCCAAGAGGGTCATTTAGTTTTTGTCTCATACTCGACATAAATGAATATATAAAAGAACTTTTATTTATACCTGATTTAGTTGAAATATCTGAAATTTTTATATTTTCCATATCCTCTAAATTATATAAATTTTTTTTTTTTAATAATCCATATTTATCAATTTCCAAAACCAATACATCATTTTTAAATATTTTCATTTTACCAAAATTACTTAGCTTTGATTGTGTTTGTTTTCGTTCAATATATATCCATACATCATTATCAAATTTACTCGTTGTAGAAGGATTTCCCAAAATATTAGTGATATCATTTTTATTACTTTTATTAATTATTAAATTATTTTGTTTTTTTTCCAAAAATGGTACACCATGATGTTTAACAACAGGCTTAAAAGAGCAATTTGAAAGTATTAAAAATAAAAAAAATATATATAATTTATTCATGAATGATGAGTATATACATATTTATAACAATTTAATTAATTTCACTAGAAATAAAGATTTATATAAAGATTTAAATAGGGATGATAGTTTTTCTGATAGATTGACATTATTTTTGCTTCATTTTTCATTTTTTCTCAAAAATTATAAAAATGAGGAAAATAAAAAAATTCTACAAGAAATTTATGATTTTAATTTTAGGCAGTTAGAATTAAGCATAAGAGAAATAGGATATGGTGACCAATCTATAAACAAAAAAATGAAAGATTATATAAATTTGTTTCATTCCATGGTTTCAGAGATTCATTTTTGGGATAATTTATCTGAAACTGACAAAATTGAAAAATTATCAATATTTTTAGTTGATTTTAACAATATTGCTTATTTACTTAAATATTTTGAGGAATTTAACTTAAATTTATCAAAAAAAACTTTGAATTCTTATTTAAAAAGTGTAAGTAACTCGTAATTATGGCTGTACCAAAACGAAAACAAACCCCTTCCAGAACTGGAATGAGAAGAGCCCAAACAATGAAATTTTCAACTAAAAATATAGTTGAGGATAAAAAATCAGGTGAATATAGACTTTCTCATCATTTAGATTTAAAAACTGGTATGTATAAGGGTAGACAAGTTTTAGACCCAAAAGAATAGTATAATTACTTAATGTCCGAAAAAATTAAAATTGCAGTTGATGCAATGGGTGGTGATGGTTCACCAAAAAAAATTATAGATGGAATCATTCATAACCATCAATCAAATAAAAACATTTTTTACAAAATATTTGGAGATAAAAATAAAATTTCTCCATTAATTGAAAACAAAATTAATAAAGAATTCTATGAAATTTTTCATACAGAGAATGCAATTAAAAGTACTGACAGTCCTTTAGAAGGTGCAAAAAGAGGAAAAGACACAAGTATGTGGCTTGCTATTCAAAGTGTTAAAGAAAAGCATGCTGATATAGTTATATCTGCTGGTAATACTGGCGCTCTATTAGTTGTATCAAAATTGAATCTTAAAATGATTGAAAATATAGATAAACCAGCTTTATCTGCGCTGTGGCCAAATAAAAAAGGCATGAGCGTTGTATTAGATCTTGGAGCTAATATTGAATGCAGTACAAAAAATCTAAGTGATTTTTCTTCGATGGGAGCTGCACTTTATAACTCGTTATATCCAAATGAAATGGCCAATGTTGCTTTATTGAATATTGGTTCAGAAGAATTAAAGGGTAATGAAGTAATAAAAGAAACATATCAAATTCTTAATGACAAAAAATCTGAAAATTTTAATTTCTCAGGGTACATCGAGGGCAATCACATAATGGACGGTAAAGTTGATGTAATTGTATCAGATGGATTTACTGGGAATGTTGCATTAAAAACAGCTGAAGGGACTGCAAATTTTATTACCAGTGAATTAAAAAAAGCGATGACTGGAAATTGGATAGGAAAACTATCTTCTCTTCTAAATATTTCAAATTTAAAAAAATTTAAAAAAAGATTAGATCCAAGGTTGTACAATGGTGCAATTTTTATAGGATTAGACTCTCCAGTAGTAAAAAGTCATGGTGGTACCGATTACGTTGGCTTTGCTAACTCGTTAGATGTTTGCCACAGAATTGTTAAAGGTAATTTGATAGAAAAAATTAAACAGAATCTTTAAATGAGAATAAATTTAACTAAAAAAGATTTAGTTAATTTAGTTTATATGCAACTAGGTTTTTCTAAACAGATTTCAGAAAATTTAATTGATGATTTTTTATCAACAATTATTTCCAGCATTAAATCTGAGAAAAAGCTAAAATTATCTAAATTTGGAACTTTTTCTATTAGACAAAAAAAAAGTAGAATTGGTAGAAACCCAAAAACTAAGGAAACTAAAGTAATAACTAGTAGGGATGTTGTTTTATTTAAACCTTCAAAAGAATTTAAAGAGTTTATAAATCTTAAAGATTATGGATAAAGCTGATCAGGCTTATAAAACTATTGGTGAAGTTGCTAAAATTTTAGACTTAAAAGTCAATAAGAAGGGTTCTTTGCCTACACATATAATAAGATTTTGGGAAACACAGTTTAAACAAATCAAGCCAAAAATTCTTAATTCTAATAGAAGATACTATGATGAAAAAAATATTGATCTTCTTAAGAAGATTAAATATTTGCTTAAAGATCAAGGAATGACAATTAATGGAGTTAAAAAGATCCTTAATAATGAAGATACTTTAAAGCTTGACGAAATGGCAGATAAATCTATAAAAGCTGAAAAATTAAAAAATAAGTTAACTAAAATATCAAAAATTTTAAAAACATTAAAATAAATGGCAAAAAAAACACACGTAAAAGTTAGAATGGTGCCTGAAGCTAAACCAGATAGTCCTTATTTTTATTATGTAAAAAAACCTGCAGGTGGCGAAAAAGCTAAAGTAAAATTATCTGCAAAAAAATACAATCCTGATACTAGAAAACACGAAATGTTTGTGGAGAAAAAACTTCCACCACATAGTAAATAAATTATTTTTTTTTAAAATTTCTTCTTTCGTAATCAATATAAGACCAAATCATATTTTTCCAAATACGATTAGTTATTTTTGGATCTATGCCTTGTTTTAAGGATTTTGCTTTTATTTTTTTTAAAATAAAATTAATTCTTTTCTTATCTACGATTTCTTTTTTAAATTCTTTAAGCTTTAAAACTTCCTCAACTAGCTTTGTTCTATATTTTATAAGTGATAACAGTTTATTATCTAATTTATCTAGCTTAACTCTTATTAAATCTAGTTTTTTTTTATTATTTGGCGACATTTAATTTATTGGAATACTTAATAATTATTATATTTATCTGATCATGTACAGTGAGAATAATCATTTAAATAATCAACTTAAATTGTGGATGCTATCATTATTAGTTTTAGTTTCTTTAATAATATTGGTAGGAGGCTTGACTAGATTAACTGACTCCGGTTTATCAATTACGACTTGGGAATTATTTGTTGGTTTTTTTCCTCCTTTTACAAATGAAAAATGGTTGGAATATTTTAGTTTATATAAAACAATTCCTGAATACAGCCAACAAAACTTCAATATGACTCTTGATGAATTCAAAGTAATATTCTGGTGGGAGTGGGGGCACAGGCAGTTAGGGAGAATAATTGGTTTAACCGTATTATTCCCAATGGTTTATTTTTCACTAAAACAAGGAGTTTGGATTATAAAAAAATATGGACTTATTTTTTTACTGGTTTGTTTTCAAGGGTTTTTAGGTTGGTACATGGTATCTAGTGGATTAGTTGAAAGAATTGATGTTAGTCATTATAGACTTGCAATACATTTGGTAACAGCTTTTATCATTTTATCAATTGTATATTGGCAATTTTTAAAGTTATCATCCTCTTCAAATCAAACAGTTTCTATTAATTTTTTTATAGTAAAAATTTTTTTAGTTTTATTATTTTTGCAACTAATTATAGGCGCTTTTGTATCTGGTATGGATGCTGGCAAAATTTATAACACTTGGCCATTGATGGGTGTTAATTATTTTCCTGATGATAGTAGTTTTAAAGAGTTTTTGAATTTAAAAGTATTTGATAATCCCTCTATTGTTCAATTTATACATAGAAATTTAGCATACTTAATTATAGTCATATATGCTCTAATCCTCTTTAAAGTAATTAATACTGGAAACAAAAAATTATACAAACCTATTACTTTAATTGGTTTGACTTTGGCATTTCAAATTTTTCTTGGAGTGATAACTATTTTATCTGGAGTAAAAATGTTATTCGCATCTTTACACCAGATAAATTCTATTTTGATAATACTTTCAACTTTGTATTTTATATTTATCTCAAAATACAAAAAACAGATTAATTAATTTCTATTTGTAGACATATAAATAAAATTAACTAACTGCTTTTAAATTACCTTTTGAAGATTTGTCTAAAGCTTGATCTAAATCATCAATGATATCATCAATATGTTCTAAACCAATACAAAGTCTAACATATCCTGGGGTTACACCTGAAGCAGCTAATTCATCCTCATTTAATTGACTGTGAGTTGTTGTTGCTGGGTGTATTGCTAAACTTCTAGCGTCACCTATATTTGCAACGTGGTAAAACATTTTTAAAGCCTCAATGAATTTTTTACCAGCTTCTATACCACCAGATAATTCAATACCAACTAAAGCACCATTACCATTTTTAAGATATTTTTTTGCTCGACTTGATATCTCTTCATTATGTTCAGTAGCGTAAATAACTCTCTTAACTGCTTTATGATTTTTTAAGTACTCAACCACTTTTGCAGCGTTATCACAGTGTTGTTTCATCCTTAAAGCAACTGTTTCAAGTCCTTGTATGACACCGAATGCATTATCCGGAGAAAGTGCTGATCCTAAATCTCTTAACAAGGTTACTCTCGCTCTTACTGCAAAAGCAACATTTGCACCTGTTAATTCGGGCACAGCTTTACCCCAAACAACACCTCCATAACTAGCATCAGGTTCATTAAATAGTGGCTGTCTTTTTGGATCTGCTGTCCAATCAAAATTTCCACCATCTACTAGTGCACCTCCGACTACTGTTCCATGACCAGCTATATATTTTGTTAAAGAATAAACAACCACAGCAGCACCATGTTCAATTGGTTTACAAATTACAGGGGCAGCAGTGTTATCCAAGATTAATGGAATGTTATATTTTCTACCAATATCTGAAACTTCTTTAATTGGAAAAACTCTTAAATATGGGTTTGGTAATGTTTCTCCATAAAAAGCTCTAGTTTTATCGTCTATTGCTTTTTCAAAGTTTTTTGGATCTGATGGATCTGCATATCTTACTTCTATACCAAGCTTACTTAAAGTATGTGTAAATAAAGAAACTGTTCCACCATAAAGATCTGTTGAACTAACAATATTGTCTCCAGCTTGAGCAACGTTTAATATTGCAAAAGTAGAAGCAGTTTGACCAGAAGCAACAGTTAAACTTGCAAGACCACCTTCAAGAGCAGCGATTCTCTTTTCCAACACATCGTTAGTTGGATTCATTATTCGTGTATAGATATTTCCAAACTCTTTTAACGCAAATAAATTTGCTGCATGTTCAGTGTTATTAAATTGATACGAGGTTGTTCTATAAATTGGAACTGCTACTGAATTTGTGGCTGGATCACTTCTGTAATCTCCACCATGTATCGCAATAGTTTCTGGATTATTTCTTTTTGTACTCATTTTTACTCCTTTTTTAGTGCTTTTGCTTTATGCAAGGCGCACAATACAGTTCAAATGCCTACCGATTATAATTTTATGAAAATTCCATTTTAGCAGTTTTATGCCCGCAATAGGATCAAATCGGCAAGTGATAAATAGCATATTAGTTATGTTTTACAAGCTAAATATAAAATTGACTTTGAATAATTTAATAGTATTAATCCACGCACAATGACAAAATTCACAAAAAAAGATCAAGTTACATCATCTTGGTACGAGATAGACGCAAAAAATGCAGTTGTTGGAAGATTAGCGACTGTTGTATCTAATATTATTAGAGGCAAAAATAAGACTACTTATACACCTCACATGGATGATGGAGATTTTGTTGTAGTAAAAAATATCGAACAAGCAAAATTTACTGGTAATAAATTTCAAAACAAAAAGTACTATAGACACACAGGACATCCTGGTGGAATTAAAGTTACCACACCAGAAAAACTTCATGAAAAAAAACCTGGAGAAACTTTAAAGCTAGCAGTTAAAAGAATGTTGCCAGGTGGTGTTTTGGGTAGAAAACAATTAACAAAATTAAAAATTTATTCAGGAAGTGAACATCCTCATGCTGCACAAAATCCAAAAGTTATAGAATTAGATAAACTAAACAATAAAAACATAGCAAGAAATTAATATGGAAAACTTACAATCAAATACAAAAACTACTAAGCTAAAATTAGATTTTAAAGATAGTAAGTACGCGACAGGTAGAAGAAAAACTTCAATAGCAAAAGTATGGTTAAAAAAAGGTTCTGGTAAAATTTATGTAAATGGCAAATTATATAATGAATATTTTGCTGATGAAATTCACAAAATGCAAATTACAAGACCTTTTGAAATTATAAATCAAGCTACAGATTATGATGTTAGATGTAGCGTAAAAGGTGGCGGACCCACAGGTCAAGCTGGAGCAATGGTTCATGGTATTTCTAAAGCTTTGGTTCTCTTTGATGAAAATTTAAAAACAACATTGAAAACCGAAAAGCTTACAACCAGAGACTCTAGAGCTGTTGAGAGAAAAAAACCTGGTAGAAGAAAAGCTAGAAGAAGCTTCCAGTTTTCTAAAAGATAATTTTTTTTACAATTTAAACTGCTATAATAAAAAATGCCTAAGCTTAATGCATTAGTTGCCGGATCTACAGGATATATTGGTGTTCAATTAATCAAGTTATTAATTAACCATAAATATATTAATATTAAATATCTATGTGGAAATTCGTCTGTTGGAAAAAATATTTCTTATTATGATAAATCTCTTTCAAAAAAAAAATTACCTAAAATCGTAAAATTTAATCCTAAATTGTTAAATGGTATTGATGTTGTCTTTACAGCTCTGCCAAATGGTGAAGCTCAAGATATAGCAAAAAAACTTAATGATAATATTACTCTAATTGATTTAGCAGCAGATTTTAGATTAAAAAAAGCTAATGATTATTTAAAATGGTATAAACAAAAACATCGAGCTCCAAAACTACAGAAGAAAAGCATTTATTGTTTACCAGAAATAAATCGTAATGAATTAAAAAATCACAATATTATTTCATGTCCAGGATGTTATCCAACATCAATATTATTACCTCTTGTTCCGCTAATTAAAAAAAAATTAGTTAAATTAGACAATATAATTATTGATTCAAAATCTGGATATTCTGGTGCCGGTAGAGGAGTTCATAAAAAATATAAAGATAAGAATTTATACGAGTCTTTAAGTGCTTATGGCGTTGGTTTTCATAGACATAATTCTGAAATTCATCAATTTTTAAACAAATTTACAAATAAAAATTTTCAATTTAGTTTTACTCCACATTTATCTCCAATGTTTAGAGGTATATTAAGTACAATTTATTTAGATTTAGAAAAAAATGTTAATCAATCGAAAATCATCAAAACACTTAAGATGTCTTATAAAGGAGAAAATTTTGTTAAAATATTAGACTCTGATAAACTCTTGAGCACAAATGATGTTGTCAATACAAACAATTGTTTTATCACAGTGTGTAAATCAAAATATAAAAACAAAATAGTTATTATTTCTGCAATAGACAATTTAATCAAAGGTGGAGCAGGTCAGGCTGTTCAAAATTTAAATAATAAATTTAATTTTCCTGAAAGAACTGCTTTAAAATGAAATATTTGTTAATTATTTTTCTAATTTTTTTAAGTAATTGTTCTTTAAATAAAGATTCTCAGTATTGGACAGAACATCCTGCTGAAAGTAAAAAAAATCAAAAAAAAATAACTGAAATACTTAAAAAGTCAGACGATATAACAAAAATGACATTAGAAGAATATGAGATTTATATAGATGACTATACTAAAAAAAGTAAATATCCAGATATAAGCAAATGAATAATATAGTGAATATTGCAGTTGTTGGACTTGGTCAAGTCGGTAATTATTTATTTAATGAACTAATTGTTAAAAAAAAAGATATTGAACTTAAAACAGGTAAAAGAGTTAATGTAATAGCTATTTCAGCAAAAAATATAAATAAAAAAAGAAAATATAAAATTAATAGAAAAATTTTTTATAAAAACCCTTTTGAAATTTTTAAAAAAGAAAAAGTTGATATATTATTTGAAGTAATTGGACAATCTGATGGGGTTTCTAAAAAATTAGTTGAAACTGCTTTAAAAAATAAAATTCATGTAATTACTCCAAACAAAGCTTTAATTTCAAAACATGGAAACAATTTAGCAAAACTAGCTGAAAAAAATAATGTCAATTTAGAATTTGAAGCATCAGTTGCTGGTGGGATACCGATATTAAGATCAATCAAAGAAGGATTAGCTACTAATAGATTATCTAAAGTTTATGGAATTTTAAATGGTACTTCAAATTATATATTATCAGAGATGGAAAATTCTGAGCAGAATTTTGCAGATGTTTTAAAAAAAGCTCAACTGCTTGGATATGCAGAACCTGGTAATCCTAAATTAGATTTAAATGGTTTTGATGCATTTGCAAAAGTAAGAATTTTATCTGCTTTGGCTTTTAATAGTAAAATATCTAATAAAAAATGTTTAATGGAAGGAATAGAAAAGATTGATTTAAAAGATATTAAAATTGCAAATCAATTAGATTTAAGAATTAAACTACTGGGTATCTCTGAACTCAAAAACAATGAACTTTTTGAAACTGTTCATCCATGTCTTGTAAGTAAAAAATCATATATTGGTAATGTAAATGGAGTAATGAATGCAGTGATCCTTAATGGTAAGCCAGTAGGAGAAAGTGTATTACAAGGGGAGGGTGCTGGACCAGGACCCACATCATCATCTTTATTATCTGACTTATTATCTATTTTAAGAGGAAACATCAAAAAGCCATTTGGTGTAAGCGTAAACAAGCTAAAAACTTTAAAGACTTACAACGTAAATAATTATGTTAATTCTCTATATTTAAGATTTGAAGTTAAAGATAAACCAGGCGTTTTATCTCAAATAACCAATCGTTTAGCTAAATATAAAATTTCTGTCAAAAGATTAATTCAAACTCCAGATAAAAAAAATAATAAAGCTACAATCGTAATAGTTACTCATAAAACTACAGAATTAAATTGTAATAGCTGTTTATCTATATTTAAAAAAAATAAGAATATCTTGAAATCACCTACTTTAATTAGATTGCTTGATTAATGGAAATATATTTCAAACTTATTGAAGTATTATTTCCTGTATTTTTTGTTGTTGGGATTGGATATTATCTTGGTAAGAAAAAACCAGATTTTGATAATTCCTTTATAACTACTTTTGCCTCAAATGTTGGTACGCCTGCAATGGTTATATATTCTATTACTTCTACAGGTATAACATTTGAACAATATACCAGTTATTTTATTTATTATTTAATTGCTATTGTTGGTTTTGGTTTAACAGGCATAATTATTTTATATCTATTAAAAACTAAAGATATCATTAGAGAAATCCCAGTTTTTCTTCTTCCTAACAATGGAAATATGGGTATTCCTATTTGTCTTTTTGCTTATGGTTCACAAGGTTTAGGAATAGCTGCATCAATATCTTCGCTTATAATTTTACTTCACTTTACATTAGGAGTGTTTTTAGCTGACAGAAAATTTGACTTTAATATTTTAATTAAAAATCCACCTTTTTACGCAATCATATTTTCAGTTACTTTTATTTATTTTGACTTGGAGATGCCCAAGGCAATTATTAATCTAACTGAATTGTTAACATATACAGCAATTGTTTTAATATTAATGTCGTTAGGAATTGCATTAACAAAATTAAAAGTTTTTTCTTTCACTAATTCAATAATTGCCTCTATTGGAAGAGTAATCATTGGACCCATAATTGGTTTTTTAATTATAATTTTTTTCGATCTTTCTGGATTTGGTGCAGGTGTAATTTTAATTCAATCTGCTATGCCAAGCGCTATTTTAAATTATTTAATTGGATCAATGTACTCACCAAAAGAAATAGTCGATAACATTGCTAGCACAATTGTTGTTTCTACATTAATGTCATTTATTACAGTTCCAATAGTTGTATTCTTTGCTTTAAAATACTTCTATTAAGATATATCTTTCAGTTGTGAAGGCTATAATTTTAAATGCATCTGCTTGGATGATTGTCCCTGTTATGGATGCGTTTGCAAAATATTTAAGCTCATCAATGGATGTTTTACAAATAACATGGGCTAGATATTTTTTTACAGTAGTTTTTACCTTGTCTTTAATGCTTATATTTTATAGGCAATCATTAGTTTGGACAAAAAAACCAGCTCTTCAACTAATAAGAGGTTTGATATTTGTTTTTTCTACGTATTTATTCTTTTATGCGATTTCTGAAATTTCACTCCCTAAAGCTTTAACTTTAGCATTTGTAGCACCAATTTGTGTCACAGCTTTATCTCCATTTTTTTTAAATGAGAAAGTAGGGGTAAAAAGATGGACTGCTGTATCGTTAGGATTTGTTGGTACTTTAATTGTTATTAGACCTGGATTTATTGAACTTAATCTAGCTACTTTAGCTGCTTTAGGTAATGGAATTTGTTATGGATTTTACCTTATTATAACAAGAAAACTTAGCACTTCAGACAACCCTCTTTTAACGCTTTTGCTTTCAGGTTTAATAGGAACGGTCATTATTAGCTTATTTATGCCTACTGTATGGGTAAATCCTACTACAAATCAGTGGATTTTAATGGCTTTAATCGGCCTTATAGCCTCTGTAGCACATCTTTTCTTAATTTTATCACTCAAATATGCTGATGCCTCAAAATTAGCTCCTTTGGGTTATACAGAAATCATAACAAACATATTAATTAGCTATTATTTCTTTCATGAATTACCAGATAATTGGACTTATTTAGGTCTATTTATAATTGTCTTAAGTGGTCTCTATATAACCAGAAGAGAATATATTTTAAAAAAAAGTAATTAATAGTATTTATTTGTATACTAATTATTAATTTTTTACATTAATATATACAATTAAATTATTGTAATTATTGAATAAATTATTTATATATAAATTTAATTAAAATGCATTAAAATTTTTTGAAGTAGAGTAATATTTTGGTTTTTTAATTAAAATCATTAATATTAATAGCTTTTTTGGATCACATTGATTTAGAAAAAAAAACTAAATTTAGTTAAAGCGTTGAAAAATAATATAAATTGCTAGAAGTGTTTAATTGCAACAGTTTTTTACTAATGAAATTCTAAAGTATATTTTTGCATCAAAAATTGTAGGGCAGGTGGCTTAAAAAACCTGTAAAATAGAGCAAATTTTAGACGTTAAAAAAGGGTTGATATCATTGAAAAATAGAGCAATGCAGTAATAGAATATGCTCTTTAATCGCCCATAGAGGGTACTTATTTAGTTATATTTAGATATATAGTACAACTGAAGGGTGAATAGCGTTATTTACATGATTATTCAAGAAAATCGTCTAAAAGTCTTTATTTTCAACACTTTTTTAACCTTAAATGTCTACTTTTTCAGATCTAAGTAAACGCAGTTTAGTCTTAATTCCACCTTTTCCTGAGTATCCTCCGAGTGACCCATCAGTCCTAATTACCCTATGACAAGGTATTTTAGGTGGATATGGGTTTTTCCCAACTGCATTTGCTACCGCTCTATGGGCTTTTGGCTTTCCAATAGCTTTTGCCACCTGAAGGTAGGTTCTGACTTCTCCTCTAGGTATTTTTTTCAAGTAATTCCAAACTTTTATCTGAAATTTAGTCCCTTTTAAGTTCATATAATTCAAATCCTGTATTTTTTGCAATTTTATCATATAATTTTTTTGCTGTCTCATTGGAAGAGTGGGTTATCCAACGAATTCCATTCCAATTATTTTCTTTAGATAAAGATTCAAGGTATTTTATAAGTTTTTGAGCTATTTTCTTACCTCTAAAGTGTTCATCCACAAATAAATCATCTAAAAATCCTATATATTGACCTTTTATTGGTCTTGGCATTGTTCTGTAGTGTGCAATTCCAACAATTTTATCTTCAATTTCGTAACATATTCCATTCACAACATGATTTTCATCGTGTATCCAACTCCATAAAGTATCTAAAATCTCTTGTTTCATAGGTACTTTATAAAATTTAGCATACCCGCAGTACAATTTTATCCATTTTTCTTTATCTTTTCTTTTAATTTTTCTAATCATTTACATTAGTTATTTACATTAAATTATTGTAATCATTATCTTTTTTGGTTTATAAAATTATGCAGTTCTTTTATTCTATTGCTTGCGTTTTTTTCGAAAATTGCTGGTATTAATCCATGAATTAAAGCCATAAATCCACTAGTAATCATTTTTGAGCCTACTTTTAACGCTACGCTCATATGTTCTGCATAACTTTCATTAACTGAATTGAGATGTTCTTGTGATTTTTTGATCATAATTTTTATAATTATTAGTATTGACTATTAAAATCTATTAATATATTACTAACGATAATTAATTGTTATCAATAGTAATAATATGAATCAGCTAACAACAGATCTGAAAATACTACATGATGCGACATTAGAAAATTTAAAAAGTTCTAAGGCAAATAACACACTAAGAGCTTACAAATCTGATTTTAAAGACTTTGGGGCTTTTTGTTCCAGGCATGGATTAAGCTCATTACCAACTGAACCTAAAATAGTTTCTTTATATTTGACCTACCTTTCTAAAAACTCAAAATTCAGCACTTTAAGAAGACGCCTTGTGTCTATTAGCATGGTTCATAAATTAAAAGGTCATTACCTAGATACCAAACACCCAATAATTGTTGAAAATTTAATAGGTATTAGAAGAGTTATAGGCAGCATTCAAAAAGGTAAAAAACCTTTATTAATTAATCATTTAAAATTAATAATTAATTCAATAAATGAGCAAAACACAAATGAAGCTAAGAAGCTTAGAGACAAAACAATAATTCTAATTGGTTTTGGAGGTGGTTTCAGACGATCAGAGTTAATATCTATTGATTATGAAGATTTAGAATTTGTACCTGAAGGGTTGAAAATAACTATTAGAAAATCAAAAACTGATCAATTTGGAGAGGGAATGATTAAGGGGCTACCCTATTTTAATGATAAAAATTATTGCCCTGTAGCCAACCTTAAAAAGTGGTTAGAAATTTCCAACATTAATTCTGGTCCAATTTTTAGACGATTTTCAAAAGGATCAAATTTAAGTGATAATCGCTTAACTGACCAATCTGTAGTTTTGTTAATTAAGGAACATTTGAGATTAGCAGGAATAGAAAATAAAAACTTTGCAGGTCATAGTTTGAGATCAGGTTTTGCTACTGTTGCAGCCGATTCTGGAGCTGATGAAAGAAGTATTATGGCAATGACAGGTCACAAAACTACACAAATGGTCAGAAGATACATCAGAGAAGCAAATTTATTTAAAAATAATGCTTTGAATAAAGTAAAAATATAAATTTATATTGTAATACGTTCTTCATAAAAGTTAGAAAAAAAATAATCTGTCTTATTAAATTTATTAATTGAGATTAATTTAAAATTATTATTTTTTAAAAATGAACAAACTTCTTGATAATTATTATTTTTAATTTCAATTTGACAAAATACTTTATTATTTGACAGCAATTTTTCAGCTCCTTTTAATACATTAAATTCAAATCCCTCAGTATCAATCTTTAAAGCAATAAATTTATCATTTATATTATTATGAAGATTATCTAATGTATCAATTTCACATTTTTCAGTGACTACAGCATTTTTTTCATTTATCTCATAATTTGGAGAGTAAGTTTCGGTGGCACCCAAAGTAACAAAACCTTTTTTATCTCCTATTGCAACTTTTAAAGGACGAACATTAGAAATTTTATTTTTAATTATAGAATTTTTTAATCTTTCAATATTTTTTTTTATAGGGTCATAGGCAACTATATTAAGTTTATTAAATTTTTTTGCCAATCTTAAGGAATAGATACCCCAACAAGATCCAATATCAAAAAAATAATCTACATCATATTTTTCAATTATATTAGACAAAGGTATGAATAGCTCATTTTCATAGGCTTTGTGAAAAAAAAAACGTCTATCAATTAAATGTCGCAAGTCTAAATCAAAATAAATACCATTAACAATTATTGTTTTTTTATGATCTTTAAAGAAAAAAATATATTTTTTGTATAAAGAGGGAATTAATCTTTTAAGAATTGGTATCTTTAAAATAAAACTTAACATAATTTTAATTAGAGCAACTTTGCATTATTACCCAAAGATATATCTATAAAATATTTTGATACTTTAGTTTCATTAAATAATTTAAAATATTTTTTTTGTCCTGATCTAGCAATTTTTTGTCTGATTTTATTATTTTTAGAATAAAATTTTATTTTATCTGCTAGATCGTTAATATTTTTGTAAAAAACAATCTCATTTTTATCAAAAAAATCTCTCATTTGAACTTTTTCATCGATAAATGTAAGCAAACCATTTCCCATTATTGAAGCAATTCTATTACTAGAATAATATTTTGTTGGTTTTCCTCTGCTAAGATTAAGTCCCATTTTTGAATTTATAAGGGCGTTGTTAAATTCATTTCCCCAAATAGGTTGTTTATTTGAGAAGCCATAAAAATCATATTTTATGTTAGGAATTTTTTTAACAAGTTTATCAAGAAAGATAATTCTTTCATCTTCCGTTCCTTCTTTTAAGGTAGCTCTGTTAACACCATGGCTCATTGCATAAAATAAATCTTTTTTAGGACGCATTTTGTAAACTTCAAAACTCTCAATATTTTTATCAACAGGTACAAAGAAAAAATGAAAATTATTATTAATTTCTTTTTTTAGTACTGATGGATGGGTGGTAATGAAATTATGATCTACTAAATTTGAATATAGTTTGATATTAGAAATATTTTGTTTTGAATAATTGAGGCTAGGCATGATTGGATCTTCATTCCATTGAGACATAATAAGATTTTTATTAATTGCTCTAAATTCTTCAAGAGTATTAGCTTCAATATTTCTGGTATGGCCAAAAAAAATAATATCAGGATTATAATTTTTAAAGGTTTCAATTAAAAATTTTTGAAAATTACTTTTGTTAGGAATTAAACTAAAAGATTTATTATTTCTTAAAAAATCTCTATCACTAATTTCTAATACATCATGGCCATTCCTAACAAACCCATTAGTGAATTTTTTACCCAAGGAAATATTAAATAATCGATGATTAAGTTTTTGTCCTTGATTATATAAATTTATTATTTTTAATTTTTTTTTGTTAAAATTAATTTTGAAAAAAGGAACACAGCTTTCTCTTATTTGGTCTATATATTTGGTATTTTCACTAATTAGATGTTTGATGTTATTTCTACCTTTTAATTGTAAAAATTTCCTTTTTTGGTTGTTATTAATTAGCTTTTTAATTTCTAAATAAAGGTCGTTCGAATTAAGATTTTTTAAAATTATTGCCGCATCAGTTGTCTCTGTCAAACCTCCCCTATTACTTATTATTGTAGCACAACCTCTAGAAGAAGCTTCAAGAGATGTTCTTCCAAATGGCTCTTCCCATCTTGATGGAACAACAGCTATCTCAGATTGGTTTAATATGTTTAAAGTTTTTTTATGGTTGAGAAAACCGAGTTCTTTATGTCTATTATGATTTATATAAATGTTTCTTCTATCTTCATCACCTAAAGAATAAGCGTTCCAATCATTAAATTCATCAAGTATTTTTAATATTGATGTTTTAAAAATATCATAACCTTTAGAATAATTTAATCTCCCAACAAAGATTATGTTTTTCTTTTTTTTAATTTTTTTTTGTTTATGTACACTTGGGTAAACTATTTCGGTTTTAGTCTGTAATTTCTTGTCTAAATTTAAAAAAAATCTATTACGAACCCATTCACTTACAAATATTATTTTTTCAACAGAATCTAATATTTTTAATCTTTCTTTTACTGTTTTCGAACCTTTCATAGACAAAGGATCGTTATGAAAATAAAAAATAAATCTACTTTTAACTGACTTGACTAATTTAAATAACAATTGAGGTCTATTATGAATTTCTACTAGATCAAAATCTTTATTATTTAATTCTTTAGACAATTTGTAAGCATATTCATTTGTCGTACTTTTTAATTTATTTTTTATGTTGTTTAATTTTATATTTTTATAGTTAACAGATAAATAATCATGATGTTTAGTATGACCATAAATTATATTTTCTTTTTTATATTTTGATTTTTTAAAAAATTCCGAAACCCAAAGAGATGCCGCAGAAGCTTTGCTGTGAGAATAGTTTTCTTTGTAGGGTAATATTGTTGCAATGTTAAGATTTTTTTTTGTTAAAATCATAAATTATCTGTGATCTTTCTTTTCTATCTTTTTTTAACTTATATTCAAATGAAAGTGCTTTTGATTTTGAATAAAATTTTTTTTTATAAATTAACTTCCACTTATAACCTTTAGTAGATTTTGCACCTTTATTGGAATTATGTTTGAGCAACCTTTTATCTAGATTATTAGTAAATCCAACATATGTTTTTTTTGGAAAATTATTTAAGGTTTTGATTAAGTATACATAATATAGCATTTTTTATATATATTTTATTAATAATTTACAGAATTTAAACAAGAGATTTAAAAATATTTAATGATTACAAAGTATAACATAGGAATTACTTTAATTCTTTCTTTATCAATAGTAGGCGGAATATTAAATTCGCACATTATAAATGATGGTTATCATTGGGGATTTATTTATTCTAATTCTACAGATTTTTTATATGGAAAAAAACCATATGAAGACATTTTTTTAGAATATGGTTTTTTGCAAAATTTAATTAATGTTTTCTTAATTAAAATTTTTGGGGATAAAATTATTATTATACAGTACTTTATTATCTTAATTTATGCTTCATCATTATTTTTTATTTATTTAATTATTCAACAGATTACTAATAATATAAAAATATCTTTTTTTTCTATTTTATTAATTTTTATTTTATATCCATGGCCGACAGTTCCCTGGCCTACATTTATTTCTTTTTTTTTTAGTATTTTATTTATTTTTTTCTATTTAAAAAATAAAATAATCTATTCCTATCTCTCTGGCTTCGCCCTTTTTTTTGCATACTTATCTTATACAACTTTATTTAATATTATAATTTTTTTTTACATTATATACTTAATATTTATATTTAGTCTAACCAAGTATCTAAATTATAAAAGTAATCATAAATTCAATATAAATTTTTTTATTACTTTTATTTTTTTACTTTCAATTTTTATTTATTATTTAATAATTAATAATATTTTTTTGGAATGGTTATCTTTTCAAAAAATACCTTTTATTGTAAAAGAAAATTTTAATTATTCATATATTACTTTAATAAAGGATTATTTCTATTTTTTATTTATTTATCCAATTTTAAATATAATTTATGAACCTCAATGGGTTTTTTATTCATTTTTTTTTATTTCAAATATATTTTGTTTTTTTTGTTTTTTTCAAAAAAAGTCAAATGAATATAAGAAATTAAATTTAAAATTATTAAATATTTTTATATTTATTTTTTTATTAAATATTTTAGGTCAAACTAAAACTTTATTGTATTTCTCTTGTTCCATATCGTTGGCTATTATTTGTTTTGCTTATTTATTTGATACTCTAAATAAAAAAGATAATAAATTTATTATATCATCATTGTTAGTTTTATTGAGTATTTATTGTGTTTTTAATTACAACATGCATTATTCTAAACATGCACAAAGTAGAAGTGGGAGTCTTAAAAATTTATATAATAATAATCTTATATCAAGCAATAATATTGAATATTTCAAAAATTTTAAATGGGATAAAAATTATTTTGATTTTTTATTCAAAGTAGAAAAAAAAATTAATTCAATAAATAAAAACTGCAATAAAATTGCTGGTGTTAATCTTACTCATGATACTTTTTTGTATCTTTTGTTAAAAAAAAATACAATTCAAAAAATTCCTTTTTATCTAACTGGTTCTAAATATCAATTTAACGAAATATTTGATCCTTTTTTATTTAGCAAAGTTCAAAATTATATAGACAACAACAATATTATTATCTTGAGTCACAAAAATTCTGAAAAACAACTAAATTTTAATAAAAATTATTCATTTACAAAGCTAAAAAGAATTACAACAAAAATTATTGATGATGAATATATAATATTCTATCCAAAAAAATGTGATTAGTTTTTATTTATTTCGCTATCTGCTTCTTTGATAGCTTCATTTATTAATGGTTTCCATTTTATATATGCTTTTTTAATTATTTTTTTATAAAAATCTCTTTTTTCAGGTGTGAAATCTTCAACACTATTTTCCAATTCTTTTTTTAATTTTTCTGAAAATTTTTTTTCTGAGATTGCACTTTTTATCTGTCTTTCTATTACAGGCTCAACTAACCTAATAGATATTATAATAAAAAAAATAATTAAAATAAAAGTAAATATAGCTTTTTTATAATAGTCCATTATTTAATGAATTCTTAATATTAACTATCATATAATGAAATTTCCTAAATTCACAAAGTTTTTATTAAATTTATTTTAATTTAAGATTTTTAATTAAAAAACATCTTAAAATCGAAATTAAATAGAAAGATCCATTTATTATAAATTTAATTATATTTGGTCCAGATTTACTATTAAATTCAGTAATCTTATCTTGAGTAAATGGTACTTCAATTAATATTTTATTTTTTCTTTTTAAATCAAAAATAAAATCGATAATGAAATTTGCATAATTAGTTTTTTTTGGAAAGATTTCTTTTAGTACTTTTTTTTTTATTATAATAATACAACCAGTATAATCTTTTATATCTTTAAAAAGTAATAACTGACATAATTTGTTTAATATCCAGCTAGGAATACTTCTATAATTGCTTCTTTTGTCAATGCCATTTTCAACATATCTAGAAAAAATCAAACAATCTGTTCTGTGATCAATATTGAGGAAGGTGTCTATAAAAAAATCAATATAATTAAACATATCCAAATCAAATCTTAAAATATAATCACCTTTTGCTAAATATAACCCATCTATAAATGCTGATGAAAAGTTTTTGGTATTTTTTCTTACCTTAAAATAAATTTTTGGATTTTTATATCCATTTAAAATATCAATAGTCTCGTCTTGAGAATCATCATCAATAATAATTATCTCTTTTACAGTATCTTTAATTAGCAATTTATCAATTGCAGACGCTATATTTTTTCCTTCATTAAGAGTACATAAAACTATTGATAGATTGTTCATATAAATATAATTAACTATTAATGATAGACTACTTGAAAACTTTACTTAATATATTTAAACATTATCATTTATATAGCATACCCATTATTTTTAATGAATTATTTTTTTATTTTAAACATGATAAATTTCTAAATAAAATTAAAATTTATAAAAGCAATTCCTTATCAAATTCGATACCTTGCCCCTATTTTTTCTTAAAAATAATTAATAAATTTATTAAAAAAAAAAATATTAATTATTTATGTGATTTAGGTTCTGGATATGGAAAAATATTATATTTTTTTGGCAAATTATCTAAATATAAAATAGATGGTGTGGAAATAAATAATGAAATTTTTAAAAAATCTAAAATTCTAGAAAATCAAAACATAAGAATTATTAATGATAATATTTTATATTTTGATTTGAACAATAATGAATATGATTTATTCATATTGAATGATCCTTTAAAACAATTAGATGATTTGAGAATGTTAATTAATAAGTTGAGTAACTTACAATATAATTGTTATATTGTTTTAATTAATATGACATTAGAAAAAGCTGATATTGTGAAACAAAACTTGAAAGTAATTCAGATTTACAAAATTTCTTCTACTAAAAATATCTATTTTTGTACCAACTAAATGGCGGTCCCTAGGGGAATCGAACCCCTCTTTCGAGGATGAAAACCACGTGTCCTAACCGATAGACGAAGGGACCGAATTGCTGCTTTTTATTGCAAAAAAGACGATTAATCAAGCTTATCGTATTAATTTTTGATTTAATTTTACAACCTTTTTCAGGTTCGAGACTTTATGTGTCACTAATGTTTCTGAAATAAATTTATCTTCTTCAATTTTTATGCCTGAAACTAAATCACCTGACGTAATCCCAGTTGCACAAAAAATCGAGTCACCTTTAATAATTTCAGTTAAATCATATTTTTTTGTTAAATCTTTGATACCCATTTCTTTAGCTCTTTTCTTATCTTTATCTGTTTCGAATAAAAATCTACCTTGAAAACCACAATCATAAGCATCTAATGCAGCAGCTGCCAAGACTCCTTCAGGTCCTCCTCCTGTTCCTAAAAAAATATCAACAGAGTATTTTTCATCAGTTACTAATAGTGCTCCAGATACATCTCCGTCTGATATAAATTTAATTTTAACTTTTAAATCTCTTAATTCTGCAATAATTTTATCATGCCTGGGTCTTTTTAAAATACATGCAGTTAAATTCTCTGGTTTTTTGTTTAAGTATTCACTCAGATTAAAAATATTTTTTTTAACCGAATAATCTAAATCAACTACGTTTCTCTCCTTTACTTTAGTTGAGATTTTTTCCATGTAAGTTTCAGGAGCTTTAAATAAGTTATTTTTTTCCCCAATTGCAATTACTGATAAGGCGCCTGGAAGATTATTAGCTGCAAAATTAGTACCTTCCAATGGATCAACAGCTATATCAAATTCAGGGCCAGTTTTAGTACCAAGTTTTTCACCAATGTACAACATTGGAGCCTCATCTAACTCACCCTCCCCTATAACTATTTGACCTATCATATCTATATTATTTAACTCTGACCTCATACAGTCTACAGCTGCTTTATCTGCTGCAACTTTATCTTTTTTTCCAACAAAATATGATGAAGCAATTGCAGCCTTAGAGGTCACGTTAACAAATTGGTCAATAAATTTTTTATCGATTGCCATTAGGCTTTTTTATCAATTAATTCTTCTTGTATAATTTTGGATTCAAATTCTCTTAAACGTTTATATACACTAGCAAGTTCAATTATAGTAGGCCAAGCTTTTAATATATATTGCATTGAACCCTCTACTCTACCAAAAGCTCTAATTATCTGTTGCATTACACCAAGTGTAACTGCTCCAGCTACAATTGCTGGTGCCAAAAAAACATATGCAGATAATACATTTGCCTGTAAGTAAGCAATTCTTCCAATATTAAAATACAAATATCTAATGTAACTTAGGAAGTGAATACTTCTAACTCCATCAAATAATTCTTCTATAGTTTTTGGACGAATAGTTCCATCATCCTCTGCAATTACGAGTATTTTCCTGTAAGCTGCCTCTTTTTTTTGTAGATCGTACTCAACACCTACTAATCTTAAAATTAAACCAAGAATAATTAAAAATATAGTCCCCCCTACTGACCAGATTAAAGCACCTACTATCAATCCATAATCCCAATCACCAAAGAAAAAAATTGGAATTCCTACACTTAAGCCAAATAAAATTGGCATAAATTCAATAAGTATCATTAAAGCTTCAATTAAACTTGTTCCAAGCGATTCCATTATTCTTGAGAATTTAATAGTATCTTCCTGAACTCTTTGTGCAGCTCCCTCTATTTTTCGAGCTTTATCATAAACGCTATGA
>NZ_CVST01000065.1 GCF_001180225.1 Candidatus Pelagibacter communis | reverse complement strand
CTCAATTTACAAAAAAAGAAAAAATTAACTGGAATATAATTCAAACACCAATGTTTTTAAATTCAAGAGAAGATTTTAAAAATTATTTATCAAAATCAAAAAAACCATTTATGGCAACTTTTTATAAGGATGTTAGAAAAAAATCTGGAATATTGATGGGGTCAGATGGTAATCCAATTGGAGGCAAATGGAGTTTTGATGAAGATAACAGAAATAAATTACCAAAAGATATATCAATTCCTAAATTTCCCAAAATTAATGAAACTAGTCATACAAAAAAATTGAAGCCTATCATTGAAAAGGAATTTAAAAACCATCCAGGAAGTACAGAGAATTTTTGGTTTGCTACTGAATATGACGATGTAGTTAAACTTTTAAACTTTTTTATAAAAGAAAAATCTAATCTATTTGGTGATTATGAGGATGCTGTAGATCAAAAAGACAATATTCTTTTTCATAGTGCTTTAAGTCCTTATATAAATTTAGGTATAATAACACCTGAATTTGTTATCCAAAAAATTTTAGATTTTCATAAAAAAAATAAAATTAGAATGAATT
>NZ_CVST01000064.1 GCF_001180225.1 Candidatus Pelagibacter communis | reverse complement strand
TTTTCTATAAAAAATATAAATCAATATAAAGAATTTTCAAAATTTGATTTATTAATAAAATTACCAAATAAAAAAAATCGTTTCTTAAAAAATATAATAGTTCCCCTTTTAGGAAATCATAATATTAAAAATGCAGTTGCGGCTCTTGCAGTATCGTTGACTGTTGGAATATCAATATCTGATATAAAAAAAGGACTTAAAAATTTTAAAGGTGTTCAAAGAAGATTTAATAAGATTTTTTCTTTTAATAATGTTGATTTTTTTGATGACTATGCACATCATCCAACTGAGATAAGAGAAGTACTTAATGGGGTAATGAAAGTATATAAAGGTTATGAGAAGATATGTATTTTTCAACCCCATAGAATATCAAGAGTAAAAGATTTAAAAAAAGAGTTTAGTTACGCTTTTAGAGATGCTGATAAAGTAATTTTATTTCCAATTTATAATGCTGGTGAAAAAATGAAACTCGGATTTAGTTATCTTAGTTTTGCAAAACAAATTATCAAAAATTCGAAAGTTGAATTATTAATGATCGAGGATCAATTTCAATTAGCAAAATATGTAAAAAGTAATATTTATGGAAAAAAAAATTGTCATTGGTATGGGCGCTGGTTCAATTTCAAACTGGATGAGAGAATTACCCAAATATTTAAAATGAATACTAATTTGAAAAAACTGTTAGAAGAGTTTGGTCAAAACCTAAAGCTAGACTGTGATTTAAAAAAAAAAAATTGGTTTAATATTGGTGGTAAAGCTAAAATTTATTTTAAAGCAGATAATTTAAAAGATTTAATCAAATTTTTAAAAATTATAGAAAATAAAGAAAAAATCTTTGTCTTAGGTGGAGGATCCAACACATTAATAACTGACGACAAATATGACGGTGTAGTAATCAAGCTTGCAAATAATTTTAATAATTTATCAGTTCTGTCAGATGATATAATTATTGCAGGAAGTATTGTTAGTGACAAAGCATTATCAGAATTTGCATTAGAAAACAGTTTAGGTGGTTTTGAATTTTTGTCTTGTATACCAGGTACAGTTGGCGGTGGAATTAAAATGAATGCTGGCTGTTTTAATAGAGAATTTAAAGATATTCTAATTTCGATTCAAGCAGTTACTAAATCTGGGCAGGTAGTAACTATACCAGCAAAAGATATAAATTTTAAATACAGAGATAGTGGTTTATCTGAT
>NZ_CVST01000063.1 GCF_001180225.1 Candidatus Pelagibacter communis | reverse complement strand
GATTTATTAATTTTAAGTAGAATTGAATTAGAAGAACATATTAGACCGAATAATTTAATAAGTTTAGAAAAAATATTTAATAAATTAAAAGACATACACATTACAAATATCGAAAAAAATAATATTGATTTGAATATCAATATAGACAAACATTTTGATAAAATTATTGGCAATGAAGATAGAATGCTAACAGTTTTTTCAAATTTAATTGATAATTCAATTAAATATTCTGAAAAAAATAAATCTATTAAAGTATTAACATCAAAAAGTGTTGGCAAACTAGTTAAACCAGGTGTTAAAATTTCAATTATAGATGAAGGTATCGGTATACCTCAAAATCAGATTGTTAGAATTACTGAAAGATTTTATAGAGTGGACATTGAAAAAAGTAAAAAAGTTGGTGGCACAGGTCTAGGTTTAGCAATAATGAAACATATTGTAACTCAGCACAGAGGTGAATTTGAAATTAAAAGTCAATTAGGTAAAGGCACAGAATTCAATATTCATATTCCTAGTGAATTGTAATTTATTACATTTATCAATACTTTTAGATCGTTAATTTAATTTGTATTAACTTTCTTTTTTTGTAAGAATCTTAATTGTTATGCCTATGTTTAAAAAAATAATATTTTTTTCTCTTTCTCTAATATTGTTAACTTCTTCCTTGAATGCTCAATCAATTACAACATTGCTTAGAAATCAACAACTCACAGTCTATGATATTGGCATATTTAGATTGCAAGAGGATATGAAATCAGCAATTCCTCAAGTTCAAAAACATTTTCCTGATAAACAAATTGAAATTGATGATGTTTATACAGATGTAGTTTCATCATTCTGGAGAAATACAATTGATTTAATAGTATCTGTACCAATGAGTGAGACATTGACAAAAACAAACTATTTTTCAGATATGTATAGATGTAAGAATATTTTCTTTTCGGTTAGAGATCATTTATTAAGGAACCAAAATGAAAGTAATTATAATTTCTCAAGAGCCTCATCTTATGTTGTTTCAACATTTTCAACTCCTACAAGCTGGCCTTCATGGAAATACGAGCATAAAAAGATTAAAGAACTAGTATCAATGATACAACTAGAAGTTACTTTAAGACCTTCAAATGAGCTAATCTATTTGCAACAAAATTTTATAATGAATAAAGAAG
>NZ_CVST01000062.1 GCF_001180225.1 Candidatus Pelagibacter communis | reverse complement strand
TAAAAACTTAGAAAAAATTACAAGGATATTTTTTAATAATAGAAGAAAAATGATTAAAAAACCATATAATCAAATTTTTAATGGTGATCAAAAAATATTGGATAAACTTAAACTAGATCTAAATTTAAGACCTCAAAATTTAAATACGGAAACTTACCTCAAGTTAACTCAAGAATATGAAAAATTAATTAGTTAATTTTTCCACATGGTGTCTGATAAATTTTATATCATAATCTTTAGATCCATTATTTATCTCTGCCTCAATTAAATTTTCAATTTTTTCATAGCACTTTTTAATATCATCATTGATTACAACATAATCATAATTTATCCAATGCAAGACATCTCTTTCAAATTGTTTCATTCTTTCCTCTGCAATTAATTTATCTTTCATATCTCTATTAGAGAGTCTTTCAAACAAGACCTTTTTACTTGGTGGTAGGATATAGAAGGTTATTAATTTATAATCTAATTTTTTATTTTTTATTTGATCAGCACCTTGCCAATCAATATCAAATAAAACATTTTTACCTGAGTTTAAATTATTTATTAC
>NZ_CVST01000061.1 GCF_001180225.1 Candidatus Pelagibacter communis | reverse complement strand
GGAGTAGATGGGGAAGACCTGGTTTTGCACAGAGATTTCAAATGCAGGAGCCGTACAAGCACACTACAAAGAAAGGTAAAACGAAGTGGTATAGAATTGGTTATTTCATTGATAATGATGTGAACACTGAAAAACATACTCTTTCTTTATTCGACTTTAAGATGATTTATGGCAAACCCGAAAAAGCAGTTGGACCAACTCTTGCTTATAATAATAATAAATTTCTTTGGATGTTTAATGGTCCAAATTATAGAGTTATAGATAATGAAGTAGGTGAGCAATATTACTTTGATGGCATTGCTATTTCTTTGGATGAAAAATTTCAAGCTATGAAAGGAAAATGGGTCAACGTTTTAATAAATGCTAAATGGGCTGAAGATGGGTTTTTACATTTATGGATAGATGGAAAATTAAGATCGAGTTATTTTGGAGATGTATTAGGTGGTGCTTCAAGGGTGAGATTTAAATTTGGACCTTATAGAAATTATATGACTGATGCAACTGATGCAGGTTTAACAATACAAGATGCAATCATTAGGTATTCAAATGTTGGCAAGGCAGATGCTTGTGATGAGTTATGGAGTGGTTGTGATCAAATTATAGGTCAACTTACAAATGAATCTCAAGTTAATGGTATCTTAGGTGCTTCACTTTGCAAACCAGCTGGTACTGATAAAGAAGGCACTTGTAAAGATTTAGGTTATCCAAAAAATCAAAGACCATTGAATAATATTGATGTTAATTAAGTAGTGCTCTGATTTTTATTTCAGTTAGATTTTTTTAATTAAAATGTATATAGGCACTCTCATGCCTGAAAAAAAATTAAATAATGAATTACTTGGTATCGTTTATATGGTTATTGCACAGTTTTCATTTGCTACTAACGATGCATTAGTTAAACATATTTACCAAAGCTTTGATGAATTAGCGGTTTTAAATCAGATTATTTTTTTAAGAGGAATTTGTTGTCTAATATTTATAGGAATATTTTTAAGTATTAAAAACCAATTTAATTTAAAAATAATATTTTCTTCAAACAAACTAACTTTAAGAGGAATTTTAGAGGCGTTAGCTGCTGTTGGGTTTTTTATAGGGGTTGCAAAATTACCTTTTGCAATGGTTTATATTTTATTGAGTTTAGCTCCAATCATAATGACA
>NZ_CVST01000060.1 GCF_001180225.1 Candidatus Pelagibacter communis | reverse complement strand
TAAATTTTAATATCAATTTCCCACTTACAACTATCACAGAAGTTAAAGGAGAAAATGCTCATGAACTTTTCAAATGGGCAAAAGATAATCATGGTAAATCTGCTGTTCCAAAATGGAATTTTCATAAAATTTTAATTAACAAAGAAGGAAAAGTTGAAGATACATTTGCATCTTTTACTAAACCAATGTCAAAAAAGTTAATTAAATCAATTGAAAATATTTTATAATTCTAAAGTTAAACCATCATGAGCAGGTATAACATTTTTAGGTAATAACTTTTTAAGTACTTTATAATCTAAAACTGGTGATAAATTTGTAAGAATAGCTTTTTTGGGATTGAACATTTTGATTATATTAAGTGAACTTTCCAAGTTGAAATGTGATGGGTGAAAATTGTACCATAAACAATCAATTATTAAATATTTCAAGTTTTTAAAATATTTGAAATCTTTTTTAAAAATTTTACTTACATCACTGATATAAGCTAATTTTTTATCAATAATAAAACAATTTGAATCAACCTTACCATGCTCAACCGTAATAGATTGAATATTAATTTTTTTATTCTTATTTCTTGTATAAATATTTTTTGGCAATTTATTTAAATTTAATGTTGCTGGATATTCTTTTGAGTAACTTTTGAAAATGTATGAAAATGAATTTTTAAGATATTTTGAAGTATCACTATCCGCATAAACATCAATTTGTTTTCTGCTATTTATATAAAAAGATCTTAAATCATTAATTCCATGGGTTTGATCTCCATGCATATGAGAAAAAAGAACTTTATTTATTTTTTTAATTTTATGTCTTAAAAGTTGTTCTCTTAAATCTGGTGAAGTATCTATTAGTATATTTTCATTAGTAGTTTTCAATAAAGCTGAGCATCTTGTTCTGTAATTTTTTTTATTATTTGGGTCACAATTTCCAAAAAAACCATCTGGTCTTGGTACACCCATTGAACTACCACAGCCTAAAATAATAAATTTCATATTTGTTAATTAAAAAAAAGTTTATTAAAATTATTTGTAGTAATCTCTACCAGTTCTTTTTTTGAAATATTCTTTATTTCAGCTAATTTTTCAGCTGTAAAATTGATAAATGATGGTTCATTTTTTTTTCCTCTATTTGGCACTGGCGCCAAAAAGGGACTATCGGTTTCAATTAAAATATTTTCATTTGGGATTGATTTAAATGTCTCTTGTAAATCAACTGAATTTTTAAAAGTAATTATTCCACTAGCAGAAAAGTAAGAATTTAAAGATAATAATTTTTCTGAAAATTCTTTTGAACCAGTAAAACAATGCATTAAAATTTTAATATTCTCATCTTTATATTGATTTAGAATTTCAAATGTTTCGTCTTCAGCATTTCTTGAATGAACAATTAGAGGAACATTGGTCTTTATTGAAGCTTCTATATGTTCTTTAAAACTGGCAATTTGTTTATCTTTTTCACTATTATTATAATAAAAATCTAATCCAGTTTCACCAATACCTATAATTTTTTTGTTATTTTTTAAGTT
>NZ_CVST01000059.1 GCF_001180225.1 Candidatus Pelagibacter communis | reverse complement strand
AACAACAGAGAGTGATATAGAAATTTTTACAACTCTCGGCCAAAACCAATTTTCATTATTACTTGCACTTCTCCACATCGCAATAGTAATGATAAATGTATAAATCAATAGTATTGCTAACTCTATTACGAGTATTGTTGCGTAAAAATTGTTAATGTTTGAAAAAATTTGTTTAATAATTAATTCAGGATTTTGACTATAATTAATAAGAGATTTGTCAATTGAATCTAAAGCAAAAAAAAATGTTATAAAAATTATTAAGCTAAATATTAGCTGGTATAGAGTTCCATAAACCCAGAATGTTTTACCAAGTCCGTAGTCACCTTTAATCAAATTTTTTAAAAAATTCATTGATTTATATAGTCGTAATAATTACTAAAAAATAAACAAAATATTTAAATCTATTAAGCAATAAAGAGATTTTTTGATAAATAAATATTTTTTTTTCAATATAATAATTTAAAGTGAAATAATCGCTTCATGAAAAAAGTACTAATTACATTATTTTGTTTAAATTTTATTTTTTCTTCAGCTATTGCTGACTCTCTTGGAAATCTTAGAACAGTAAATCATTATCTATCAAATGGATATAATTTAGAGAGTACAATTTTAATAAATGATCAAAAAATATTTTATAATCTAAAAAATAATGGTTCGTCAAAAATGCAATTTGAACCTAAGTTAATTACTTGTATTTATAATATTAAAAAAGAAACAACAAATTGTTACAAACCTTAAGAATTTTCATCTTAAAAATTTATAAATTCATTTTGAAGTTGTAAAAATATGGTCAAATTGTTTTAAGAATAAAGACTCTATTATTCATATTTGTTAATATTTAATTATGAAAAAGTCATTTATAGTAATTTTAATTTTATTACTTTCACAATTGCAATCTTTTGCAAAT
>NZ_CVST01000058.1 GCF_001180225.1 Candidatus Pelagibacter communis | reverse complement strand
ATGATAAATATTGTGAACATATAATAGTTTCATATAAAAAAAATAAATTTAGTAAAACCAATATTATCGGTACATACAGGTTACTTAAGCAGGAAAATAGTGGGAATGTAGGATTTTGTACAAGTGAAGAATATAATTTAGACAATTTAATTAAATCACCAAAATATAACAATTTATTGGAAGTAAGCAGATCATGTATTCACAAAGATCATAGAAATAAAAATGTACTACAATCAATGTGGAAAGAAATTCATAGATACGTAATATCAAATAAAATACAGGGTTTATTTGGTACAGCTAGTTTCTTACACACGGATTATAAAAAAATAGAAGATGAGCTAATCTATTTGCAACAAAATTTTATAATGAATAAAGAAGTTGAGGTCACAGCAAATCCAAAAATGTCAATAAATATTGATTACAATAAAAAAGTCAAACCATCTTTAAAATTAATTAAAAATCTTCCAACATTAATTAAAGGATACCTGAAGCTAAATGCTAAAATTGGAAATGGTGCAATCATTGATCCTAAATTTAAAACTATTGATATATTTGTTTTTGTAGAATTTAATAAGATTGATACAAAGTATTTAGAAAAATTCTCTTACTAATATTGTGGAAATATTAAAAAAAATTACAAAATATTCTTATATACAAAATCTATACTCCGAAAATTATAATAACTTTAATAACAAAAATTTTTGGGACGAAACTCTTAAAATTTTAAATATTAAATATAACGCTCAAGGAATTCAAAATATACCTTCAATGGGACCAACTATCTTAGTTGCAAACCATCCTTTTGGTATATTAGACGGTTTAATACTTTCTTCTATAGTCTCTAATATTAGGAAAGATTACAAAATTCTTATAAATAATGAATTAACAAAAATTGATCATATCAAAGAATATTTATACCCTTTAAAATTTAGCACTAATAAAAAAGATGTTGTCTTCAATATTAATAGCAAAAATAATTCTATAAATCACATAATGAACGGTGGTTGTTTAATCACATTTCCGTCAGGTGAAGTTGCTACATCTAAATTCATATTTGATAACCCAAAGGAAAGAAAGTGGAAACCATTAATTGGTTCTATTATAAAAAAAAGTAATCCAACAATAATACCTGTAAAATTTTTTGGAAAAAATAGTAAGTTTTTTCAGTTTACAGGATTTATAAATAACAATTTAAGAAGAGCTTTATTTATTCGTGAACTCTTAAACAAAAAAAATGGAACTTTCAAAGTTATAATCAATAAACCTATTCATGAATTTAGAACAAAAGATTTAACTAATGAAGAGATTTCCGAAAATTTAAAAAATATTGTAATAAGTATTAATTAGGAGAAATATTATCAAAAAATATTTTTGCTGTTTCTTCCCAGCTATATTTTTTCGCAAATTCTAAACAATCTTCTCTACTAACTTTTAAAGCTTTCATAGCAGAAGCTTTTAAATCATTGTCCAAAGTATCAATTTTGGTTCCACCTAAAATGTCTTTAGGTCCCGGTACAGGATAAGCTGCAACAGGAGTTCCACATGCCAAAGATTCTAAGACAACAATACCAAAAGTATCGGTTTTGCTTGGAAATACAAAAACATCAGATGATGCAAAGTGGGAAGCTAATTCGCCATTAGTTCTTTCCCCTAAAAATGTATCATTGGGAAACTTCTTCTTTAAATTTTCAAGATCTGGCCCCTTTCCAATTATAAGTTTAGTTCCCTCTAAATCTAAATCTAAAAATGCTTTTATATTTTTTTCTACCGCAACTCTTCCTACATAAATCCAAATTGGTCTTTTATAAGGTAAATCTCTTTTTTGTGGATTTTTAAAAGCACCATGATTACCTCCTCTTGTCCAAGTTACCATCTTGCTATTATCAATTCCTAAATCGATCAATTCTTTTCGCATCGACTCTGTTGTTACTAAAATTCTCTCTGCTTTATTATGAAAATTACATAAAAATTTTTCCGACCATTTAGCCGGTATGATTGGCATATAAAGTTTCATGTACTTATCAAATCTAGTGTGAAAGCTTGTAGTGAATTTTAATTTATGTTTTATACAATATCTTCTTGCCATAAAACCTAACGGACCCTCTGTTGCAATATGAATTGCATTTGGATTTATTGATTTAATTAAATTTGCTACTCTTGGCCAAACATTTAAAGACAATCTAATTTCATTATACTTTGGCATTGGTACAGTCATGAACTGTTGAGGTGTTATATATTCAATTTGATGACCTTGAGATTTTAATATTTCACCAGTTTCATGGAGAGTTCTAACAACACCGTTAACTTGTGGATAATAAGCATCCGTTACAATTAAAATTTTCATTAAGATGCTTTTTTTAGTTGATCACTTTCTTCTGTATTAGATGTTAACACTTCATCATCTTCTACATTTACATAATCTTCTCTAATTTTGTCCCAATAAATTATTTCAAAAGTACCATCATAATTTTCAGCAAGTGCAGTACAAGACTCAACCCAATCACCACAATTTAAGTAATTTACTCCATCAAAATCTTCATTTGTAGCATGATGAATATGACCACAAATTATTCCGTCAAATTTCTTTTTCTTACCGTACTGGGCAATTGTTCTTTCATATTCACCTATATATTTTACAGCATTTTTAACTTTATATTTTAAATACTTAGCCAAGGACCAATAAGTCTTGCCTCTCATCTTTCTAAAGAAATTAATAACTATGTTAAGTCTTAATAGCATTTCATAGGCTACTGAACCTAACTTAGATAGCCATTTAGCATATCGCATAACACCATCCCAAGCATCGCCGTGAACAACTAAATATTTTTTATTTTGAACCGATTGATGAATTACTCTGTTTATCATTTTGATTTGCCCAAAATGCATAGGAATAAACTTCCTAAATATTTCATCGTGATTACCAATAACATAAAACACCTCTGTTCCATGACGAGCTTTTCTTAATATTTTTTGAATTACGTCGTTGTGTGCTTGCGGCCAATAAAAGTTTTTTTGTAATGCCCACACATCTATAATGTCTCCAACGCAATACAATTTTTCAGATCTTGTATTCTTAAAAAATTCTAACAATTTCTCCGCTTGGCATCCCTTTGTTCCAAGGTGAACATCTGAAATAAAAATACTTTTATATTGTAAAATGGGTTTCACTATGCAGCTCCAATCTAAGATAATTATTCTCAATTAATACTAGAATCATTGATATTGTTGTGCCATAGTAATGTTAAAGATTTATTAAAATAAAAATAACGAAATAAAATGAAATTTTGCTTTATTTATAATAAAAAAGCTTCTTCAGGAAGAAAATCCAATTTTATAAAAAAAATTTGCAGCAAGTTAAAATTATCTCATCATGTTGATCTCTTTGAAACCATTACTGAAAAAGAAGCTGAAGATTTATTTAAACAAATCGTAAAGCAAGATTACGATAGATTAGTAGTTGCTGGAGGTGATGGCTCTGTGTGTTTTGCCATCAATCAACTAATCAAAAATAATTTTCAACCAAAAGAAAATTTTGCAATTGGATATGTACCAGCTGGTACAGCAAACATTTTACAAGCAGAACTTGGAATGTCTAAAAATATAAACAAAATTTTACAAACATTAACGTCGGATAACTTAGAAAAAACTAATCTTGTTAAAATTAATGACAATTATTTTATTCTCATGGCTGGCATAGGTTGGGATGCTCAAATTGTTCAATCTATAAATTCTAAAATTAAAAAAATATTAGGAAAAGTAATATTTGGAATTAAAGGATTAGAAAAATTTATTTTTATGAAAAATACTAAGATTAAAGTAAATATTGATAACGATGAATTGTTAGCAGATTGGGTATTATGTTCGAATAGTAGATATTATGCGGGACACCATAAAATAACAGATACAAATATTTTTGAAGAAAAATTTACAACATATATCTTTAAAGATTTAAGTAGAATGAAACTTTTATACTATATTTTTTTAATTATTTTTAATGGCAATCTTAATAAATCAACCTCAGTAATCACAAAAAATACAAACAAAGTTAAACTTAAAACTTTTAATAAAAGCATACCCATACAAATAGATGGCGATAATTTTGGCTCGCTTAAAGATATAGTTATCAAATCTTCTAAAAGAAAATTTAATTTACTAAAAGCAGCCTGAAATTATTATTTACTTCATTTTGAAAGTTTGCAATAATTTAATCAATTTAAATATAATTAGGAGTTGATATGAAAAAAAAACTAAAAAACTTTGAAAAGAAAAAACAAAAATTAAGCAAATCAATTCATAAATTAAAAAATAAAATTAGTTTAAAAGAAAAAAAACTAGATAAGATCAGTGTAAAAGTTGCAAGTGTAGAGAAAAAAATTGCTGAGAAAAAAGCTAAAAAACTAGCTAAAAAAAAAACTAATCAAAATCAAGCATCAGTAAATAATTAAAGTTCAATTCGTCTTTCCTCTTCTTAAATTCTAAGAAGAGGAAAGTGATTAACTCACAAAATTTTAAAATTAAGAGGTAAGAATAATTTAGAAACTTATTAAAATTTTGTTCTAAACTTTTAGAATTGAAATATTTCAAAAATATAAACTAATTATTACAAGATTATTACTTTTTCGAAACTCTTCCGTACAAATCTTGAAATCTTACAATATCAGTTTCCTTTAATATTGATCCAACTTGAGCTTCCATAATTTTAACTGGTTTTTGTCCAGGGTTTTGAACTCTATGAATAGCTTCTAGTGGTATAAATATATGCTCACCAGGTTTTTTAATAATTGTCTCTTTGTTTAGAGTTATTTTAGCATTTCCTTGAGTAACCAACCAATGTTCAGCACGGTGATGATGTTTTTGCAAACTTAAAATGCCTTTTGGTTTTACATAAAGTTCTTTAATTAAAAATTCTTTGCCTTCGAATAGGTTTGTGTATCTACCCCATGGTCTGTAATAAACATTTTTCTTCTTAATGTAATTGTTTTTATTTTTTTCATACATTTTTAAAATCTCTTTCCAACTTCCAAGATCTGACCAAGGTATATCTAATTTGATTGCATTAATTTCTTTGGTTTTTTCAAGGATTGCATAATCAAAAGATTTAGCAGTTGCTTTTATAAATGAAGATTTATTTAAATGATAAGTATTTGATTTATATTTTGCCTTATTAACCGACGTTACACAATTTCTATATATAGTTGGACTGTATTTTTTAAAGTTATTAATGATTGAATCTTTTCTAAGATAAAACATTCCTGAGTTCCAATATCCATTTTTTCGAATGATTTCTTTTGCTTTTGCTTCTTTAGGTTTTTCAATAAATCTAGTTACTTTATTAATGTTACCTTTAATTTTTTTAGTTAAGAAATAACCGTAATCACTTGTCGGGGATTTTGGTTTGATGCCAAATACAAAAATATTATTTTCATTAAGATTGGACTTATTTTTATTGATGGCCTTATTAAATATATTCATCTTCTCAATCAAATGATCAGCTGTGAAAAACATTAGTGGCTGATTATCAGGAATATCTTTTATTAAAGCTGTGCTTAAGATAGCTGGAGCTGTGTTTCTTTTTGCTGGCTCTACAACAATTTTATATTTATTGATTTTATTTTTTCTTAAATGTTGTTTAACTTTACTTAGATATTTTTTGTTTGTACTTATAATAGGTGTATCGTAAATGGATGCTTTTGTTCTCTCTAAGGTTTTTCCAAGTAAAGTCCAATTTCCAAAATCAATAAACTGTTTAGCTTGATGATTTTTGGAATTAGGCCAAAGACGGGTACCAGCACCACCACATAAAATAACTGGTCTTATTTTCATTAAATCTCGGAGTAATCTTTAACTTCCTTTTTCTTACCTGGATGAGTAGGAGCACCTAAATATGCTGGTCCAACTGTTTGAGCATATTTCCATAAAGTACCAGATCCAAAGTCAGATTTTTTAGCTTTCCATTTTCTTCTTCTTGAAGCTAATTCCTTTTTAGAAAGTCTTACATTGATAGTTCCTTTTTTGGCATCAATATCAATGATGTCTCCATTCTTTAATAGACCTATAGGACCCCCTAGAGCGGCCTCAGGGCCTACGTGACCCACACAAAAACCTCTTGTAGCACCAGAGAACCTTCCATCAGTTATAAGGGCTACTTTCTCCCCTTTTCCCTGGCCGTAAATTGCCCCAGTTGTAGATAACATTTCTCTCATACCTGGACCTCCAACTGGTCCTTCGTATCGTATAATAATTACATCACCATCATTATACTTTCTACTTTGAACAGCTTTCATAGCGCTTTCTTCATTATCAAAGCATCTTGCTTTTCCAGTAAATTGTAATTTTTTAAGTCCTGCAACTTTAACTATTGCTCCTTCTGGAGCTAAGTTTCCTTTTAACCCAACAACACCACCTGTTGGTGATAATGGATCTTTGTAAGATCTCATTACTTTTTGTTTAGGATTAAACTTAACATTTTTTAAATTATCTTTCATGGTTTTACCTGTAACAGTCATACAGTCTCCATGAATGTATCCACCTTCATATAAAGTTTTTAATAACATTGGAACACCACCTGCTAACCACATATCTTTTGCAACATATTTTCCACCTGGTTTTAAATCAGCAAGATAAGGTGTTCTTTTAAATATTTTTGCAACATCCATTAAATCAAATTTAATACCTGCTTCATTAGCAATAGCTGGTAAATGAAGACCAGCATTAGTTGATCCCCCTGTTGCAGCAACAACTGTTGCAGCATTTTCTAAAGCTTTTCTTGTTACAATATCTCTTGGTTTAATTTTTTTCTGTAAAAGGTTCATAACCATTTTACCACTTTCTTTTGCATACTTATCTCTTTCTTCATAAGGAGCAGGTGTTCCTGCTGAATAAGGTAATGCTAAACCAATTGCTTCTGAAACACATGCCATTGTGTTAGCAGTAAACTGACCACCACAAGCACCAGCACTTGGACAAGCAACTAATTCTAATTTTCTAAGTTCAGCTGCTGACATTTGACCAGATGAATGTTTTCCAACTGCTTCAAATACATCTACCACAGTTACATCTTTTCCTTTGTAAGTACCTGGAAGAATGGATCCTCCATAAATAAATACACTTGGTACATTAAGTCTAACCATTGACATCATTAAACCAGGTAAAGATTTATCACAACCAGCAATACCAACTAATGCATCATAACAATGTCCTCTAACAGTAAGTTCAGCCGAGTCTGCAATAACCTCTCTTGATATTAATGAAGATTTCATCCCTTCGTGTCCCATTGCAATTCCATCAGTAACTGTAATTGTACAAAACTCTCTTGGTGTTCCACCATTAGCTCTAACACCTTTTTTAACTGATTGTGCTTGTCTCATTAAAGCAATGTTGCAAGGTGCTGCTTCATTCCAAGTTGAAACTACTCCAACAAAGGGTTTTGCTACATCTTTTTCAGTTTCACCCATTGCATAGTAAAAAGATCTATGCGGTGCTCTATCTGGTCCTAATGATGTATGTCTACTTGGAAGTTTCTTTTTATTAAATTTTACCATTATATACCCTTTATTGTTACTGATATTTTTTCAATATCATTCTTTAAATTATTATAATTAGTTTTTTCTTGTTCAACAATCTCTTTTGGAGCACGATCTACAAAACTTTTATTCTCTAATCTTTGAGAAATTTTATTCATTTCTTGTTCTAATTTACTTTGTTTATTTGTTAAGTTTTCTTTGATTAATTTTAAATCTACATCTTTATCAAAATAAATTTTGAATAAGTCACCTGAAACAACCATTGTTGCAGCAGGTTTTTCTAAATCACTATCAAGTATGTTGTTTATTCTTCCAAGTTTTTTTAAGATAACTTCATTTTTCTTGATAAATTCTTTTTGATTATCATTTATACCTTTAACTGAAACGTCAATAAATGATCCTGGGCTAACATTTAGCTCATTTTTAAAGGATCTAAGTTCTGAAATTATATTAATGATATTTTCTACCTGCTCAGTACTATTATCTTTATTAACTTCTCCTGTTACCCAATTTTTATGCATCAAATAATCAGTACTATTTTTATCAAATTGGTCTTTAAGCCATATTTCCTCGGTTACAAACGGAATAAATGGATGAAGTAAGATTAATATTTGTTTAAATACATAAGATGATACTTTTTTAACTTCTGCTTTTGCATCATTATCATCTGAAAAAAGAATAGTTTTAGATAACTCTAGATACCAATCACAATATGAATGCCAAGCAAACTGATATGCATTTTTTGCAGCTTCATCAAATCTATAATCTTCAAGATTTTTTTGAATTTTATTCTTTGCTTCTATTAACTCTGAATATATCCATTTATTAATATTTACGTTTAAATTAGGCAGATCATCAATATCTTTAAAATCGCATTCATTTGTTATTAAAAAGTTGTTAGCATTCCACAATTTATTTAGAAAATTTCTATAACCTTTAACTCTATCTTCCGATAATTTTACATCTGTCCCAGGTGAAGCCATTGATAGTAAAGTAAATCTCAACGCATCAGCACTATATTTTTCAATTAAATCTAGAGGGTCAATTACGTTTCCTTTTGATTTAGACATTTTCTGTCCTTTTTCATCTCTTACAAGTGCATGAACATATATATCTTTAAACGGTTCTTTATCTAAAAATTCTGTTCCAAACATAATCATTCTTGCAACCCAGAAAAAGATAATATCAAAACCAGTTACCAATACTGAAGTTGGATAAAATTTCTTTAAATAATCATCTTCTTCTGGCCACCCCAAAGTAGCAAAAGGCCATAAACCAGATGAAAACCAAGTATCCAAAACATCAGGATCTCTATTTAGTTCTACTTCTTTTTTATAAAATTCTTTTGCTTGAGATTTTGCTTCTTGTTCATTTATAGCAACAAAAATTTTATTATCTGGTCCGTACCATGCAGGTATTTGATGCCCCCACCACAATTGCCTGGAAATACACCAAGGTTCAATATTGTTCATCCATTGAAAATATGTCTTAGACCAATTTTCAGGAAAGAAATTTGTTTTTTTTGAATTAACAACTTCTTTAGCTTTAACAGACAGTTTACTAGCATCAGCAAACCATTGTTCTGTAAGAAAAGGTTCAATTATAGAATTAGATCTATCACCATATGGAACTTTATTTTTAATATTTTCTTCTTTCACAAAAAATTCTTTTTCTTTAAGTTCCTTTAAAATTCTTTTTCTAGCTTCAAATCTATCAAGACCTACGTAATGCTTAGGAGCATTTTCATTTATCTTACCTTCTTCAGTAAAAATATTTATAATTTCAAGATTGTTTCTTTGACCGACATCATAATCATTAAAGTCATGTGCAGGGGTTATTTTTAATGCACCTGTACCCTGTTCAGGATCAGCATAATCATCTTCTATAATTTTTATTTTTCTACCAACAATTGGAATTGTTACTGTTTTACCAACGAAAGATTTAAACCGATCGTCTTTAGGATTTACAGCTATAGCAGTGTCACCTAGCATTGTTTCAGGTCTTGTGGTTGCTATAGTTATAAATTCACTAGTTCCATCTATAGGATATTTAATATAGTAAATTTTTGAATTTACTTCTCTTTGATCTACCTCTAAATCTGAAATAGCTGTCTTAAGAACAGTATCCCAGTTTACTAACTTCTTATCTTTGTAAATTAAACCTTTATTATAAAGTTCTACAAAAACTTTGATGACTGATTTGGATAAATTATCATCCATTGTGAATGCATTTCTTGACCAATCACAAGAACAACCAAGTTTTTTTAATTGATTGATTATTATGTCGCCATATTGCTCTTTCCACTCCCAAACCTTTTCAATAAATTTATCTCTACCAATCTCATTCTTATCTATCTTTTCTGAGGTTAGTTTTTTCTCTACTAAAGCTTGTGTTGCAATACCAGCATGGTCAGTTCCTGGTTGCCATAAAGTTTCATAATTATTCATCCGGTGATAACGAATTAATAAATCCTGAATAGAATTATTTAATGCATGACCCATATGAAGACTTCCAGTTACATTGGGTGGAGGAATTACTATTGAAAATTTTTTAGAATTTTCTTTTGGTTTAAATAATTCGTTTTTTTCCCAATATGAATAAATCTTATTTTCAACTTCAGAATGGATATATTTATCGTTACTCATTGATTTTAAAGTTTATAATTTAATAATCTTATTTAACAATAATCAATTTGGATCGTTATTTAATAGACTAATATAAAAAATTTAATATAAAAAGGCCTGAAGCTATTCGTCTAAAACAAGATGGCAACGTGGCGGAATGGTTACGCAGAGGATTGCAAATCCTTGTATCCCGGTTCGATTCCGGGCGTTGCCTCCAAAAAAAATCTTGTTTTAGTTTTAAAAAAAAGTAAGTTGTGATTTTTACATTCCTCGGTAGCTCAGTTGGTAGAGCAGTTGACTGTTAATCAATTGGTCGCAGGTTCGAGTCCTGCCCGAGGAGCCAAAAAAAAGATTAATCTAAAAATATTAAGAATAAGTAATTAACCAAAGGGGTCCTAATTGGTTATGACTAAACTGCTTTAGAAATATTTGATCCTAAAATTTGTAATGTTTTGTTAAATTTTAATTTTTGATCAGCATTAAGTTCTGAATAAACTTTTGCTAAAAAATTATAATTAACATTCATATGTCCTTCTTGTGATTTTTCTAAATTAACTAAATATTCTGAAAAATCTTCGAAGAAATAATTTATTGGTACTTTTAAATAATTTGAAAGTTGAAGTAACCTAATTGAACTTACTCCATTGGTTCCTTTTTCATATTTTTGAATTTGTTGAAATGTTACGTTAATTGCTTTTGCTACTTTTGTTTGGGTTAAACCTAAAGCCAATCTTCTTAACTTAAGTTTGTTCCCTAAGTGTTTGTTGAAATTATCTTCCATTAAGACCCCTCTTAATTAAATTTTAAAAGTCTATTGAACAAATTTATTTCAACTACTGCAATAGAAAAATTTATTTATTTTAATAGAAAAACCTTAAAAACTAAAAACCTGTCAAGTAATTGTTGAGATTGAAGTATATAAAAAACTTTACAAAATTTGACTTAAGAAAAGCTTAGTACGATCACTCTTTGGATTAGCAAAAAACTCTTTTGTGTCAGCTTTTTCTACTATCATACCTTCGTCCATAAAGATCATTTTATCTGCAACTTCTTTGGCAAATCCCATCTCGTGAGTAACCACGATCATTGTCATACCTTGATTAGCTAAATCAACCATCACATCAAGAACTTCCTTAATCATTTCAGGGTCAAGGGCTGATGTTGGTTCGTCAAATAACATAATTTTTGGCTCCATGCATAGTGCTCTAGCGATTGCGACCCTTTGTTGCTGTCCACCAGATAATTGACCTGGAAATTTTTGAGCTTGGTCAAGAATTTGAACTCTTTCTAAATGTTTTAGTGCTAATTCTTCAGCTTCTTTTTTAGGCATTTTTTTTACCCAAATTGGAGCAAGTGTGCAGTTATCTACAATAGATAAATGTGGGAATAAGTTAAATTGCTGGAATACCATTCCAACTTCAGCTCTAATTTGTTCAATATTTTTTGTATCTTCAGTTAATGTATTACCATCAACAATAATATCTCCTTGCTGATGCTCTTCTAATCTGTTTATGCATCTAATTAAGGTTGATTTACCAGAACCAGATGGTCCACAAACTACAATTTTTTCTTTTGGTTTAACTTCTAAATTTATGTCTTTTAATACTTGGAAATCTCCAAACCACTTATTAACATTTTTAATTTGAATAATACTTTCAGACATAATTATCGCTCTGTTTTATATTTTTGTTCTAGATTATAGCTATACTTACTCATTGCATAACAAATAATCCAGAAAATTATTGCTGCAAATACATAGCCTTCCATTGCAAATCCTAACCATTCTGGATTAGTTTTTGCTAAATTTAACATTCCAACGATCTCTAATAAACCAACAACAAATATTAAAGGTGTATCTTTTACTAATGCTAAAAAAGTATTAGCAATACCTGGAATTACTAATTTAAGTGCTTGAGGTAAAATTACAAATATATGCATCTTCCAATATCCCATACCTAATGATTTTGCTGCCTCGTATTGGCCCCTTGGTAAAGCTTGTAAGCCCCCTCTTATTACTTCCGCAACATATGCAGCTTCAAATAATGAAATTGCAATAATGGCTCTAACTAATTTATCTATGAAAAAGTCTTCCGGTAAAAACATTGGAAACATTACAGCAGACATAAAAAGAACTGTAATTAGAGGCACACCTCTCCAAAACTCAATAAATCCTACAGATATATATCTAATCAAAGGTAAATCTGATCTTCTTCCCAAAGCAAAAGCCATTCCTATAGGAAAACAGAAGATTAAGCAGAAGAACGAGATAATAAATGTTAGAGACAATCCACCCCACGCTCCTGTTTCAACCCAATTTAACCCGTCAAGTTTACCTAGTTCAATTAACTCTTCATAAAAAACAAAGTATTTCAGAGCTATATAAATAGTTAATGGAACAATTAAAAAATAGTAAAACTTAAATCTACTTGGAATAAAAAATCCAAGAATGACTGAAATAACTGCAGCAATTATTCCGTAAGAAAAATCGAAAAATACAGGTCCACCAGATATAAAAAAGAATATAAACAAAAATGCAATAAAAGGATAAATAACTACATAGTATAAAGTTAAATACTTTTTAAATTTCTCTGTTGCAAAATAACCAACAGAACCAAGTAATGCTAAAGAAATAAAAGATAAATTTATTCTCCACTGCTCAGAATTTGGATACATTCCATACATAAATCTATTGAACCAAACTTTGATATATGTCCAACATGCACCTGTTCCTGAACAAACATCTTTACTATCTCCTGCAAAACTAGCATCAACAAAAAACCAACTTAGAATTGGTGGCGTTGCTTTGATTATTACAAAAATAATTAATAATGAAAGAACAGCATTAAAACCATTGGTATTGATATTTTTGTTTAGACTATCTAAAAATTTGTAACCACTATGCTCAATTCTAATAAAGTGAAGACCTATAAATCCAATCACTAAAGGAACAACAAAACTTAACAACGTTGGTAGGAATCCTGTTATGTTAACATTAAAAAATGAATTCAAAAATACATCTAAAACACTAATAAAAAATAACAAAGAACCTAAATACAAAAACGTATTCAAATTATTTTTATCAGGTCTTAAAAAGTTTATTTTTGACATTTATTTTTCCTTAATAGCAATTCTTTTATTGTACCAATTCATTAGTATAGAAATTGAGATACTTAAACTTAAGTAAGTAAGCATAGTAATAGAAACGATCTCAATTGCCTTTCCTGTTTGCATTAATGCAGTACCTGCAAATACTAAAACTAAATCTGGATAAGCAATTGCGGCAGCTAATGATGAATTTTTAGTTAAATTTAAATATTGGTTTGTAGTTGGTGGTATTATAATTCTTAAAGCTTGAGGCATTACTACTAATTTTAAAACTTGATTTGGATTTAAACCAATCGATGCAGCAGCCTCTTTTTGGCCCTTTCCAACTCCTTGAATTCCAGCTCTAACACACTCTGCAATAAAAGTTGCTGTATATAATGCTAAAGATAAAGTTAATGCTATTAATTCAGGAGGTAAACTTACACCACCTTCGTAAATAAATGATGTAGTTGCAAGTTGTTTTAATTTTGGAATTTCAAACGAGAGACTTACCCCGCCAATAACAAAACTTAATAAAGGTAATATAAAAATTAATCCTATAGATATCCATAAAACTGGTAACTGTTTACCTTCGTTTTCTTGAACTTTTCTTGCATGAATTCTTATAACTACAATAGCAATTATTGCTGCAACTATTGAATAAAAGAAAACATTAAAGTTTTCCCAAACAAAAGCTGGAACATAAAAGCCTTTGATTGTTAAAAAGAAGACACCAAACATTGCATCAGCATCTTGAGGTAATGGCAATGCTCTTAAAGCAGCAAAATACCAAAAAAATATTTGTAAAAGTAATGGAATATTTCTGAAAAATTCCACATAGAATGCTGCAAATTTATTAATAAGATAGTTTGGTGAAAGTCTTGCAACACCAACTATAACTCCAAGAATAGTTGCAAATATTATTCCAATAACAGAAACTAAAATAGTATTTAATAATCCAACTAAGTAAGCTCTAAAATAAGAATGTGATCCGTCATATTCAATTAAAGAAAATTGAACATCAAATGATGATTCTTGAGATAAAAAACCATATCCAAAATCAATACCTCTATTTTCCATATTGACTTGGGCGTTATAACTAAAGAAACCAAAAACTAGTATGACTGCTAAAACCGTAACTAACTGGGGAACTATTTTTTGTAATTTGAAGTTCATTTAAGAGCTTATAAAAAAAAGGGCTAGAAAAATCTAGCCCTTTTTAATTAGTTAAATATGCAATTATCTTGCAGGTGGTACGTAAAGAATTCCACCTTTAGTCCATAATTCATTTGGACCTCTGTCTGGTAAAATTCCAGTGTCAGCTATATTTCTTTTGTAGCTTTCACCATAGTTACCAACTTGCTTGATAATTCTTAAGCTCCACTCATTATCTAGACCAAAAGCAGCACCTAATTCACCTTCAGCACCAACTAATCTTTTAACAGCTGGATTGTCTGAAGTTTTCATAGAATCTGCATTAGCTGAAGTAATTCCATACTCCTCAGCTTCGATCATAGCATTTAAAGACCATCTAACGATATCTTCCCATACTGAGTCACCTTGTCTAACAACTGGTCCTAAAGGCTCTTTAGAAACAGTTTCAGGTAATACAATGTGATCATCTGGGTTAGTCATTTTAGTTCTTTGTGCAGCAAGACCTGATTTATCAGTAGTGTAAGTATCACATCTACCAGCATCATAAGCAGCTACAACTTCGTCAGCTTTTTCGAAAGCAACTGGTTCATAAGAAATTCCTTTAGAGTTAAAGAAGTCTCTCATGTTCAACTCAGTTGTTGTACCAATGTTTGTACAAGCTGAGATACCATCTTTGAATTGGCTTGTTGAAGTAATTCCAGAACTTTTTCTAACCATGAAACCTTGACCATCGTAGAAGTTTACTCCAACGAAAGTAAGTCCGATATCAGCATCTCTAGAAAGAGTCCAAGTTGTGTTTCTTGATAAGATATCAATCTCACCAGAAGTTAAAGCTGTAAATCTTTCTTTAGCACTTAATGGTGTAAACTTAACTTTGTTTGCATCACCTAGTACTGCAGCAGCTACCGCTCTACATACATCAACATCGATACCAGTCCAATTTCCTGCAGCATCAGCATTAGAAAATCCTGGAAGACCTTGAGATACTCCACATCTTACAAAACCCTTCTTTTGAGTGTTTTTAAGTGTTTTTGATTTTTTAGCAGCCATAGTTTCTGTTGTAAAAGTAAACAACACAGCAACCATTGCTACTAAAGAAGTTAATTGTTTTAAGTATTTAAACATTATTCTTCCTTTTTAGTTATTTTTATTTGTTAACAAATAATTCAAAACTTAGTTTTGAATTCGCTGGATTAAACCATTTTAGAAAAACTACTTCAAGAGGAAATTATGGTCAAAAGACAAAGGAATGGCGCGCCCTGAAGGATTCGAACCTACGACCCTCGGTTTAGAAAACCGATGCTCTATCCAGCTGAGCTAAGGGCGCAATATTTGAGTTACATATATATTACAAATTTAATATTTAAACAGAAATTTTTTAGCTATCAATAATAAAGATAACAATTCAATTCGACCAATAATCATAAAGAAAATAAGAATATATTTAGTAATAAAATGCAAATTTTGAAAATCAAAATCACTTATTCCATATGCTGAGGAATTTACTGTATTCATTAATGTCAATACTGCCAGTTTAAATGAATATTCAAAATTTATATCACTCAAAGATAAAAAAATTGTTAACGAAAAAAGTGAAATTATAAAAATAACAATTGTAAGAAAATATTTATTTATATCTTGGGTTGCAAAATTAATTTTAGAAAATACTAGCTTATTCATAAATACGTTTTTTGGTCTACTAAATGAAAGTATTTGATTTAATGAATATTTTGTTAATGAGTAAATTTTCAAAAATCTTAACCCCGAGCTTGTTGAAATAAATGAACCTCCAATTATAACCAAAAGCAAATACAAAAATTGAAGATTAGTTTGTTCCAGATTTAATGAAATTCCAATGTTGGAAATACTACTTACTAAAGATAAAAAACTATTTGAAAAAGTATTATCGTAACTAAAAAAAATAAAAAATATTCCAACTGTTATTACAAAGTATAAAAATAAATGAATATCCTCATGGAAAAAATTGATATTTTTTCTTAAAAATATTAAATTATATACAAAGAAAATACTAAAAAAAGAAACTAGCATTAATAAGGAAAAAATTATTATCTGTGAATTTTGGATAAGTATATTTGAAAGATCATTCACAGGTAAGAACCCACCTGACGAAATTATAGTCATTGCTAGATTTAATGAATTAAACGATCTTATTCCAAATATATTAAGAATTATAAAAATAACTAAAGTTAAGCTTAAATATAAAATAAATATTTTAATTGTCTGTTTTAAAATTTCAGTTGTATTAAATGATAAAAAATTTGTGAGAGATTTTTTTAAATTTTCATCATAAATATCAATCAAAAAAATTATAGAAAATAAAAAGTATAATCCACCTACCCATTGAATTGATGATCTCCAAATTATTAATCCTTGATCAATATGTTTTATGTTTTCAAAGATTGTAAAACCAGTTGAAGTAAAACCAGAAACTGCTTCAAATAAAGCATTTAAAAAAGTTAAGTTGTAAATACTAAAATAAAATGGAATAGATAATACCAATGGCATAATAAAATATCCCAAAAGCACAGTTAGTATTTTTTCAAATATTGTAGGTTTTTTTTCTGAGTTATCAATTTTGTAAGACAAAAAACCAACTAAAGCAGAAATTACGAAGCTAAAGTAATATGTATTTAAGTTTAAGTATAAATTGAAATAATAAGAGTAAATAATATTTAAAAATGAAAAAACTGAAATCAATAGAAAGAAAAAACTTAAATATTTTATCCGAAGTTTTGGCATTTAATTAAATTGAGCTAATTCTAAAAATATTTTCAACAACAGAGATTGAGTCTTTTTTGGCTAAAAAAACAACTTTATCATCTTTTTGAAATACTAAGTCTGATCTAGGTATAATTACTTTATCATCTCTAAGTACAGCACCTATTCTAATTTCTTCAGGAAGATTTGAATTTTTTAATTCTTTATTGATTAATTCAGATGTTTCAATAATCTCAGCTTCTATTACCTCATATTCGCCATTCATTATTGTATAAGCTGTTTCAATAGTACCTTTGTGAATATGTTTTAAAATACTTGATACAGTATTCATTCTAGGATCAATCAAATCATCAATTTTAAGTGAATTCTGTAATAATGAATAGTTTGGTTTATTAATTAAGGCCATTGTTCGTTTATCATCAATTTCTTTTTCATCTTTTGCGAATTTTTCAACTAAAACACTCACCATTAAATTATCTTCATCGTCGTTTGTGAGAGCTAAAACAGTCTCTGCTTCTTCTAAATTTGCTTCTGACAAAACTTCTTCATCTAGAGCATCACCATTTATTACTATTGTATTATTTAGTTCACTTGCAAGAAATTCAGCCCTATCTTTATTTTTTTCAATAATTTTTACTCTTGCAGCATCTAAATTTTCTTCAATATTTTTAGCTAAATTAAAACCAATATTACCTCCACCAACTATAAGAATTTTTTTAGACACTTTTTCGGTATGACCAAATGCTTCTAATGTTTCAGACATTTGGGTTGAGTTTATAATTACATAAATTTTATCATTTATCTTTATTTCATCAGTTTTTTTTGGAATAAAAAACTTATCCTCTCGTATTACACCTATTACATTTGCTTTGAGATTGGGGTATTTTTTTGTGAGATCGCTTAATTTAATATTGATCAAATTACAATTTTCATTAATCAATATTTCTAGTAATCTGATTTTATTTTCTGCAAAAGGTACACTGTCCAAAGCACCAGGAGCTTCTAATTTTCTTTGAATAGATTTTGCAATTTCAATTTCAGGTGAAATAATAACATCTATTGGTAAGTTTTCTTTATTATAAACTGTTGTAAACTTGGGATTTAAATAATCCTGAGATCTTATTCTTGCAATCTTTTTTGGTATTTTAAAAATAGAAAATGCAATTTGGCATATGACCATATTAATTTCGTCGTTTCGAGTTACAGCAATAATCATGTCTGCTTCTTGAGCATTTGCTTTTTCAAGTATTGATGGATAGCTGCCTTTTCCAACAATAGCTTTTACATCAAGTGCATCGTCAATCTTTTGAATATCTTCGCTAGAAGGATCTATTACAGTAATAGAGTGACCTTGTTCACTAAGCTGTTTAGCAATAGTAAAGCCTACTCTACCTGCACCACAAATGATTATGTTCATTTAATTAAATTCTTTAATTCCTAAGCCTTTTAACTTTCTATGTAAGGCACTTCTTTCCATTCCAACAAAATTAGCTGTTTTTGAAATATTTCCATTAAATTTTTTCAATTGAATAGTTAAATACTCCTTTTCAAATTTTTCTCTAGCCTCTTTTAATGGCACAGATAGGCTATTTTCAGCTAATTGTTCATTGAAATTAATATTTTTTAAAGATTCTTTTATTATATTTGAAATTTTTTCCTTTGTATCAGGTTGTAAAATTGCAATTCGTTCAATTAAATTTCTTAATTCTCTTACATTACCGTGCCAATCATGATTTAGGATATAAGTATTGTCTTCATCTATTTCTAATTCTTTAATATTGTAATTTTCAGATATTTTTTTTGAAAAATATTTAATCAAAAGTGGAATATCTGAAATACGTTGACTCAATGGTTCAACATTTATTTCAAAAACATTAAGTCTATGAAATAAATCTTCTCTAAAATTTCCTATTTCAATTTCTTTCTTCAAATCCTTACTAGAGGAGCATATTAGTCTAACATTTACAGTGACATCATTTGAACCATTAACTCTTTTAAACTTTTGATCTGTTAAAACTCTCAAAATTTTTGACTGTATATCCAAAGGTATTTCTGAAACTTGATCTATCAATAAAGTACCTTTATTGGCTTTTTCTAACGCTCCATAAGATATAGAGCCGTTGTCTTTTTCTTCTCCAAATAATTCAAGTTCATATTTATTTGAATCTAATAAAGCTCCATTCAAAACTACAAAAGGATTTTTATTTCTTTTTGATAATTTATGAATTTTTCTTGCAATTAATTCTTTTCCAGATCCTGAAGGACCATTAATAAATACTCTACTTTCTGTAATAGAAATTTTGTTAATTTGATCATTGATATTTAAAATATTTTTACTATTTCCAATTAATTCATATGATGAAAACAACTTTGTTTCATATTCTTTATTTTGTTTTTTAAGATTGTAGTTCTCAACTGCTCTTCTAACAAAATTAAGTAATCTCTCTTGATCAAAAGGTTTTTCAATAAATTCAAAAGCACCTTCATGAAGGGATTTTACTGCCATTTCAATGTTAGCGTGACCTGAAATTATAATAACAGGCACATCTTTATCTTTTGATTTAATATGTGACAACAATTCTATTCCATCATTATCACCTTTATCCAATTTAACATCAAGTATCGCAACATCTGGAAGTTTTTTATCTATTTCGGATAATGCTTGATTGTAATTAGCAGCAAGTCTTGTTTTATAACCAGCATCCAAAATTAACTCATTAATGATATTCCTTATATCGGCGTTATCATCTACAATTAAAATTTCAGAACTCATTCTATTTAATAAAATCTATTTTAATTTTTGCACCCTCGTCTAAAGGTATAAATTCAATTTTTCCATTATGGTCGTTTATAATTTTACTTACTATTGAAAGACCCAATCCAGTTCCATTTTTTTTAGTAGTAAAGTATGGATTTAAAATATCTTTAATATTTGCTGCAAATATTCCAAAACCGATACCATTATCAATTAAATTAATTGTTATATGGTTATTTTCTTCATTAACTTCAATCGTGATTTTTTTCTCTAAATTACTGTCATTTTCTGCTCTTTGTTGGATACTTTCGATAGAATTTTTAATTAAGTTAAAGAAAACTCTTGCAAGTTGTTCTTTATCACTATTTAAAAAAATTTCTTTTTTATTGCTGTTGATAGAAATATTAATCGAATTATCCAGTTCATTTAATAATTTGATATTCTCTTGAATAATTTGAATTAAATTATTTTCTTTTAAAATAGGTTTTGGCATTCGGGCAAAATCAGAAAACTCATTAACTAAATTTCCTATTTGTTTAATTTGATTATTTATTATCTTTAGATTTTCATCAAAATTTTTTTTATCGTCTTCATTGACTTGATTAGAATATTTTGATTTCATTCTGTCTATTGTCAACTGAATTGGAGTTAATGGGTTCTTAATTTCGTGTGCTAATTTTCTTGCTAAGTTACTCCATGCTTCATGTCTTTCATTAATAATTAATTTTTCTTGTTGATTTCTAAGTCTATCGATCATTAAGTTAAAATTTTTGTTTAATATTTCTAAATCTTTGTCAGTTTTTACTTCTGGAACTTTTGTATCAAATTTTCCTTCTCCAATTGAGACAGAAGCATTAATTAAATTATTAATAGATCTAAAAAATCTAGAAGAAAATCGTATAGCTATAGATATAGATACAAACAACAATACACTAACAACAATAACATAAATAATTGCAAAAGAAATTTTAATGCCTGTACTCTTTTCTTCAACTGTGTAATAAAAATTAATGGCTTCTTGTGACTCGTTTAAGTATCTTGAAATATCTTTATCAAGATATTTTACAACATACAAAAATCTATTATCAAAATTTTGTAATCTCATTATTGCTGCTGACATATTTTCAGGAGCATTAATTATTTTCAATGGTCTATCATCATCAAGCACTAATGCTAATGCTCTATCAACAGGTGGTGTATATGGCTGATTATCTTTAAGAGATGTAAACAGTAGTTCTTTATCAACATTTATAATATGTATTTCATCAACACCTCTGATTAATTTCTGCGTATCTAAGAATCTTTTGTATTCATTAGGATTATCATTTAGAAAATTTTTACTTTTATTGGTATCAAAAGCAATTAGGACAATATCGGATTGAATTTTGTTTCTAATTTCTTCAACATAGTTTCTAGCAAGTTCATAAGAATTATTAACAACTGTGGTAACCTTTTTGTCAAAATATTTTTCTAAGGCAAAAGAAAATAAAAATAATGAAAAAATAGAAATTAAAACTGAAGGTATTAAAGTGAAAAGAGCAAAAACAGTGATGTATTTTTTATTAGATTTTAAACCATCTTTATCAACATCTGTTCTTATTGCCCTTCTAATTTCAAAAAAAATAAAAACAAAAAGAGCAGCTAGTAAAAAAATATTTAGTATCAGCAGATATTGTAAATTTTTATCTGTTAGTTGAATAAAACCTTTATCTATAAAAGTTAAAAACGTTAAAAAACCTATCGATAATGTGATAATAAATAATATTATCAAATAAATATTTTTTTTAATAAAATCTGACATTTGGGTATAAATTTTTATAAATATGAGTAACTATTTTATAATACTAGCTTCAGGACAAAGCAAAAGGTTTAATTCAAAAAAACCCAAGCAATACAATATTTATGAAGGCAAACCTTTATTCCAACACTCTGTTGATAAGGCTTTAAAGTCAAAACTTTTTAAAAAAATAATAATTGTAGTTAACAAAAAAAATGAAATTAAAGAAAAATTTCCAAAAAATGTCTCCATTATAATTGGTGGGAAAGAAAGATCTGATTCCTCGTTAATTGCTTTAAAGTTTATTAAGAAATACAAACCTACCAATGTTCTTATACACGATGCAGCAAGACCAAATTTTACTTTACTTCTTTTAAAAAAATTGATCGGTAAACTAAAAAAACATAAGGCTGTGATACCTGTAATTAAATCAAAAGACTCAATAAAATATAAGATTAAGAATCTGATATTTAATTTAAATCGAGATAATTCAATTTTAACTCAAACCCCCCAGGCTTTTAAATTTAAAGATTTATATAATTTATCAATAAAGCAAAAAAAGATAGTTACAGACGAAGCAACATTATTTATTGAAAACAATATTAAAGTAAAATTCATTCAAGGTGAAAATTTAAATACTAAAATTACTTTCAAAGAAGATATTAAGGAAAAATTAACTTACTTTGGTATTGGGTTTGATATTCATAGATTAATCAGAGGTAAAAAACTTTATTTAGGAGGTATTAAGATACCTTATCACTCAGGGTTAAAAGGACACTCTGATGGTGATGTAATTATTCATTCGATAATTGACTCAATATTGGGAGCAATGAGAAAAAAGGATATTGGAACTTTTTTTCCAGATAACAGTAGAAAGTTTAAAAACATTAGATCTCCAAAAATGCTAAAACCAATTATAAAGTTATTAAATTCAAATAATTATCATATCAATAATTTAGATATAAATTTGATATGTGAAAAACCAAAAATATCAAAATACAGAGATAAAATATTAAATTCGCTTTCAAATCTTCTAGATTTAAATAAAGATTTAATTAATTTAAAAGGTAAAACGACAGAAAAACTTGGATTAATAGGAAAAGAAAAAGCAATTGCCTGTGAAGTAATTTGCTCGATATCAAAATGAAAAAAATTAATGTTTTAATCTCAACTTTTTTTGGGTACGGATACTTAACAAAAATGCCTGGTACTGTTGCATCGATTGTCACAACAATCTTTATTTATATAGCTTATGAAATTCTTGACTATACAAGTTTAAAATTCTCAATAGTTTTTTTTATTATTTTGTTTTTTTACTCTTTTTATGCAGTCAAAGACTCAGAGAGTGAATTTGAAAATAAAGATCCTAGACAAATTGTAATTGATGAAGTTTTGGGCCAATCGATGCCTTTGATACTTCTGCTTTATTTAAATCAAACCAATCAAATCAATATTGCTATTGAATTTTATTATATTTTTTCTTTATTATCTTTTAGATTTTTTGATATTTTAAAGCCATTTCCGGTAAGCTATTTCGATAAAAATCATAAAAATTATTTTGGTATAATTATGGATGATATAATGGCTGGTCTTTACTCAATGGTTATAGTCTATTTAGTCAGTTTCATATTTTGATGAATTTAAAAAAGATACATAAAAAATTGATAGATAAAAAATTAACAATTTCTGTAGCTGAATCTTGTACAGGCGGTTTGTTGGCTAGCAATCTAACTAAACTAGCAAATTCATCTAAGTACTTTCAAATGGGTTTAATTACTTACTCTAATGAAGCAAAAATCAAAATTTTAAAAGTAAATAGAAATATTATTAAAAAATATGGTGCTGTAAGCAAAGAATGCTGTGAGGAAATGGTAAAGAATTTATCTAAAATTTCTAAAAGCAAAATTAATGTATCAATTACAGGTATAGCTGGGCCCGGAGGAGGATCAAAATTAAAACCAGTTGGTCTTGTCTATATTGGGATTAAAACAGGAAAATATTTATTAATTTTAGAGAATAAATTTGGATCTAGGAACAGATCAATTATTCAAAAAAATACTGTAAGAGAGGTATTGAAAAAAATTACAAAAATTATTTCTTAAAGATTTTCAGCTCTTTTTTGAAAAGCATCAGCTATTTTGTTTAAACCAAATTGAAATGATTTTTCCATTATTAAATTCAAAAACTTATTTTTAATTTCAAAGTCAACATCAAATTGAACTTCTGTTAAATTATCTTTTTCTACAAATTTCCAATTATTTTCAAGATGTTTTAAGGGGCCATCAATATTGGTTACATGAATAGAGTCATTTTTTTTATCATATCTTACATCACTTTTATAAGTATCTATAAAGGGTCTTTTACCAATGGTCAGATCAGCAATTATTTTTTTTACATTTCCCTCATCATTTGTTTCATAAACTTTTGAGTCTATGCAAAATGGAATGAACTCAGGGTACTTTTCAATATCTAAAACAAAATCAATTAATGTTTGTTTATCACGTGCTATGTGACGTGTAACTGATGCTTTAGGCATTAATTACTTTTTTTTCTATTTTGTTGTAACTTAGCAAAATCCTCATCAGCATGATAAGAAGACCTTGTTAAAGGTGATGAGGAAACTAATAAAAATCCCTTAGCTTTTGCTATAGTTCCTAAGTCATCAAATTCTTTTGGGGTATAATATCTATCTAATGGAAAATGTTTTGTTGATGGCTGCAAGTACTGGCCGATAGTTATAAAATCTACATCAGCTGCTCTCAAATCATCCATAACTTGCAATATTTCATCTCTTGTTTCTCCTAACCCGACCATAATTCCAGATTTAGTAAAAATATTTTTATCAATTTTCTTTGCATTTTTTAAAAGTTCTAAGGATGCAAAATATCTAGATCCTGGTCTTACTTTTAAATAAAGACTGGGTACAGTTTCAATATTATGATTAAAAACATCTGGTTTAGCTTCAATAACTTTTTTATAAGCTTCCCCTTTTCTTAAAAAATCTGGTGTTAATACTTCTATAGTTGTATTTGCATTTGATTTTCTTGTTTGATTAATCACGTTATAAAAATGTTCAGAACCTCCGTCGTCTAAATCATCTCTGTCAACTGAAGTTATTACAACATGTTTTAAATTTAACTTTTTTACAGCCTCTGCAATTTTAACTGGTTCCAATGGATCTAAATTTCCTGGAACGCCAGTTTTAACATCACAGAAAGAACATGCTCTTGTACAAGTATCGCCCATTATCATAAAAGTTGCGTGTCTCTTGCTCCAACACTCAGTAATATTTGGACAGTTTGCTTCCTGACAAACAGTTACCAGGTTATTGTTATTAACTATTGTTTTTGTTAAAAAAAATTCTTTGCTATTAGTAAGCTTTGATCTAATCCAATCTGGTTTTTTTTTAATTGGGTTTATCGGCTTATTTTCTTTTTCGGGATGTCTACTTTTCATCTTTTTTAATTAAATAAATTGTCTCACCTTTTTTACCAAATAAAAATCTTTCTCTAATTAATATTTCCACATAATCTAAATCTAGATTGGTACTTAACAGAGAATTTTTGTGATCTATATCCTCTATTTTCTTAATTAATAATGTCTCTTCTTTTTTCAAGTCAGACAAAAGTTCTTTTTTTTCAAAATATGAAAAAAGCCCTCTTTCTCCAGAAACTAAATTAAAAATAAAATAAAATATTAAAAAAATTGATGTTAATAAAAAATAATTTTTTTTTATTAATCTCAACATTAGTTGATTTTATTCATTCTTGCCTTATTTCCAAGTTCTTCTTCAATCCGAATTAATTGATTATATTTAGCAACTCTTTCTGAACGTGCTAAAGATCCTGTTTTGATTTGATTAGAATTTGTTCCAACCGCCAAATCAGCAATGAATGTATCTTCACTATCTCCAGATCTATGAGAAATTATTGTTTTATAGCCGATAGTTTGAGCAAATTTAATAACATCTAGCGTTTCAGAAACAGTACCTATCTGATTAAGTTTAATTAATATTGAATTAGATGAAATATTTAAAAATCCTTTTTTTAATCTCTCAAGATTTGTAACATAAAGATCATCTCCCACAATCTGAACGTTTTTGACAGAACGCATTAATTTATTCCAAGCTAACCAATCATTTTCTGCAAAAGGATCTTCTATAGATTTAATTTTATATTTCTTAATAATTTTTTTGTATTCTTTGATTGACTTTTCAACAGAAACAAAACTTTTTGAATGGATTGAATATTTATTTTTTTTTAATAATTCATTTGCAGCTACATCCAAACAAATTGAAACATCTTTACCATTAACAAATCCAGATTTCTTAATTGCTGAAACTATCAAATCTAGAGCCTGGTTATTACTACTAATCATAGGTGCAAAACCACCTTCATCACCAACAGATGTGGAATAACCTTTGTTTTTTATTAAATTACTTAGGTTTTTAATTACAACAAAACAAATCCTCATTGCTTCTGAGAAACTTTTTGCTCTATCTGGTCGTATCATAAATTCTTGAATTCTAAGACCATTGTTGGCATGAGCTCCACCGTTAATAATATTCATTAATGGATAAGGTAATTGAAAATTATTTTTTAAAAAAAATGTTTTATACAAAGGTAGTTTATTTACTTTTGCAGAAAGTTTTTTTGCAGCCATTGATACTGCAAGCATAGCATTTGCACCTAAATTGGTTTTTTGTCTCGTACCATCTAAATTAATTAATAAAGCATCAATTCTTTCTTGATTATGAACGTTTTGACCTTTTAATTTTTTTGAAATTTTTGAATTTACTAATTCAACAGCCTTTAAAACACTTTTTCCTAAATACTTCTTATTGTTTTCGTCTCTTTTTTCAAAAGCTTCGTATGTTCCAGTTGAAGCACCTGATGGGCATATGGCAGATGCACTTAAATTATTTGTATAGACCTCTGCTTCTACAGTTGGATTTCCCCGACTATCGAAAACTTGTCGTGCTTTAACTTTTATTATTTTACTCACTTAATAAGCTTGTCAATTTCGGTTAACTGTTTTAGTAAATTTTCTAATTTATCTAGAGGAACCATATTAGGTCCATCAGATGGTGCATTATCAGGATCTTGATGAGTTTCTATAAATACACCAGAAACCCCAACAGCAACAGCGGCTCTTGCAAGATACTCAACAAATTCTCTTTGACCTCCGGAAGACTCTCCTTGTCCTCCAGGTTGTTGGACTGAATGTGTTGCATCAAAAATAACCGGATAACCGTTCTTAGCCATAATAGGCAAAGATCTCATGTCTGAAACCAAAGTGTTGTATCCAAAACTTGCGCCTCTTTCAGTCACAAGAATATTTGAGTTTCCAGAGTCTGATATTTTTTTCGTGACGTTTACCATATCCCAAGGAGCTAAAAATTGACCTTTTTTAACATTTATAATTTTATTTGTTTTTGCAGCAGCAATTAAAAGATCAGTTTGTCTACAAAGAAAAGCTGGAATTTGTAAAACATCAACATGATCAGCAACTACTGAACATTGCTCTGAATTATGAATATCAGTTAAAATTGGAACATTTAATTCTTTTTTAATTTTGTCAAATATAGGTAATGAAGCTTCCAAACCAGCACCTCTCTTACCTTTCAAACTTGTTCGATTAGCTTTATCAAAAGAAGTTTTATAAATAAAACCTAGACCAAATTTGGAAGTTATTTCTTTTATTTTTCCAGCCATGTCCATTGCATGCTGTTCTGTTTCAAGCTGACATGGACCAGCAATAATACAAATTTTTTTATCGTTTGAAATTTCTATGTTCCCACAATTGACTGTAATACTGCTCATTTATGATTTTTTGCTGCTTTGATAAATGAAGAGAATAAAGGATGAGGAGATAAAGGTCTAGATTTAAATTCAGGATGGAACTGAACTCCAATAAACCAAGGATGACTTTTAAGTTCAATTATCTCAGGAAGTTTATTATCTGGTGATAAACCAGAAAATATTAGTCCATTTTTCTCAAATTTTTCCTTAAATGAAATATCCACTTCATATCTATGTCTGTGTCTTTCTTTGATTAATCTTGATTTATAGATATCTCTAATTTTAGACTTATCTTTTAAAATAGCATCATAAGAACCAAGTCTCATTGTTCCACCTAAATTTTTATCTGTACCTTTAACTTTTTTTCCACTTTTTTCCCACTCATTCATTAAACCAATTATATGAACACCACCTCTATCAAACTCTGAAGAAGTTGCTTTTTTAATTTTTAATTTATTTCTAGCAAATTCTATTATTGCCATTTGCATACCGTAACAAATACCTAGAAATGGTATTTTGTTAATTCTGGCATATTTAATAGCTTCGATTTTTCCCTCAGTTCCTCTTTTTCCAAAACCTCCTGGTATTAAAATACCTGAAACATTTTTAAGTTTATTTTTAATTTCAGAAACTTTTAATTTTTCTGAATCAATTCTAACTAAATTTACCTTCAAGTTGTTTGTAATTCCTCCATGAGTTAAGGCTTCATCTAATGATTTATATGCATCTTTTAATTCTACATATTTACCTATTATCGCAATATTAACTTGTTTTTTTGTATTAAGTGTAATTTTGGTAATTTTCTTCCAAGGATTTAAGTTATTTGATTTTTTTGATTTTATTTTAAAGTAATCTAAAACTTGAACATCTAACTTTTCTTTAGCAAAACTAATTGGTGCTTCATAAATTGTTTTTACATCAACAGTTTCAATTACATTTTTAATATCAACATTGCAAAATAGAGATATTTTTTTTCTATGCTCTAAAGGTATTGGTCTTTCCGATCTACAAATAATTATATCAGGTTGAATACCAATACTTCTCAATTCTTTAACAGAATGTTGTGTTGGTTTAGTTTTTATTTCATCTGATGCTTTTAAATATGGAACTAAAGTTAAATGAATGAATAAAGCATTTTTTTTCCCAATATCATTTGAAAATTGTCTTATAGCCTCAACAAATGGTAAACTTTCAATATCACCTACAATTCCACCTATTTCGCAAATTACAAAATCTTCTTTTGAGGTGTCGTATTTAATAAATTCTTTAATTCTATCGGTTATATGTGGAATAACTTGTACTGTCTTTCCAAGATATTCTCCTTTTCTTTCTTTCCTCAGAACATCGCTATAAATTTTTCCTGTAGTAATATTATCTGTTTTCTTTGCAGTAACTCCTGAAAATCTTTCATAGTGACCTAAATCTAAATCTGTTTCAGCACCATCATCTGTTACAAAAACCTCTCCATGCTGGAATGGACTCATTGTTCCAGGATCTACATTTAGATAAGGATCTAATTTTCTAAGCCTAACTTTATAACCACGTGACTGTAATAGGTAAGCTAATGATGCTGATGATAGACCTTTTCCAAGAGATGAAACCACGCCGCCAGTGACAAATATATATCGCGCCATGGAATTATCTTATAGCTAATAAAAAAAGAAATAGAAAGTATTAATTAATTATTTTCAGGAATTGATGGAGTATCTTCAGTTTTTTCTTCAACTGTGTCTAAAACTGATCCTGTGGGCGTTAATTCTGCTCTTGAGATTATCGTCAGCGCTAAGCTGCAAATGATAAATAAAGTTGCAACTATTGCAGTTGCTTTGGTAATAAAACTACCAGCTGATCTCGATAGCATGAAATTTTCTTGTGAAACACCAATACCTAAGGCGCCACCCTCTGATTTTTGAAGTAGCACAAGCACAACTAAAATAAATGCAAGTATGATGTTAATTACAAGTAATAATGTTTCCATTGGGGACTAATTAATGGTTTTTTTAATTATATCAATAAATTTCTTTGGATTTTGTGATGCTCCACCTATTAAAAAACCATCTATGTCAGGAATTATTTTTAATTGATCAATATTTTTACTGTTAACAGAGCCTCCATATAAAACTTTTGGAGATTTTTTTCCAAATTTACTTTTTATAAATTTAATTGATTTAGACAGTTCCTCTGATGAAGGAATTAAACCAGTTCCAATTGACCATACTGGTTCGTATGCAATAATTATATTATTAATTTTTTTGATAGATTTTAATCCTTTCTTTAATTGACTATTTAAAACTTGATTAGTCTTTTTATCTCTTTTTTGTTTTTGAGTTTCACCAATACAAAAAATAATTTTTAAACCAGATTTAATTGAATTTTTTATTTTAAGATTAATTAGATTGTCATTTTCTCCAGCCATTCTGTTTTCGGAATGACCCAAGATCACATATTTTGCTCCAACACTTTTAAGCATACTTGCATTAACCTGACCTGTAAAAGCGCCATAATCTAAATTTTGATGAGAATTTTGTGCACCAACTTCAATATTTGTTTTACTAAGTCTTTTTGAAATTGGACGTATTAGAGTATTTGGAGGACAATAAATTAGTTTGAACTTATTTTTTTTATGACTTTTTGAGAATTTAATAACTTTATCTAATGAATTTATAGTTTTTAAATCTCCAAACATTTTCCAATTAGCTATAAAATACATATATTTATTTGTCATAATTGACTTTTTAATCTATAGATTTGTTTTTTACAGATCAATAAATTTATAACGTTATGGTTGAAAAATTAAAAAACTTAGGTTGGAAACAATTTGGTGGATTGGTTCTAATAATAATCATCATAATAGCTTTTGGCTTTGGTGGATTTGGCGGTGGCTTTAGTACTAACAATCAAAATAATATTGCTAAAATAAATAAAACTAACGTTACCACTCAAGATTTCATGGACTATGTTAATCAAAGTGGAATTTCACAAGAAGCAATAAGAAATAATTTAGACAACAACATTATAGAAGAATTGCTATCAGGACTTATTTCAACAACTTTAATTGATCTAGAGATTAAAGATTTTAAACTTTCTATAAACGAAAAGACAATTTTAAAATATTTAAAAGACAATAAAAATTTTAAAGACGAGAATGGTTCTTTTGAAAGAATTAAATACGAAAAATTTTTACTTTCAAATAATATGTCTGCTCCTTTGTTTGAGTTGAAATTAAAAAATCAAGGTTTACAGAAACATTTATTTGATTTTATCGGCGCAGGTACTGTTACCCCTGAATTTCTAATAGAAAGTAAATTTGAAGAAAACAATAAATCATTATCTATTGAATACTTCGATATGGAAAATTTATATAAGATTAAAGATGATTATACATCAGATGAAATCAACACATTTATTGAAGAAAATAAAGATCAATTAAAAAGAGAATATATTGACTTCAAATATGTGGTTTTAAATCCAAAAAATTTAATTGGAATTGATGAATTTAATCAAGATTTTTTTAACGAAATTGATGCAATAGAAAATAAAATTTCTCAAAATGAAAGTTTTAGTTCGATAATCGAAAACTTAAATGTGGATGTAAATAATATTAATGAATTTGCTCCAGATGAAAACACTAGTACGAACGAAAAGTTAATTTACTCAAAAAAATCAAGCAAATTAGATATATTTGAAAGTGGAGATAATTATATTCTTTATAATATAGAGAATGAATATGATCGTTCACCAGATCTAAATGATGAGATAGTAAAAAGTGAAATTCTCGAGCTTATTTATCAAAAAGGTAAATTTGATTACAATAGAAAAATAATTGAAGAAATACAGAATGATGGATTTAATGAAAGTAAGTTTATAGAGTTAAGTTCAGGTAAAATCCAAACTGGATCAATTAATTCAATTAGTGATGATAGGCTGTTTGAAGTAAATTCAATTAAAATGCTCTACTCATTACCTCAAAATTCTTTTGCTTTAGTAAACAATACTAACAATCAAATATTTTTAGTCAAAATAAAAGATGCAAATAAAAATACTATAAATAAACAAGGTGAGGAATATAAAGGATTTGTAAATTCACAAAATACAAGCAATAGAAAAAGTATTTTACAATCTTACGATACCCTGTTGAATAATAAATATCAGGTTCAATTGAATCAAAAAACTATTGATAGAATTAAAAACTATTTCAAATGATAATTAATCGAAGCTTCAAAGATTTTAAGTTTCGACATAGAAGCAAAAAAAATCAGATTATATACACTTCTAAAAAAGTAAATTCTGATGATGAAGTAATAAATTTAATTGATAATTTTTTAGAAGAAAAAAATAGTTTTATATTTGAGTCTGTTGAAAAAGGAAAAATTAAAGGTAGATACACAATTTTTGGTAAAGATCCTGACAAGATATGGGAGTTCAACAACCAAAAGTCATATTTAATCACTGAAAATAAAAAAATCATTCTTAAAGATAAACCAGAAGAGTTAATAGAAAAAATTATTGAAAATTTTAAATTTGATACACCTAAGAATTTACCTAAGATTTGTTCGCTAATTTCAGGTTATTTTTCATACGACTCTATTAGGTACATAGAAAAAATTCCTAACTCATGTAAAAATGATCTTAATTTACCTGATGTAAGATTAATGAGACCAAAAACCTTGGTAATTCATGATAATTTAAAAAAAGAAATATTTTTTATAAGTAATGTTTTTAATGATGAAAAAATTAAAAATTATCAAAAAAAGTATGACACTATAAAAACTGATCTATTTAAACTATTAATTCAATCATCGATCAAAAATATTGATACAAAAAGAGTATTAAAAGAAAAAAAAATTAAAGTTAAATCAAACACATCCAAAAATAAATTTCTTGCAATGGTTAATAAAGCTAAGAAATACATTAAACTTGGTGATATTTTTCAAGTTGTTTTAAGTCAAAGATTTGAAGCAAAATTAACAAAAAAACCTTTAGAAATTTATAAAAAACTTAGAGTAACTAACCCCTCTCCTTTTATGTTTTACTTCAACTTTAATGACTTCCAAATTATTGGGGCAAGTCCAGAAATTTTAGTAAGACTAAGAGATAATAAAATTACAGTTAGACCAATAGCAGGTACTAGACCAAGAGGAAAAAATAAAAAAGAAGATCTTTATTATGAAAAAGACCTTCTTAAAGACAAAAAAGAACTTTCTGAACATTTAATGCTTTTAGATCTGGGAAGAAATGATGCTGGTAAAGTGTCAAAAATAAATACTGTAAAGGTAACTGAGAGTTTCATAATTGAGAGGTACTCTCATGTAATGCATATAGTTTCTAATGTAGTTGGTGAGTATAATAAAAAGTTTTCAAAATTTAAATCATTGCTAGCAGGATTTCCTGCTGGTACTGTTTCTGGTGCTCCTAAAATAAGAGCAATGGAAATCATAGATGAATTAGAAACATCGAGAAGAAAAGTTTACGCTGGTGGAATTGGATATTTTTCTGCTAATGGAGAATTTGATACTTGTATTGCTTTAAGAACAGCTGTAGCAAAAAATAAAAAATTCTATGTACAAGCTGGTGCAGGTATTGTTGCTGATAGTAAGCCTATAAACGAATATGATGAAACAGTAAACAAGGCGAAAGCCTTAATAAATGCTTTAAGATAATGAAAATATTATTAATAGATAATTATGATAGTTTTACATTTAATCTTTATCATTACATTTCTTCATTAGGTGTAAAAGTTGAAGTCATAAGAAATGATAAAATTAACTCAAAAGAAATAATAAGAAAAAAATATGATAAAATTGTTATTTCACCTGGACCTGGAAATCCAAATCAATCTGGAAATTGCATAAGCATTTTAAAATCATTACATAAAAAATTGCCCTTTTTAGGTGTTTGTCTTGGACATCAAATTATAGGTCAAGTTTTTGGATCTAAAATTATTCAAGCAAAAAAATTAATGCACGGAAAAACTAGCAAAATTAAATCACAAAAAATTGGGATCTTAAAAAATCTACCTCGTACCTTTGAGGCTACAAGATATCATAGCTTAATTATTGATAAAAAAACCCTATCGAAAGATTTAGAGATTACAGCAGAAACTGATGATGGAATAATTATGGCTATCCAACATAAGCAATTTAATATTCATGGTGTACAATTCCATCCAGAAAGTATTAAAACTAAGACAGGAATAAAAATTTTAAAAAGTTTTATAAATTATTAATTTTATGGAAAAGATTTTAGAAAAACTGAAAAATAAAGAAAATTTAACCTTTGAAGAAAGCAAGTCAGCATTCGAAATTTTAATGACTGGTAAAGCTGATGAGGATCAAATCTATAATTTTTTAACGCTTCTGTCTGAAAAAGGAGAAGTTGCAGATGAAATTGCTGGGGGTGTTTATGTGCTTAGAGAAAAATCTAAAAGAGTAAACGTTCATGATTGCATAGATACATGTGGTACAGGTGGTGACGGTATGAACACTGTTAATATATCAACTGCATCTGCATTACTTTTAGCTAGTATGGGTATAAAGGTTGCAAAGCACGGCAATAAAGCGGTATCTTCAAAATGTGGCTCTGGAGACGTTTTGGAAGCTCTTAATATTAAAATTGATTTAGAGCCGAGAGAAATAGAGCAAGAAATAAGCAATAAAAATTTTGGTTTTATGTTCGCACCAAAATATCACAGTGCCATGAGATTTGTAGGTCCTGTAAGAAAGAAAATTGGTAAAAGAACTATTTTCAACATGATTGGTCCTTTAAGTAATCCTGCTCTAGTAGAAAGACAGGTTGTGGGAGTATTTGATAAAAAATTGTTAAGAATTTTTGCGGAGGGATTAAAAAATTTAAACATAAAATTTGCGTGGATAGTAAACAGTGAAGATGGATTGGATGAAATATCTCCTTATGCAAAAACAAATATAATACAATTGAAGAATGGAGAAATATCTGAAATCTTGGTTGATCCTAATTCAATTGGTGTGAATGCAGAAAAATTTAAGAATTTAATTGGTAATGATGCAAAATTTAATGCAGATAAAATGATTGAAATATTTAAAGGTAAAGATAATGATTTTTCAAAAGCAGTTTGTTTAAATGCTGCGGCTGGTTTAATTGTTGCAGAAAAGTTTGTTGATTTTAAAGAGGCCTATAATCACGCAAGACAATCCATTCTTTCTGGTAAAACTTTTTCATATTTGGAACAATTACAAAATGTCTGAAAACGTTTTAGAAAATATAATTAAAAAGAAAATCGAAAAAATTGATAATCTAAAAAAATCAATAGATCTTAAAAAGTTAGATGAATTAATAAAAAAAAATAAATCATACATAAATTTTAAAGATAAAATTCAAAACAATTTAAAAGAAAATAAAACTTCAATTATTGCTGAAATAAAAAAAGCAAGTCCTTCTGCAGGTGTTATAATTCAAGATTACAATCCAGTAGAAATTGCTAATATTTATTTAAAAAATAATGCTACTTGTTTATCAGTTTTAACTGAAGAAGATTATTTTTTAGGAAATTTAATCCATATAAGTAAAATAAAAGATAAGGTTAATTTACCGATATTATGTAAAGATTTTTTTATTGATACTTTTCAAGTGCCACTTGCCAAAAGTTATGGTGCAGATGCAATTCTGATTATTTTAGCTGGTGTCTCAGATGATCTTGCAAACAATTTGTATCAAGAGGCATTAAAATTAGATATGTCGGTAATAATAGAAGTACATACTGTTGAAGAGGCTCAAAAGGCATTAAATTTTAAAGATGCACTAATTGGAATAAATAATAGGAACTTAAAAACACTTAAAACTGATATAAATACAACCTATGATATTTATAATGTTTTAAAAAACCATAAAGGACCTCTAATTTCTGAGAGTGGAATTAAATCTAAAGAGGAATTATTAGAATTAAAGAGCAAGACTTCAATTAATACTTTTTTAATTGGTGAATCACTTTTAAAAAAATTGGATGAAAATTCAATTTTTTCAGTTTTGTAATCAATTTAAGGGCTATTTTGCTTACTTTTTTTAGTATTGTTAAATTAAAAGAACTTTTATAGAACATTACTTGTACGATATTTGTTCTTATGCTAACAAAAAAACAAAAAAACCTGCTTTTATTTATCAACAAGAAGTTGAGAAGTTCCGGCGTGTCTCCTTCTTACGAAGAGATGAAACAATCTTTAAACTTAAAATCAAAGTCAGGTATTCATAGATTGATTAGCGCCTTAGAAGAAAGAGGTTTTATTAAAAGATTGGCTCATAAAGCAAGAGCTTTAGAGGTTGTAAAATTACCTGAAACGGCTTCAGCAAATGATATTTACAATAGTTTTTCACCAAGCGTTATCAAAGGTGGTTTAGATGAAGAAGTTAACAATACAGATGAAATGGAAGTACCAGTATTAGGAAAAATTGCAGCAGGTACTCCTGTAGAAGCAATACAAAATGAAGTTTCAAGAATACCATTACCAAATAATTTAGAAAAAAATGGAGATTATTTTGGATTGAAAGTTCAAGGAGATTCAATGATTGAAGCTGGAATCCACGAAGGAGATACAGTTATTATTAAAAGAACAGATACAGCAGATAATGGAAAAATTGTAGTCGCATTAATTGACGAACACGAAGCAATGTTAAAAAGAATTCGTAAAAAAGGTAAAGTTGTTGCATTGGAAAGTGCAAATAGAAACTATGAAACCAAAATATTTGGCCCTGATAGAGTAAAAGTTCAGGGTGTTTTAGTATCTTTATATAGAAACTTCTAAAAAAATAGTCTAAACATCTCTGATGTCAAAAGTAGCAACTCGATTTGCTCCCTCTCCTACTGGGGCTCTTCATATTGGCGGTGTTAGAACTGCCTTGTTTAATTGGTTATATTCAAAAAATCAAAAAGGCACTTTTCATTTAAGGATTGAAGATACTGACAAAGAAAGATCGAAAGAAGAACACAAAATACAAATAATTAAATCCTTAAATTGGTTAGGGATAAAACATGATGGTGAAGAATATATTCAATCAAGTAAAATTGCTGAACATGTAAAAATTGCACATGAATTATTAAAAAATGGGTATGCCTATAAATGTTACTGTTCACCTGAAGAAATAGAAGAGCAAAAAAAAAGAGCTAGACAAAAGAAAATACCTTATATTTACGACAGAAAATGGAGGGATGCAGAAGAAAAAGATGCTCCTAAAGAAATTAAACCTGTAATTAGATTTAAAAGTAAAATTGAAGGAAGTTCAATTCTTAAAGATTTAGTTCAGGGCGATGTTGAAATTGAAAACAGTACAATAGAAGATTTTGTAATATTAAGAAATGATGGAACTCCAACTTATAATTTGTCAGCAACTGTAGATGATCATGAAATGGGAATGACGCATATAATTAGGGGTGATGACCATAAAATAAATACCTTTAAACAAATACAAATTTATGAAGCAATGAAATGGGAAGTGCCACTGTTTGCCCATATTCCTTTAATTCACACAATAGACGGTAAAAAATTATCCAAGAGAGATAATGCTTCAACATTGGATGACTATTCAAAAATTGGAATTATGCCTGACGCATTAAGAAATTATTTACTAAGACTAGGATGGTCATATAAAGACAAAGAAATATTTACTTTGGAGGAAAGTATCAAATTTTTTAACTTAGAAGGTATAGGAAAATCACCATCGAAATTAGATATGAGCCGTATTTTATCAATGAATGAGCACTATATCAAAAATATTGATGAAAATGATCTTTACGATCATCTTTTAAGATATTGTGAAGAATATAAGGATAAAATTGATACAGAAAAGGCAACAAAAATAAAATCATCTTTAGTATTTTTAAAAAATAAAGCAAAAACACTGGAAGAAATATTTAATAATGCAAAATATATTATTAACGATGAAGTTAATTTTAATGAAAATGATTTAAAACTTATTGACGATAAATCCAAAAAAATAATTAATGAATTTCAAGATGAAACTAAAAACTTAGAAAGTTTAACTAGAGATAATTTAGAACCAATAGTCAATAACTTGATAAAAAAACATGAAACAAATTTCAAAGGTGTAGGTCAACCATTAAGAGTAGCCCTAACTGGATCTAAGTTTGGACCAGGCTTATATGATATTGTTATATCTTTAGGTAAAATAGAAGTTGAGAAAAGATTAAGAAAGATACTTGATTAAAACAGAACTTGCCTCACCAGTAGATGAAGTTTTAGACCTAATGCCCTCTAAAGTTTTGGTGCACTCACTTACTTGTTTTTTCATCAACTCGGGGTTTTTAAGAAAATAAATAACAGACCTATATATTTCATCTGCATTACATTCTTTTTGAAGTAATTCAGGAATTACCTCACGATCATTGATGATATTTATAATATTTGCAAATTTTACATTAACTAACATTTTAAAAATCATAAAATTAACAAAACTAAGTTTATAAATAATAATTGATGGAACATTAAAATTACAAATTTGCAATGAAACAGTGCCAGATTTTGAAACAGCAAAAATAGATTTAGACAAAATTTCAGATTTAATATTCTCATCAGATACAATATCTATATTGTCAAAGTTATATTTTTTTACATGTTCTAAAATTAAACTTTTATTTTCTTCTGTTGCATGAATATAAAAAAAATATTCATTATACTTTTTGTTCATTAATTTAATAAAATCCAATAATATAGGTAACAAAACATTAGTTTCAGAATTTCTGCTACCAGGAAATATAGATATTATTTTTTTATTTTTAGGTAAAATATTATCAATAATAGTTTTATTATTTTGATTTATTTCTATTAGAGGATGACCAACAAAAGTATTATTTATATTTTCTTCATCAAAGTATTTTTTTTCAAATTCAAACAACAAAAGAATGTGATCAATAAATTTTTTAATTTTTTTAACTCTATTCTTTCGCCAAACCCATACTTGAGGTGCTACATAATGAATTGTTTTGATGTTGCTGTTTATTTTTTTAACCTTTTCTGCTACTCGCAAAGTAAAATCAGGACTATCTACACTTAGCAATATATCGGGATTAAATTTTACTATTTCTTCTACAGTTTTGTTTATTTTTGAATTAATTCTAAAAATATTAAGCAATACACTTGTAAATCCTAAGTATGTAATTTCCTTCAAATCATATATGGAATTAATTCCTAGTTTCTTTAAGTGAGTACCGCCAACGGATAAATATTCAATTTCAGAGTTTTCTAGTTTTAATCTTGAAATTAAAGTTGATGCAAGTTTGTCTCCTGATGGTTCGCCGGTTAATACAAAGATTTTTTTCATATAACTTTAATAAAAATTTTATTTTTATTGGCAAAATTTATTATTTCCTTTTTATCAAGAAAAATATTTTTTTTAGATTTTAAAACTAGACCCTTTAATCCACATTTTTTTAAATCTTTTAAAGTTTGCAATCCAACAGTTGGTAAATCCATTCTTAAATCTTGTTTATCTTTAGGTAATTTTATTAATATACCTTGTGAATTTTTCTTTAGTTTTGAAAGCATTTTTTTTGTCCCTTGCCTTCCCTCTTTTGCAATTATTTTTTCATCTTTGACAACTAAAGCCTGTATATGGTCTAAACTATTATTTTTATTAAAGTAATTTTTTGCTTTTTCAATCGAGTTGTTATCATTTTTATTAGGTATAGTTTTTGTATAATTTCCTTTTTTAAGGGATAAATCTGGATTAAAAAAAGTGGAACTAATTACTTTTATACCCTCATTTGAAAGAATATTAATGATTGATTTGATGATTGCAGCATCACCAATTTTGGATGCTCTAATTACACTTGGCATGTAGTATATACCTTTAAAATCTAATCTAAGAGATGAAAAATTAGGTTTTGCAATTTTACCTGCAAATAAAACTTTTTTAGAATTTTTCTCTTTAATTAAGTTTATTATTTTTCCAAATTTTCCAATACTTATTCTGTAACAGTTTTTGTCCTTTTTAAATTTATTATTTTTAGAAAAATCAATAATAAAATATTTCTTTTTTAATTTTTTAATTTTATTTAAAACAATTTCAGGAAAATCTGTATCACCTAAAAATAATCCAATCATTTTATTTTGAAAAAGGAGTACAAATTGGTCTTTTTTTATCTTTTTCTATAAAATTAACTACTTCTGAAACTAATTTATTTTTTCTAAATTCATCTGATAAACTACTTAAATTCTCTGTTAAATTCTCATTTTTAAATATTATTTTATAAGCCTCACTAAGAGATAATATTTCTTTATTTGGAATATTTTTTCTCCTCAAACCAATTAGATTTAATCCTTGTAATATACTTCTGTTTCCATGTGCTATACCATATGGTATCACATCTCTTACTACACCGCACATACCACCTATCATCGCAAATTTACCAATTCTAGTAAATTGCTGAACAGCTGAATTACCGCCTATTATAGCATTATCATCTACATGAGCGTGACCTCCCAATGGAACATTATTTGCTAAAATAACGTTATCACCAACTATGCAATCATGCGCAATGTGGGAAGAAACCATAAATAAACAATTATTACCTACTTTAGTTTTTCCTCCGCCACCTTCTGTACCTGGATTAATTGTAACGTATTCTCTTATTTTATTGTTGTCGCCTATCTCTAATAAAGTTTTTTCACCTTTAAATTTCAAATCTTGTGGATCATTTCCTATAGATGCAAATGGATAAATGTAATTATTTTTACCTATTATTGTTTTACCTGTTATATTTACATGTGATTGTACAACTGTACCTTCTCCAATTTCCACATTAGGGCCAATTACAGAATAAGGTCCTATAATTACATTTTTAGAGACTCTAGCATTTGAATCAACTATTGCAGTTTTGTCTATCATTTATTATCTCTTAAAAACTCTCTAATGTTTTTTGCTGGATAACCAATTACTTTTGTGTTGTCTGGAATATTTCTTATTACACCAGATCCACCTCCAATTTCTACATTATTACCAACTTTAATATGTCCTGAAATTCCTGCTTGGCCTCCTATTTTTACGTTTGAACCAACAATTGAGCTACCAGCAATTCCTACTTGGCCTGCAATAATAGAATTTTCTCCTATTTTAACATTATGAGCTATGTGTATTTGGTTATCTAAATAAGTGTTTTTACCAATAACTGTATTTGACATCGAACCTCTATCAATAGTAGAGCCACATCCAATTTCACAATTTTCCTCAATAATTACAATACCAATATGTGGATATCTTAAATTCTTATATTTATTTGGAAAGAAACCAAAACCATGCTTTCCAATCACACAGTTATCTAAAATCTTAACGTTATTGCTTATTAGTGAGTTTCTTATGATTGTATTGGAACCTATTGAACAATTGTCTCCAATAGAAACATTTTTTTCAATTATTGTGTTATGGCCTATCTTGCAATTTGCACCTAATGATACATCTTTTCCAATTAAAACGTTTTTACCAAAAATTACTTTATCCTTAAAATTTGTTTGATTAATATCAATAGCACTGTCATCGAAATCATCATTTATAGCATCAGGATAAAACATGGAAGTTATTTTTGATACTGATACCAATACATTTTCAACAACTAAGGGAATACATGATGATGGAAGTTCTTTTTTCAAAGACTCTGTAGTTATACAAAAAGACGCTTTTGTAATTTTTGCAAATTCAACATATTTTTTGGAATGAAAAAAGGTAATCTCTGAGATGTTTGAGCTGGAAAGATCTTTTATATCTTTTACCTGGACATCCTTTTTTAAATTACAAGTCCCAACTTTTAAAGATTTTAAGATTTCTGATATAAAAAAAGGTCCTCTACTCTTGAAAAATGGTTTCATCATAATTGCTTTTAACAGAGCAATTCCACTAAAGTTATCAATAATTATTGCTATTTATTTCTTATCAACGATAGTTGCAGACCATATAGCATCTGCCATTTTTACATTATTAACAAAAGCTTCACCTTTATATTTCCAAACTCTACCATGTGATCTAATTGCTTCAATTTTTAAAATTAAATCGCAGTCTGGGATAACTGGGTTTCTAAACCTTGCTTTCTCAACACCCATTAAAAAAACAAGTTTATTCTCATAAGTAGTCTTATCTAAACCATGAGCAGTTAATGCAGCAGCTGCTTGACCAAAAGACTCTACTATCAATACTCCGGGCATAACTGGATTATCTGGAAAATGTCCTTGGACAAAAAAACTATCATTTTTAACTTTTACTAATGCAGTTGCAGAATGCAATTTTTTAATATCAAACAATTCATCAATCAAAAGCATAGGCTCTCTGTGAGGCAAAAGATTTCTAATTTGATTTTTGTTCAATTTAATCATTGTTAAATTTTATATCAGTTATTTTTAAAATTGCATTTGTTATGTCATATTTTGGATCTGCAATAAACACACTTTTTTTATCTATAAGGATAGAAATTGAATTTTCAGTCATGTATTTTTCAATAATTGGAGAAATATTTTTTATAAAATTTTCAAGTTCTTCTTTCTTAACATCTTCGATATTACTAAACATCAAATCTTTATCTTTTTGAAATATTTTAACTTTAGTTTTAAAATTTTTAATTTTTTTATTCAGTTCTTTTTCTGAAAGAATATTTTGTTGACTATTAATTTCATTTTTCTCTTCATCTAATTGATTTTCTTTATTTTTTAATTCCTTTAAATTTTTATTATTAAGTTCATTTAGTTTTTTTATAATTAATTTTCCTTTTAAAGAATTATTTAATATAAAATCAACATCAATGTATGCAATTTTTTCACTTGCTTGTGCATTGGTTAAAATTATAAAAAAAATAAAAATTATTCCTTTTAATAACATTAAAAAGTAGTGCCTAAATTAAATCTGAAAGTTTCAGTTACATCACTTGAATTTTTACTGATTGGTTGTGCTAAAGTAAAATTCATTGGACCAACAACACTAAACCAATCTAATCCAATACCTATTGAACTCCTAATATTATCATTTTTATCTAGAGAAGAATTATAATCAACACCCCATACGTTTCCTACATCCATAAATATTAAAAAATCAGTATTTTCTACATTTTTAAGAATTTGCGGTAATGTGGAAGAAAAATTTAATGATGAAACAAAATTTCCTCCTATAAAATCATTACCATCTTTTGGACCTACTTTCCCATACTCAAAACCTCTCAATCTATTGGAGGGTAAATTAATCCTTTCAGACAATTTAATGTCCTCTCCAGTTAGAGAATTTGAGCTTCCAAAATAAAACGAGGATTTTATTATATTTGAAGAAAATAACTTGCTATAATTATCAAGTATAAATGTATTAGAAAAACTATTTGTCTCACTTATTATTGGTGTATCAATCGATAAATAAGATTTAATACCATCAGTGGTTTTAAACTTTTGATCTCGTTTGTCATAATCAAAAATTAAACTTAGATGATTATCAAAATAATCTCCTTCTTGTTTCTTTTGTCTTGCAGATGCAGATGAATCAGTCTCTATTTTCTCATAAAACGAACTTAATCCAAAACCTAGCTCTAAATCACTCAAATATTCAAATTTAGTTCCAAATTTTAAACCAGTTTTATTCGACTTATATCCAAAATCAGTTAATTTATTTAGCTCACTAGATTGTATAGTTGTATATACAGATTTATCTGAATTTTTAAAATTTGGATTATTTACAGAAAATAGACCTTTAACAGAATCTTCTCTTAATGTCAGATTTGCATCTAATCTAATCCCTTTACCTAAATAATTATTTTCTCTAACACCAAAACCTATAGACCCACCAGAAGTTCCAAATCCTGCTCCAGCTGTTATTTCTCCTGTGGGCTTTTCTTTTAGTTCAATATTTATAATTTTTGAATTTTTTTCTTTTCCTTCAGAAACTTTAGCACTTACTTCATTAAAAAAATTTAAACTTTTTAGGTTATTTGTAGTTTTATTTAATAATATGTCATTAAAAGGGTCACCTTCATCTAATTCAAATTGATTCCTGATAACATTTTCATTAGTTACAAAGTTTCCATAAATATTGATTTTTTCAACAATGATTTTTTTTGTTTCTTCAATTATAAAATCTAAATTTATATTATTATCATTAATATTCTCAATAACAGATGCTTTTGTTGATACAAATTGTTCACCAATCGAAACCTTGTCAATTTCATCTAGTATATTTTCAATAATATTTATAGAATATGGTTTCCCCTTTATCTTTGAAAATAAATCGTATATTTCGCTATAATTTTTATCATTAAAATCAATAGGTAATTTTAATTTCAAATCATTAAAATAAAATTTTTCACCTGGATTTATATTAAAAACTAGCTCAAATTCATTATCAGATAACAATTTAGCATATGATGAATTTATACTAATATTATAAAAACCGTTATTTAGGAAAAAATTTTTTAATAACCTGTTGTCAAGCTTAATTAAATCTTCATTAAGATATTTTTTACCAGAAATAAATTTCCATGGTTTATATTCTTCACTAACAATAATTCTTTTTAATTCTGAGTTTTTATAAATTTTATTTCCTGTGAATTTGATTTTTTTTATTTTTGCTTTTTTTCCTATTTCAATAGTATAGGTAATATCAACAATATTATTTCCTTTATCCTCTACAATTGCATCAATATTTGAAAAATAATAACCTAAAGTTCTTAAACTATTTTGGATAATTTCTTTGTCTCTTAATAAATTAAATTCTGTATAAGATGATCTTCTTTTCAATTTACTGTTATCTTTTATGAAATCTATTATTTTTTGAGCTTTGACACCTTCATAATTAATGTTCCCAATAATAGGGTTTTCGACAACCTCAATAATTAAAATTCTATTGTCTATTTTAGTGTTAATTAATTTAAAATAACTCGTTTCATATAGATTTTTAATAATTTTGTTTAGATCTATTTCATCAATTTCTTGATTTATAGATACATCTGAAAACATCAATATAGTTTCATCCGCAATTCTTTGATTTCCAATAATATTAACTTTTTCTAAATTTTGACTAAAGCTATTTGTAACAAAGATTAAGTATAAAAATATACTCAACAAATAGCTCCTGATACTAATTTTTTTCATTTTCAAGTTTATACACATTTTTCTCTAAGTTTGAAATGAACATATCGATTTAAATTAATTATTTCATTTACATTTTTTGGTTTGAGATTTCGAAATTTTTGCAGTTCTTCTAGATTAATAACATATTTTATTTTTTTATATATATCATTAAATGAAATTATTTTATTTAAAAACATTTCAACAAGAAAATCATTTGCAGAAACAATGATAGTGTCAAATAAAGAAAATTTTGTTGGTAAATTTTTAAGTAATTTAATTGCAGGATATTTTTTTTTATCAACTTTTTTAAAATTTAAATTATTCATAATTTTATAATTGATCTTTTTTGAATTAAATTTTTTATTTTTGTCACCAAAAATAGAATTAAAAATAGGAATTTCCATTGTTGTATCGTGAGCAATTATTTTAATCATACCATCGTTATATTTTAAAATAGCATGTATGTAAGAAGATGGATGAATAACTACAATAATATTTTTATATTCAATGTTAAATATATTTCTAGCTTCAATTATTTCAAATAATTTGTTCATCATAGTGGCTGAATCTATAGTTATTTTTTGCCCCATACTCCAATTAGGGTGACTCAATAAATCTTTTATTTTAAGTTTATTAATTTTTTCTATAGGAGTTTTTTGTATTGATCCACCAGAAGCGGTTAAATAAATACACTCTAATTTATTTTTTTCAGAGTTTTTTAAGCCATACCAAATTGAAAAATGCTCAGAGTCAACTGGGATAAACTCAGTATTATATTTTATTAACTCTTTTTTAATTAAGTTCCATCCACAAATTATAGATTCTTTATTCGCAATAGCAATTTTTTTTGTAAACTTAATAATTTTTAATGTTGGTTCAAGTCCGCTCAAACCAACAATTGAACTCATTACATAATCAACTTTACTTTTAAAAATTTTATTTAAACATTCATAATTATTAAAAACATTTATTTTTAAATTTTTGGTTTTGCTTTTTAAAATTTTATAACTTTGAGGGTTGGTTATTATTAAATTTTTAACATTGAATTTTTTGGCATATTTAAATAATTTTTTATGATTTTTATTTGCCGTTAGAAGAATTATATTTATTTTTTTTGGGTTTTTATTAATAATGTTCAGTAAGGAATTACCTATAGAACCTGTTGATCCGAGAACTGCTATTTTCATAATTTGATAATTGATAAAATTTGAATTACATAGGAAAATGGAAAAACAAAAATCATACCATCAATTCTGTCCAAAATTCCTCCATGTCCAGGAATAATTTTACCTGAATTTTTAATTTTTGATTTTCTTTTAAAATATGAAACCGTGATATCACCAATTTGACTTATAGATGAGATAAATAAAATAAATAAACTAATATTAAACAATGAATTGTTATTTAGAAAATCAAAAAAATTCAAAATAACTGAAACATAAAGAAATAAAAATGAAAATAAATAACTACCAATAGCTCCAGAATAGGTTTTGTTTGGGCTTAATTTTGTTAATTTTGGTCCTTTGAATAATTTTCCAATTACATAACCACCAACATCGGTTGATATACAAATGAAAATTACAAATAAGAAAAAATCATATTCATCATTCAAATTATTCCTTAAAAGAAAAACAGAACTGAATGAAAAAATTAAAAAAAGAATACCAATATATTGATATAATTTTTTTTTTGACATTTTATACCATTCAAAACAGGCTAACATAAAGCATATAATTAAAAAAAAATTAAAATAAATTGATCCTTTCATGATTATAAATATTATTATAGGTATTAGTAAAATAGAGCTAAATAATCTTCTTAAAAATTCACTTTTCATTAAATTTTTCCAAAATTCCTTTTTATATTTTTAAATTTATTAATTACTTTAACATAATCTTTTGTATTAAAATCAGGCCATAGTTTCTTAATAAAAAAAATTTCTGAATAGGCTAATTGCCATAGTAAAAAATTACTTAGTCTCATAGTATTACCTGTTCTAATTAATAAATCAGGGTCTGGAATATTTTTTGTAAATAAAAAATTATTAAAATTTTCTAAATTAATTTTTTTATTACTTTTTTTCAGTCTCTTTATTGCATTTAATATTTCAGTTTTTGAACCATAATTAAGTGCAAGATTAATTTGTAATTTGGTATTTTTAGATGTTAATTTTTCAGCCTTTTTTAATTGAGAGTTAAGTCTCTTAGAGAAACTTTTTTTACCTAGAACTTTTATTTTTATATTTTGTTCATGAATTTTTAATAATTTTAATGTTAAAAAATTCTCTAACAATTTAAATAAATATAATATTTCTTTCTTAGGTCTTTTCCAGTTTTCAGTTGAGAAGGTGTAAAGAGTTATATATTTTATTTCATGCTTGATTGTTTCCTGGATTATTTTTTCAACAACATTTAGACCCGCTTTATGGCCTGCATTTCTAGATTTTTTATTCTTAAGACCCCATCTACCGTTGCCATCCATTATAATGGCTACATGATCTAGTGGGTTCATATTGTCATTATTTCTTTTTCTTTTAAAGAAACTTTTTCATCAACAGATTTTATATGATCGTCAGTTATAGATTGAATTATTTTTTCTTTTGATTTTTCATCATCTTCACCAATTTCTTTTGATTTTAACATTTTTTTTAAATCTTCATTAGCTTCTCTTCTAATATTTCTAATTGAAACTTTACATTTTTCACCGATTGATTTTATTAATTTTTTTAACTCAGATCTTCTCTCTTCATTCAATTCTGGCACCGGAAGTCTAATTAATTGGCCATCTATTTGAGGATTAAGTCCTAAATCAGATTTTTTTATCGCAGCATCTAAAAGAGGGACGTTATTTGCATCCCATACTTGAATATTAATCATTCTAGGTTCAGGTGTGGTTATGCTGCCAATTTGATTGATTGGCATTTGTTGACCGTAAACATCTACTTTAACAAGGTCTAACATAGCTGCATTAGCTCTACCTGTTCTTAAAGAGGATAATTCTTTAGAAAATACATCTATGGCTTTATCCATTTTTACACCATATGATTTTTCATCAAACATTTATTCTCCTATTTTTATTCTAAAGAATTCCTTAATTTTTAGATCAGCTATAGATAGTTCTTTAACAATATCTTGAACTTTTTTCTTAGGCTCCATCACCCAAGCTTGAGTTAAAAGTGCATTTTCTTCCTTAAACTTATTCATTTTACCCAAGCTTATTTTTTTAGCTATTTCCTCAGGTTTACCTGAGTTCTTCAATTCTTCAGCGACTAACTCCTGTTCTTTATCAATTACTGATTGATCTATTAAATTTGATTCTAATGCTAATGGATTTGAAGCTGCAATATGCATAGAAAGTTGTTTACCAAATGATTTAACTGTATCCGATTTTTCACTTGTATCAAGAGATACTAATACTGCCAATTTCGCTACATTATCTTTTACAACTGTATGTAAGTAGTGATTATTTATACCACTTGTGTTTTCGATAGTTTTTGACTTTCCTATAGTGATTTTTTCACCAATTTTAGCAATTAGCGCTACCAAATTATCATCTACACTTTGCCCATTTTTCATAACAGCTTTTTTTAATTCATCTTGATTAGAGCTGTGATGGTTGTTTAATTCACTTAATTCTTTAACAAAGCTAATAAAGTCATCATTTTTTGCAACAAAGTCAGTTTCACAATTTACTTCTATTACGGAAGTTTTATTATCATCACCTGAGACTACGACAACACCCTCTTTAGCATCTCTTGACATTTTTTTTGAAGCTTTTGATATTCCTTTAACCCTAAGAATTTCAATTGCTTTATCTAAATCACCACCAGACTCTTTGATTGCTAAATTACAATCTTTAAACCCAGCACCTGTTGCTTCTCTTAATTTTTTTACTTTTTCTATATCACTCATTTTAATTTAACTTTCCTTTATCTTCGTTAGAGAATTTTTTTTCTAATTTTTCTCTATCAATTTCTTGAATTGTTTTGTTTTTCTCATCATTATTATCTGCTTTAGTTTTTTCTTGTTTAGGCTCAGAGGATTGAATTGAACTTTTTGCATTATTGATCGTTTCTTTAATTAAGTTGCAGTATAGATCTATAGCTCTTCTTGCATCATCATTACCTGGAATTGGATAATCAATATGATCTGGGTTAGAATTACTATCTAGAATAGCAATTATAGGAATACCTAATTTTGATGACTCAGCAATAGCTAATGACTCATAATTAGTATCAATTACAAAAACTAATTCTGGAACTTTTTTCATTTCTGCAATTCCGCCCAATGATCTTTGAAGTTTGTCTTTTTTTACACTCATCTTAAGAAGTTCTTTTTTAGTAAAACCTCTATTTTCTGCAGCTAAATCAATTTCTAACTTTTTTAATTTTTTAATTGAATTAGATATTGTTCCCCAATTAGTTAGCATCCCACCTAACCATCTATAGTTTACAAAATACTGATCTGTATCTTTAGCAACTTCTGCAATAGCTTCTGATGCTTGTTTTTTAGTTGAAACAAATAAAATTTTTCCATTATTTGCTATTGTATTATATACTTTTTCTAAAGCTACTTTAGTTAATTCAAGTGTTTGAGTTAAGTCTATAATATGAATTGAGTCTCTTTTTCCAAAAATGTATTTCTTCATTTTTGGATTCCATCTCAAAGTTTTGTGTCCAAGATGAACACCAGCTTCTAATAATTGTTGAATTGTAACGTTAGGTATTTTCATATTTATTCCCGGTTAAGCCACCACAGTAATTTCCAATTAAGGACCGGAGGTATAAAACCAACAACTGTGTGCGTGTTAATTTAATTTAATGGTTATTTACAAATATTTGTTAAAATTGACAAGTTTTATTTAACTAATTTCTGCTTGAATTTGCTGTTTTCTTAAAAGATTTAAAGATTTTCTATCAAGATTCATTGGTTTTTTTAATTGAAAATTTAAAATTTGATCTTCTGTTGAGAGATTAAATTTTACTTGGGTTTTACCCTCTTGATTTAAGAATTTTGAAATCTCTTGGATTTGTTTAATAGATTTAACGTTAAAGGATATTTCATTAATTGGACTATTAAATAAATCTTTTAAAGAAGCTATTTTTTGAACATTAATTCTTTTAAAACGATTTTCATCATTAGAAATATTCTTAACCAAAGTCAAAATTAATGAGTTGCCTTCTTTTAGGATTTCTCTATTTAATTCTAACAAATCTGAAAAAATAAATATTTCAAAAACACTCTTTAAATCTGTTAACTTTAAAACAGCATACGCATTTCCTTTAGCAGTTTTTCTCTCTTGAACTTTAAGTAATGTTGCAGCTACATTAACATTTTCTGAATTATCATCTGATATAAATTTTGCATAATCATTAATTTTATAGTCTTCAAAAATTTCTGTAAATTGATTTAATGGGTGATCAGATATAAAAAATCCTACTGCTTCAAATTCTTTTGATAATCGCTCTTCAAATTTCCAATCTTCTATTTTAACGATAATGTCTTCCTCTGTTTCAATGTTATCAGAAAATAAATCTATTTGATTGGCTAGCTTATTTTCAGAAATATTTTTATTTTTTAAAATTAAATTAGGTATTGAGGTAAAGATTGCTTGTCTATTTGAGTTTAAATTATCAAAAGCTCCTGCTTTTACTAATCCCTCTAATTGTAATTTATTTATATCTTTGGGATTAACTCTATTTATAAAGTCGTTAATAGATTTAAATTTTCCATTTAACTCTCTTTCTTCAACAATATTAGAAATTGCCTCATAACCTACAGCTTTAATTCCACCTAAGGCATAATAAAATTTTCCATCAATAGTTCTAAAATCAGCAAAACATTCATTAATATCAGGTCTAATTGTTTCAACATTAAGTCTTTTTAATTCTTCATAAAACTCACTTAATTTATTTTGATTAGAAATATCCATAGTCATTGATGCAGCAATAAATTCTTTAGGATAATAAGTTTTTAAGTATGCAGTTTGATAAGAAATTATTGCATAAGCTGCAGCATGACTTTTGTTAAAACCATATTCTGCAAAAGGTTCGATTTTTAAAAATATTCCAGCTGCAACATCTTTGGCAATACCGTTTTTAACTGCTCCAGCAATAAAACCTTGTTTTTGTTTCTCTAGTTCTGCTCTCTTCTTTTTTCCCATTGCTCTTCTTAAAAGATCGGCTTGACCCGCAGTAAATCCTGAGAGTTTTTGAGCAATCTGCATTACTTGCTCTTGATAAATAATTACCCCATATGTGGGTTTTAAAATATCTTCCAATAATGGGTGTAAGTAATCAGGTTTTTGCTTTCCATGTTTACAGTCGTTATAGGTTGGTATATTACTCATTGGGCCTGGTCTATATAATGCTACTAGTGCAATAATATCTTCAATATGATTCGGCTTCATATGAAGCAAAGCTTCTCTCATTCCAGCACTTTCAATTTGAAATAAGCCTACTGTTTTACCAGATGATAATAGATCAAAAACTTTTTGATCATCAAAATCTATTTCTTCAATATTAAATTTTTTATCTTTTTTTCTAACTAATTTTTGAGTGTTATTTATTACTGTTAATGTCTTTAACCCTAAAAAATCAAATTTAATTAAACCAGCATTTTCAGCTGAATACATATCAAATTGTGTTGAAGGTAAAAGTAAATCTGCAGAAGTATCTTTATATAAAGGAACTACTTCTGTTAATTTTTTATCTGCAATCACAACTCCTGCTGCATGAGTAGCGACGTTTCTATTAAGACCTTCTAATTTTAATGATAATTCTGTTAATTTTTTTACTCTAGTATCTTCATTAATTAGTTTTTGTAATCTTGGTTCTCCAGCTATACATTGGGTTAGATTTTGAGGTCTGGAAGGATCAAAAGGTATCATTTTTGATATGCTGTCAATAAACCCATAAGGTAATCCCATAACTCTACCAACGTCTCTGATCACCATCCTTGCTTTAAGTTTACCAAATGTAATTATGTGAGCTACACTATCTTTGTATTTTTTTGTTAAGTATTCAAAAACAAGGTCTCTTTTATCCTCACAAAAATCTATATCAAAATCAGGCATAGAAATTCGGTCTGGATTTAAAAATCTCTCAAAAATTAAATTAAACTTAATTGGGTCAACATCAGTAATTGATATACACCAAGCAACCAATGATCCAGCACCTGAACCTCTACCAGGACCAACTGGTATATCATTTTCTTTAGCCCATTTTATATAATCAGATACAATTAAAAAATAACTCGAATATTTCATTTTGATAATTATTGAAAGTTCATGATCTAGTCGTTCTTTATAAAGAAGAAAATTTTTATCATTTTCAAGTTCGCTATCTTTAACATTAAAAACTTTTAAAAATTTATCTCGCAGTCCTTCTAAAGAATATTTAGTTAAAAGATCATCTGCATTACCATCTTTATCAGTACTAATGTTTGGCAATATAGGATTAGAGAATAATGGTCTAAAATTACATCTTAAAGGAAAGTTATAATTGTTTTCTAATGCCTCTGGTATATCAGCAAATAACTCTGTCATTTCAGAGTTAGTTTTTAAATAATGTTGATCGCTTAATTTTAATCTATTTTTTTCATTAATATAGGTTTTGTTACCAATACAAATCAAAGCATCATGTGCTTCATGCATATCTTTTGATAAATAAAAAACTTCGTTAGTAGCAATTATTGGTATTTCTAGTTCTATAGACTTTTTTAGATTAAATTTTTCAAACCCATTTTCATTAGTGTCGTTGTGTCGTTGAATTTCTAAATAAAACCTATCTCCAAAAACTTCTTTAATTTTTGAATAAATTTCGTTTATTTCCGTAAATTTTCCTTTATCAAATAATTTTCCAAAAAGACCTAAAACAGTACCTGAAAAAACTGAAACACCATCAGAACTTTTTAATAATTCATCAAAATTTACATGAGGGTCACTTAATTCATCATTTTCTAAATATGAATTGGAGGACAATTCAATAATATTTTTATAGCCTGTTTCGTTCAAAGCAAATAAAGGTAACAATCCGATTGTATCATTTAGCTTAAAATTTATTTGAGTGCCTATTATTGGCTGAGTTCCTGATTTAGAAATTTTTTCTGCAAACTCTAAAGCTCCACATAAATTAGAAGTGTCACTTATTCCTAAACATTTAATTTTGTTTGATTTGCAATATTCTTGTAAATCATCAATCTTGGCCGCGCCTTCACATATAGAATATTGTGTATGGACTTTTAGATGATTAAAGTTTTGATTTAATGACTCAGACATTAGATGATTTTATAATACCATCTCTCATCTCCAATAGGCAATCTGCCTTATTAGCAAAAAATCTATTGTGAGTTGCAAATATTATTAATCTATCTGATTTTTTTTGATTATATAAAAGTTTAAAAACTTCTTTTGCTGTATTCATATCCAAACTACCTGTTGGCTCATCCGCTAAGATTATTTCAGGATCATTTACGATAGCTCTAGCTATAGCCACTCTTTGAGCCTCACCACCTGAAAGTTGAGAAGGAAAATGATTTGATCTATTTGAAAGACCAATTTTTTTTAATAATTTTTTAGCCTTTGTACTTGCTAATTCTTTATCATTATTGTTAGCAAGTGATGCTAAGTAAATATTTTCTAAAGCAGTGAAATCTGGAAGAAGATTATTTTGTTGATAAACAATACCAATTTTTTTTGACCTAAAAATATCATTTTCTTCTGTGTCATTAAAATTAATTTGATTTTGATTAAAAATAATTTGACCTGATGAAGGTCTGTCTATTAAGGAAATTAAATTTAACAAAGTTGATTTTCCTGAGCCAGATGGGCCCATGAGCGAATAAATTTTACCTTTTTCAAAATTTTGTGACAAACCTTTTAAGACTTTAATCTTTTTTTCAGTCTCAAAGCTTTTAGATATACTTTTTAATTCTAAATACTTACTCATATTTTAAAGATTTGATTGGATCTAATCTAGCTGCTTTAAAAGCTGGAAAAATTGATACTAAAATAGTTATAATTATTGAGCAAACTGAAATTAGAATAATTGATGTCAGATTAATTTCAGAAGGCATTTTGCTTAAAAAATATATTTCTTCAGGAAATAAACTTATATTGAAAACTGAACTTAAAAATTGTCTAAAATTTTCAATGTAAATAGAAAAAGTTACACCTAAAAAAAAACCAAAAATTGTTGCGGAAGTACCTATTATTACTCCAACTAAAAAAAATATTTTAATTATTGATTTATTTAATACTCCTATTGATTTTAAGATAGCAATATCCCTTGTTTTGTTTTTCACTAAAATAGTTAATCCTGAAATAATATTAAATGCAGCAACAATTATTATTAATGACAAAATAATAAACATAACATTCCTTTCAACTTTTAAAGCTGAAAATAATGAACTATTCATATCTGCCCAACTAAAAACAAACTCATCATCAAAAACTTGTTTTACTATTAATTTTTGGGATTCAATATTATTTGGATTTTTCAGATAAATTTCTAAATTTCTTTCGTTGGGATCATATCCAAAGAACTCTTCTAAAATATTAAGTTCAATAAATGCAATATTGTTATCAAACTCTGCTAAACCACTGTTAAAAATTGAATTAACTATAAAAGTTTTTTGTTTTGGCATACTGCCAATTATTGTTTGAACACCAGACGGTGACATTAAAGTCAATTCATCTCCTATTTCAAGATCTAGAGAAAAACTCAGTTCACTTCCAATTGATATAAAATTTTTATCAAATTGATTTAATTCACCTTTAAATTTTTCATTTGTTAATACCTCTAAATTTAAAAGATCATTGTATTTATAGCCTCGTAACACTATTCCTTTAGTATTATTGTTTTTTAGAATAATTGCCTCTCCTGAATTACTAAAAATAATATTCTTAGAGATTAACTTTAGTTTATTATTTATTTTATCTTCATCTATTAAATTTGAATAAGGTTTAACAGTAATATGTGAATTAAATCCTACAATTTTGTTAATTAATTCAGTTCTAAAACCATTCATTACCGACATAACAATAATTAGAACAGCAACACCTAGACTTATTCCGATGAAAGAAAATATTGAAATAACATTTAAAAAGCCATCCTTTTTTCTAGCTTTTAAAAATCTTAAAGTAATTTCTTTTTCTAAAGTAGAAATCAAATTGAATTTTTTTGTTTATTTATAATTTCTATAATTTTGCTTAAAGGTAAGTTTTGAGTTTCACCACCTTTTTCTTTGAACTCTAATAAATCACCATCACTCTTCTTTCCAATGATAATTTGATACGGAGCCCCAATTAAATTCGTTTTTTTAATTTTGGATGAAAAATTTTCATCAGTATCATCAATAAGAGCATCAATATTATTTTTTAATAACTCACTGTTAATATTATTGGCTTTAACAAGTGCTGAATTATCGTTTTTATTTATCATCGGTATCAAAGCAATATCATATGGAGCAACAGACAATGGCCATTTCATGATTTCATTTTTTTCATCATATTTTGCCTCTATTATTGCCCCAACTAACCTTGATACACCAATTCCATAAGAACCCATTTTAACAAAATCTTTTTTTCCACCTGGTAAATCTACTGATGCATTCATAGGTTTTGAATATTTGTCTCCAAAATAAAATATATGGCCTACCTCAATACCTTTTGTGATTAATTGATTTTCTTTAGAAACTATTTTTTCAAATTCATCTTTGTTAAACTTTTCATCTGTCACAGCATAAAATTGCTCATATTTTTTTCTCATTTCTTGTAACGAAGATTTTTCTAATTGAGTATCGTCACTATTTAAATCAAAAATTCTTTTATCAGTAAAAATTTTACTTTCTCCCGTGTCTGCTAGGATAATAAATTCATGAGATAAATTTCCTCCAATTGGGCCTGTGTCAGCAGCCATAGGTATTGCAGTTAGATCTAATCTTTTAAAAGTTTTTAAATATGAAAGAAAAAATTTATTATAAGAAAAAAAAGCTTCTTCATCTGATACATCGAATGAGTAGGCATCTTTCATGTAAAACTCTCTCCCCCTCATTATTCCAAATCTAGGTCTTATTTCGTCTCTAAATTTCCATTGTATGTGGTACATAAGTTGAGGTAATGATTTATAAGATTTAATTGAAGATCTAAAAATTTCTGTTACTTGCTCTTCATTGGTAGGTCCATAAAGCATTTCTCTATTTTGACGATCAGTTATTCTAAGCATCTCCTCACCATAATCATCATATCGACCACTTTCTTTCCATATCTCACTAGATTGAATTGTTGGCATTAATATTTCTTGAGCTCCAATTTTGTTTTGCTCTTCTCTAACAATTTGTTCTATTTTTTTCATTACCTTAAAGCCTAAAGGTAACCATGAGTATATTCCTGCGGAAGCTTGCTTTATCATACCAACTCTCAACATTAATTGATGAGATTTAATTTTTGCTTCAGAAGGATTATTTTTTAATATCGGAATAAATGAATTTGATAAAAGCATCTTAACTGATCATATTTCTTAAATTTAAATATTCAAATTTTATTAGTAAATAAATAATGATAAAAATTACAGTAGTTATACCAGTGCAATATAAGAATTTTTTCAACATTTTTGGATTTTCAGGTGACCCTGGATCTTCACCATCAATTTTTACTGTTTTTGCTCTGTTTACATCAATAGGAAGTATAGCAAAGAAAACTATCCACCATATAATTACATAGATAATTGCTAAACCAGTTACACTCATTAAATTCTCACTAAATTAATATTAGTGAAAGGTTTTTTACCCGTTCTTTCCTTAGAAAATTTTCTACAGGCAATTTTCAATGCATCAATTAAATTATGTTCTTGTTGCTTGCTTCCAATTTTAAAAGTTCTAGAAGTTTTTTCTATTTCTTCTTCTAACCCATAAACAAATTCTTCTCTATCATCTACTGGCAAACCACGAAAAGAAAGCACAGGATTGTTATGAATATTTCCTTTAGGGGTTATCATTAAAGTTACTTCAAGATATCCATTAGCACTCAAATTTTTTCTATCTTTTATTGACTGTGAATCTGGATCAACACTTACATTACCATCTAAATATAATCGACCACTTGGAGCCTTGTCGTAAACTTCAGGCTGATTACCAGGATATAACTTAACTATATCACCGTTTTCTACTTGTACAGGATATGGAACTTGCATTTCTTTTGCAAAATTTATGTGTTCTATCATGTGCCTATGTTCACCATGTACAGGTATTACACATTTAGGTTTTACCCATTGATACATTTCTTTTAAATCTTCTCTATTTGGATGACCAGAAACATGAACAAATTCAGTTTCTTCAGATATCACTTCTATACCATCTTTAACAAGTTGATTGTGCAATTTATAAAGTTTTTTTTCATTTCCAGGTATAATTTTTGATGAAAATATTACTGCATCACCTTTTTCAATAAAAACATCAGGGTGTACATAACTAGAAATTCTCATCATCGCTCCCATTGGTTCTCCTTGGCTACCTGTACAAAGATAAACTATTTTTTCTCTTGAGAAATTTTTAGCTTCACGAGGGTCAATTGGTTCAATTGTATTTTTTAAATATCCACATTGACGTGCAGCTTTGTAAATACGATGCATCGATCTTCCAACTAGTGAAATTTGTCTTCCTGTTTGCTCAGCACAATAAAATGCTGTCTCCATTCTTGCTACATTTGATGCAAATGAAGTAATTATAATTCTCTTTTTCAATCTTGACATCACATTTAACATATTTTTTCTGACATCAAGTTCAGATCCAGACTTGCCGGCACTAAAAACATTAGTAGAGTCACAGATCATTGCTAATACTCCTTCATCACCAATTTCTTTTAATCTCTTCTCATTTATATTGTCACCAATAAGTGGATTGGGATCTACTTTCCAATCTCCTGTATGTAAAATTACACCAGCTGGAGTTTTTATTCTTAAGCCATTGGGTTCTAAAATTGAATGAGTTAAAGTTATATATTCAATTTCAAATGGATCTAATGAAACAGTTCCATTTAATTCAACAATTTGTAAATCACTAGTAATATCTATTTGTTTTTCTCTAAACTTTTCTCTAATCAAAACTGCTGTAAATGGTGTAGCAAATATTTTACATCTTAATTTTGGCCATAAATGTGCGATTGCTCCAATGTGATCCTCATGTGCATGAGTTAAAACTATACCCAACAGGTTATCTTTTCTCTCAACAATGAATCCAGGATCAGGATAAATTAAATCAACACCTGGTATAGTGTCATCAGCAAAAGTTACACCAATGTCTACCATTATCCATTTATGATCGCTTGGTTGACCGTAACCAAACAAATTCATGTTCATACCAATCTCACCAGATCCACCTAGTGGACAAAATAACAATTCATCTTTCATATTATTTTATTTGCTCAGAAATCTTTATTAGACCTTTAATTGTAATATCTTGGTTATGTTTAACTTTTGATTTTATTGAACTTGTAAATAAATCAGAAAATCCACCTGTCAATACAACTTTAAAGGATTTTCTTGTTTCTTTCTTAATTAAATTAATCATATTGTCAATTAAACCAGCATAACCCCAAAAAAAACCTGATCTAACAGCAGAAAGTGTGTTGCTGCCTATTACTTTTTTCATACGTTTAAGCTCAATTTTTGGGATTAAAGTAGCTCTGTCTGACAAAGTATTAAGAGACAACTTAATACCAGGAGCTATTATGCCTCCCATATACGTATTTTTTATTAAAACATCAAATGTTGTAGCAGTACCAAAATCTAAAATTATATAATTATTTTTGTTATCCAATAAGCTTATGGCATTCGTAATTCTATCAGAACCTACCTGCTTGTAATCAACTTTAATTTTAATCATTGATTTTAAATTCAAATTTTTTACTTCATTGCATTTAACTTTAGTGATTTTAGAAAAGTAGTTTTTTATAATTTTAAAAGTGTTTGGTACAACGCTACAAAATAATATTTTTTCAATTTTATTTATTTGAATTTTATTTTTTTTAAATAAAATTTTTAATTGGTTATTGCTTATTTTTTTTGAAATAAAAGTAATTCTTTTTAAAATTTTATTTCTTTTGGAAACTAAAAAAATTTTAGTGTCAGTATTTCCTATGTCACCTAAAATATACATATTAATTAATTTATTTTATACATTTTTGATATTCTATTTTCAAAAACTAGTTTCAAATTTTTTTCTAATTCAGATTTATTAATTTTTTTTCCTGTTATTCTATATAAATTTGTTGCTGGATAATTTTTAATATTTGGATTTTTTATTACATTAATCCCTATTCCTGTAATTAAAAATTTTTTATCTGATTTCGTTATAATTTCTTGTAAAATCCCACTAATCTTTTTTTTATTAATTAATAAATCGTTTGGTTTTTTAAAGTTAATTTTATTTTTTATATATTTAGAGAGTGTTTGTTTAACTAATTTACAATTTAACTTTGTAACTCTTTCTATTGAGAATTTATTTTCATCAAATGGATGAAAAAAAGAGACAAATAGATTACCTTTATATGAAATCCATTTTCTTCCATACTGACCTCGACCACTAAATTGTTTTTCAGCAACAACCATACCAAATTTAAAGTTAGTTTTTTTTATTATTCTTGCAGCTGTATCGTTGGTACTTTTTATTATTTTAAAATTAAATTTCTTAAATTTCATTAAATAATATTAATTCTTGATACTACCTCAATTAATTGGCTTGGAAATATGAAGTATAAAAGAATTAATATTGTAGAAAAAGTTAATGAAAATTTTAACCATAAACTATGATCTGTATCATATTTACCTTTTTCTTTATCAAAGTACATAATCTTGATTATTCTTAGGTAATAAAAAGCTGCAACCACAGTAGATAACAATCCAACAATAGCTAAAAAATACATTGATTGTTCTAAAACTGCTTTGAAAACATAAAACTTAGCAAAAAATCCTGCTAATGGTGGTATCCCTGCCAATGAAAACAATATTACAAGTAAAGATAGTGATAATAATGGATGATTTTTCGATAAACCAGATAAGTCATCAATATCTTCGTAATATTGATTATTTCTTCTAAGCATTAACAAACAAGAAAAAAGGGCCAAATTCATTACAACATAAATTGAAATATAAATTATTGAACTTTGAATTCCTTCATTAGAAGCAGTGGCAAGACCAGCCAATGTATAGCCTATGTGTCCAATAGAGCTATAAGCAACTAGTCTTTTAATATTTGTTTGTCCAATAGCTGCTATTGCACCAAATAGCATTGAGGCAATAGATAAAAATACAATTATCATTTGCCATTGATCGATTAGATTTAAAAATGGAACATATAAAAATCTAATAAATACAGTTAACGCAGCAATTTTTGGTACCATTGTGAAAAATAAAGTTACTGTAGTTGGAGATCCTTCATATACGTCTGGTGCCCACATATGGAATGGTACTGCTGAAATTTTGAATGCTAAACCAACTAAAATAAAAACTATCCCAAAAGTCAGTACATACTCATTTGAATTAAGTTGTGTAGAGATCACATCAAAGTTTGTAGATCCTGAAAAACCATAAATTAGTGAACATCCATAAAGTAATAATCCTGATGATAATGCACTTAATACAAAATATTTTAAACCTGCTTCAGATGATTTTAGTTGATCTCTGTTATAAGTTGCCAAAACATATAAGGCTAATGATTGTAACTCTAGACCCATATAAAATACAATTAAATCATTAGAACTAATCATGACCATCATTCCCAGTACAGAACTCAAAATTAAAACTGGATATTCAATATTAAAAATTTTAAAAATTTTTAAATAACTAGAAGAAATAACTAATACTAGAAAACCACCCAACAATGTTATTATCTTCATAAATGAAGACATCTTATCTATTACAACACTTCCATTAAACAAAGTTTCTCTATTCACAGAGAAAGTTTCGTTAATAGCAATAATAGCAGAAATCAAAAATACAAACAAAGACAAGTTAAAAGTAATGCCTGAACTATTTTTTTTAAACACTCCCAATACAAGTAAAAACATTATTGATAATGAGATAAAAATCTCAGGTAAAATTAAATTTAAATTTTCCATATTATTTGCTCGCTAAATTAATATTATGCATATTTATTAAATCTGAAACTGAAACCTCAATTGTATTAATCAAAGGATCGGGATAAAAACCAAAAAATAAAGTTGGAATAGCTAAACATGTTAAGATTAAATACTCTGATTTATTTAAATCTAACATTTTCTTTAAATCCTCATTAACTAATTTTCCAAATACAACTCTTTTATATAACCAAAGCATATAAGCGGCCCCTAAAATAACTCCTAGGCTTGCTAATACAGCTACTAAAAAATTGTCCTTAAAGGCACCCATTAAAATTAAAAATTCACCAATAAAACCACTTGTTCCAGGTAACCCTAAGGCAGCTAATGTAAACAACATAAATAAAATCGAATACTTTGGTATTATGGCAACTATACCACCATAAGAATTTATCATCCTTGAATGCATACGGTCATAAACAACACCAACACATAAAAATAGAGCTGCAGACACTAATCCATGACTAATCATCTGGATTATACTTCCCTCTATACCTTGTTGTTGAAGAGTAAAAATACCTAAAGTTACAAAACCCATATGTGCAACAGACGAATATGCAATTAACTTTTTCATATCTTCCTGCATTAAAGCGATAAAGGATGTAAAAATTATTGCTATAACACTTAAAGTATAAATAAGAGGTGTGAATACTTCTGAAGCAACCGGAAATAACCCAAGTGAAAACCTAATAAAACCATATCCTGCCATTTTTAATAAAATTGCAGCTAATAAAACTGAACCGGCTGTAGGAGCTTCAACATGGGCATCTGGCAACCAAGTGTGAACAGGCCACATGGGTGTTTTTACTGCAAAAGAACTAAAGAAAGCTAACCATAATAAATTTTGGTATTTAGCATCAATTCCAATTTCATAAAGTTTAACCACATCTGTTGTGCCTGATATCCAGTATATTGAAATGATCGCAACCAGCATTAAGACTGATCCAAGTAAAGTATATAGAAAGAATTTAAATGCAGAATAAACACGTTTTGGACCACCCCAAATACCAATAATTAAAAACATTGGAATTAATCCAGCCTCAAAAAATAAATAAAAAACAACTAAATCAAGTGCACAAAACACACCAATCATGAAACTTTCCATGATTAAAATTGCAATTAAAAAATCTCGTAATCTATTTTTTACTGAATTGTTAACTGAAATGATACAAAGTGGAGTTATAAAGGTTGTTAAGATTATAAATAATATCGAAATTCCATCAACACCAACTTTATAATTAATAAATCCTTCAATCCATGTTCTATCTTCAACAAATTGAAAATCAGATATACTTTGGTCAAAAGATATCCATAAATAAATAGAAATTAAAAAATTAACTATACTTGTAAATAAAGCTACATATTTAGCTGTTGAATTATTTCCATCTTTATCTTTTGTAAAAAATAAAAAAAGAGCTCCTATAGTAGGTAACAAGATTAAAGATGATAAAATTGGAAAGCTCATTATTTAACTATCAAAAAGGTTAATAAAGCAGAAAAACCTAACAACATTACAAAAGCATATTGATAGATAAAACCACTTTGAAATTTATTTGCTTTAATTGAACATTTTTTTATAAAAGAAGAAATTCCATCTGGACCAAATCCATCTATTATAGTTCCATCACAGACTTTCCATAAAAATGTCCCAAGTTTTTTCGATGATTTAATAAAGATAACCTCATACAACTCATCGAAGTACCATTTTTTAACAAGGAAATTGTATAAAGGTTTATTCATTGACGCTATTTCATTTGGCAATTCTTTGTTCTTAACAAATAAATAATAAGCAATAGGTATTGATAGAATAACTAAACTCGGTGTTAAAAGTAAAAACCATGTCGGTGGATGATCTGTGCTTAGAGGTTCTAAAAATTTGATAGATTCTGACCAAAAGTAATTATCACCACCATGTCCAATGAACAAATCTTTAAATAACATGCCTGCAAAAATTGCACCAATAGAAAGTACAAATAACGGGACGAGCATTACCAAAGGTGACTCGTGCGTTTCCTCAATTTTAATCTCTTTATTATTATATTCACCATGAAATGTTTTGAATATTAGTCTCCACGAATAAACTGACGTTAAAAATGCAGTAACTATTCCAATACCAGCTGCATAATAACCTGTTGTATTTCCTTTCAAATATGCAAATTCAATAATTGCATCTTTTGAATAAAAGCCTGATAAGAAAGGAAAACCTGTTAAAGCAAGAGTTCCTATAATCATTAAAGCATAAGTGTAAGGTAATTTTCTCCATACACCTCCCATGTTATTAATATTTTGCTCATCTTTAAAAGCATGAATTACTGATCCTGATCCTAAAAATAATAAAGCTTTAAAAAAGGCATGTGTAAATAAATGAAACATAGCTACATTGTAAGCGCCTACACCAGCTGCAAAAAACATGTAACCTAACTGACTACAAGTTGAATAAGCAATTATTTTTTTAATATCTGTTTGAACTAAAGCTACCGTTGCAGCAAAAAAAGCTGTTGTCATTCCAACTACAGTAATCAAATTTAAAATTACTGGAGAAAATTCATAAATAGGTGAGCATCTAACAACTAAAAATACACCTGCAGTAACCATTGTTGCAGCATGAATTAGAGCAGAAACTGGCGTTGGTCCTTCCATTGCATCTGGCAACCAAGTATGAAGTAAAATTTGAGCTGATTTACCCATAGCTCCGATAAATAACAACAAACAAACCAAATCTATCGCTTTAACCTCAAAACCTAAGAAGGATAAATCTTTATCTACAACTGTTGGAATTTGTTGGAAAACTTCATCATAATTTACAGTTCCAAATAAATAAAAAACTAAAAAAATACCTAATGCAAAACCAAAGTCACCCACTCTATTAACCACAAATGCTTTGATTGCAGCTGCATTAGCACTTTCTTTTTTAAACCAAAAACCAATTAGGAAGTAAGAACAGAGACCAACTCCCTCCCAACCAAAAAATAGTTGAATAAAATTATCTGACGTTACAAGCATTAACATTGCAAATGTAAATAATGATAGGTAAGCCATAAATCTTGGTTTATGTGGATCGTGAGACATGTATCCGATAGAATAAATATGGACTAATGCTGATACAGAAGTAACTACAACCAACATCACAGCTGATAGAGGATCAATTAACATTGACCAATTAACATCAAGTGAACCTGAATTAATCCAGGTTGCTATAACAATATTTTCTTCATATTGATTAATGATTACCTGATATAAAACAATTATTGATAAAATTGCAGATATTGAAACTAGTGCACTAGTTACTATTTCAGAATTTCTATCACCAATGTAACGTCCAAAAAATCCTGATATAATTGATGCTATTAATGGAAGAAATAAAATTGAAAGTTCCATTATTATCCTTTCAACTCATCAATTTCTTCAACTCTGATAGTTCCAGAGTTTCTGTAGTAAACAACGATTATAGCTAAACCAATCGCAGCTTCTGCAGCTGCTACGGTTAAAATAAATAAGGTAAATACTTGACCAGCTAAATCTCCGAGAAAAATTGAAAAAGCAACTAAATTGATATTTACAGCTAATAAAATCAACTCAATACTCATCAATATAACAATGATATTTTTTCTATTAAGAAAAATTCCAATTACTCCAATTGAAAATATAACAGCGCCTAAAGTTAAATAATGTCCTAAACCTATCTCAGTCATCTATTTTAACTCCTTTGTTAGAAGCAACTTCTACAACACTTACTCCTTCAGCTCTTTCACGAGAAATTTGTTTTATATAACTTTGTCTTTTGACGTTTGACCTTTGTCTAAAAGTCAGAACGATTGCTCCAACCATCGCAACTAACAAAATCATACCGCTAATTTGAAATACATGTATGTAATCAGTGTATAATATTTGACCTAATGAGTGTGTGTTACTTAAGTCTGAAACTTTTAATGAATTGTTAATATCAAAAATCTCTGGTTTGTATTTCCATCCGCCAATCACAATAATTAGTTCAAAGAAAATGATTGTACTAATAATTAATCCAACAGGAATATGTTTTGAGCTAGCAGCAGAGGCAAACCATTGATTTTTTTGTTGAGCAACATTTAACATCATTACAACAAAAAGAAATAAAACTGCTACGGCCCCAACGTAAACAATCAACATTATCATACCCAAAAACTCGGCACCAATCATAATAAATAGACAAGAAATACTGATAAAATCTAATATTAAAAAGAAAACTGAGTGGACAGTATTTTTAGATACAGTAACCATTATTGCAGACACAACCGCAATTATAGAAAAAGTGTAGAAGAAAATAGCGTGAGCAATCATTTATCTATGTGAACTATCAGCTTTAATATTAGCGTCTAGAATATTCTCCCATCTGTCACCGTTATCTAATAATTTCTCTTTTGTGTAATATAATTCTTCTCTTGTCTCAGTCGAAAATTCAAAATTTGGACCTTGGACTATAGCATCAACAGGACAAGCTTCTTCACATAGACCACAATAAATGCATTTCATCATATCAATGTCATAACGAGTAGTTTTTCTACTGCCATCTTCTCTTTGAGCAGATTCAATTGTAATTGCTTGGGCAGGACATACAGCTTCGCAAAGTTTGCATGCAATACATCTTTCTTCTCCATTTGGATATCTTCTCAAAGCGTGCTCACCTCTAAATCTTGGGCTAATTTTTCCTTTTTCAAAAGGATAATTGATTGTTTTTTTTGGTTTAAACAATTCTTTTATTGCAATGAACAAACCGCCTACAAAATCAACCATAAAAATAGTTTTAAAAAATCTGGATAAATTCATAATTAGTTTGTTGGTAAAAGGTTAAAGTAAAATAAATAACTTGCAGTTAAAACAACCCAAGTTAATGACAAAGGAAGAAATACTTTCCAACCTAATCTCATTAATTGGTCATATCTATATCTTGGTACAATTGCTTTTACTAAAGCAAATAAGAAAAATAAAAGTAAAATTTTTAAAATTAACCAAATTGCACCTGGAACTAAAGTAAATGGATAAATATCTATTGGAGATAACCAACCACCTAAGAATAATATAGCTCCCATAGCACACATCAATAAGATGTTTGCATACTCACCTAACCAAAACATTGCATACATCATTCCTGAATATTCTGTCTGGTATCCAGCAACTAATTCTGCTTCAGCTTCAGGTAAATCAAAAGGTGGTCTATTAGTTTCAGCTAAAGCAGAGATAAAAAATATTACAAACATTGGAAATAACGGGATTACAAACCATAGATTTTGTTGAGCAATTACGATGTCATTCAAATTCAATGAGCCTACGCACAACAATACATTGATAATAATAACCCCAATTGAAACTTCATATGATACCATTTGAGCCGCAGATCTAATTGCACCTAAGAAAGGATATTTAGAGTTTGAAGCCCATCCTCCCATAATTATTCCATAAACACCTAGGGATGAAACAGCAAATAGATAAAGTATACCAACATTAATATCAGCTAAGACCTGTGTTGCACCAAATGGTATAACAGCCCAAGCTATCAAGGCTAATGTCATAGTAACGATAGGTGCTAATATGAAGATTACTTTGTTTGAGCTTGATGGGATGATTATTTCTTTAAAAATATATTTCAACGCATCAGCTAATGATTGAAGTAATCCAAATGGTCCAACTACATTAGGTCCTTGTCTTTTTTGGACAAAAGCCCAAACTCGTCTATCTAGCCAAACAATCATAGCTACAGAAACCAAAACTGGAACTAACAAAAATAAAATTTTGTATACCTCTTGAAAGACTATATTTAAATATTCCATCTTAACCTTCTGTGCCTGTTGATTTTAAATTCATTTTTGCATTATTGCACTCGATCATTGTTTTTGATGATTTAGCAACAACATTAGAAAAATAATAATCTTTAATTTCAATTTTTAAATTTTCATTATTAAAATCAGAATTTGATTTGTTGTTATTTTGTTCAGTTTGTTTTTCACTTTGCAATTTTAAATAATTTAACATGCTGCTATCGAGCTCTTCTTTATCGTTAAACAATTTTCTATTATTCATGAATTCAGCTAGTTCATTTATTATCTGCCAATCTTCTTTTGCATCTCCAGGTGGATAAGAAGCCTTAAATGCTTTTTGAATTTTTCCCTCTAAATTTGTATAATAACCGTCTTGTTCTGTGTAAGCAGAGCCAGGTAAAATTATATCTGCACATTCTGCCCCTTTGTCACCATGGCTTCCTTGATAAATAACAAATTCATTTTTTTTAGCAAAATTTAAATTATCCTGACCTATTAAAAACACTATTTCAAATTTATTTGATTTTAAATCTTCTATTAAATTTGTTTTATTGTTTAAAACTCCTAAATCAAAATTTCCTACAGTTGCTGCATCACATGATAGAACATTCAAAGGATTCCAATCTTCTGAGAACTTGTTTTTTTTATTCAAAAAATCTTTTAAATTATTAAACAGATATTGTGCATTTTCTAATCTTAGTAAGGACTCACCAATTATGATCATTGGTTTTTTTGCACTTTCTATTTCTTTTGAAAGTTTATGTGTGTCATCTATAATTTCTTTAATTGTTTTAGTTTGCCCATCTAAACTTTCATAAGGATAAGTTAGATCTCCACAATCATTTAATGATACAATTCTTGTACTATTATTTAGATAAGATTTTCTAATTCTTGCATTTAAAATTGTAGCTTCGTATCTAGGATTGGTGCCCAATAATAAAATTAAATCAGCATCTTCAATTCCATTAATTGAGGAATTAAACAAATAATTTTCTCTTTTTGAAATATCAATATATCTATTATCTGATCTTGACTCATAATTATCAGTTTCAATTGTTCGCTCAAAAAATTCTTTAAAAATGTAAGCAGTTTCCATGTTTGTTAAGTCTCCAACAAAACCAGATACTTTTTCTTTAGATGTATTTTCTAATTTAGATTTTATTATTTTATAAACTTCTTGCCACGAAGCTTTCTCAAATTTACCGTTGTATTTAATATATGGAGTATCTAATCTTTGATGAAGTAAACCATCACACGCATATCTAGTTTTATCTGAAATCCATTCTTCGTTAATATCTTCATTAATTATTGGAAGAACTCTTTTTACTTCCCAATCGTATGTATCAACTCTAATGTTTGAACCTATTGCATCCATGACATCAATTGTTTCAGTCTTTTTTAACTCCCATGGTCTCGCTTCAAAAATATAAGGTTTTGATGTCAAAGCTCCAACAGGACATAAATCAACTACATTGGCAGATAATTCTGATTGCATTGATTGCTCAAGATATGTTGTAATTTGCATATCCTCACCTCTACCTATAGCACCAAGTTCTGGAACGCCTGCAACTTCAGTAGCAAATCGCACACATCTTGTACAATGTATGCATCTTGTCATTTGAGTTTTGATTAATGGTCCCATATTTTTTTCAGGAACTGCTCTTTTGTTTTCTTTAAATCTTGATTTATCTACCCCATAAAACATTGATTGATCTTGAAGATCACACTCACCACCTTGGTCACACACAGGACAATCTAGAGGATGATTTGCTAGTAAAAATTCCATTACACCTTTTCTAGCCTTTTCAACTAAACTTGTGTTTGTTTTAATGTTCATTCCTTCGGCAGCAGGCATTGCGCATGATGCAATCGGTTTCGGTGATTTCTCCATTTCCACCAAACACATTCTACAATTTCCAGCTATAGATAATTTTTCATGATAACAAAATCTAGGTATCTCAACTCCTGCTTTTTCACAGGCTTGAAGAACTGTTAGTCCTTCTTCAACTTCTACATCAATGTCATTTACTTTTAATTTAAGCATTTTTTTTATCTAATAAATGTTGATCAACCAAATAAGGTATATTATTTTTTTTCTGAACAATTGGGTCCAAATTGTTTCTTTCTTGAATTTCTTTTTTAAAATGTCTTAACAAACCTTGAACTGGCCATGAAGAACCTTCTCCAAACGCACAAATTGTATGACCAGCGATTTGAGTTGTTACATCTCCTAACATGTCAACTTCATCTTTAGTTGCATCGCCTTTTGCCATACGCTCAAGCATTCGCCACATCCATCCAGAACCTTCTCTGCAAGGTGTACATTGTCCACAACTTTCATGTTTGTAAAATCTAGCAATTCTCGCCATACATTTAATAATGTCTTGATCTTTATTGATAACCACTATTCCTGCTGTTCCTAATCCACTTTTTTCTTCGACACACGCATCAAAATCCATCTTTAATGTTTCGCATCTATCTTTTGGAATTAGAGGCATAGAAGATCCTCCAGGTATTACAGCTTGTAAATTATCCCATCCACCAATCACTCCACCAGCGTGAACTTCTATTAATTCTTTTAGAGGAATACTCATTTCCTCTTCTACATTACACGGATTATTAACATTTCCAGAAATACAGAATATTTTAGTACCTGTATTTTTTTCTCTTCCTAAAGAAGCAAACCATTTCGCTCCTCTTCTTAAAATAGTTGGCACCACAGCAATCGTTTCAACATTATTAATTATAGTTGGACATCCATATAAACCAATCAAAGCTGGGAAAGGTGGTTTTAATCTTGGTTGACCTTTTTTACCCTCTAAACTTTCAAGTAATGCTGTTTCTTCACCACAAATATACGCTCCTGCTCCATAGTGGATATAAATATCTAAATCCCACCCAGTTCCAGCTGCATTTTTTCCTAATAGTTTTTTCTCATAAGCCTCATCAATTGCAGCTTGGAGTTTTTGACCATCAACAAAGTATTCTCCTCTAATATATATGTAGCAGACGTGTGCTTGAACTGCGTATGATGCTATTAGACAACCCTCTATTAATTTATGAGGTTCAAATCTTAAAATATCTCTATCTTTACAAGTGCCTGGTTCAGACTCATCACCATTAATAACCAAATAATGTGGTCTTGAGCCAACTTCTTTTGGTGCAAATGACCACTTTAAACCTGTAGGAAATCCTGCACCACCTCGACCTCTAAGTTGAGATTCTTTAATTTCATTAATAATCCAATCTCTTCCTTTTTCAGTAATTTCTTTAGTGTTTACCCAATCACCTCTTGATTGTGACGCTGCTACATCAGAGCCTTTATCGTTATATAAATTTTGAAAAATTCTATCTTGATCTTTAAGCATTTTTTAAATCCGTTAGTGTTTTTCTATTGTTCTCTGGCTCATTATTAATTCTTCCTCTGTATGAACCTGGTTTTGGAGTTTCTCCATTTAAAATTTTATCCAAAATCTCAGATGTTTTTTCTTTATCAAGATCTTCGTAATAATCATCATTTATTTGCATCATAGGAGCGGTCACACATGCGCCAAGACACTCAACCTCCATCCATGAACAACTCTTATCGCTTGATAATTCACATTCATTTTCAGAAATTTTTTCCTTACAAGCTTCAACCAATTTATTTGCACCTCTTATCATGCATGGTGTTGTGGTACATACTTGAACAAAATATTTTCCAACAGGTGATAGATTGTACATTGTGTAGAAAGTAGCCACCTCATAAACTTTTATATAAGGCATGTCTAAAAACTTAGCGATATACTTCATTGCAGCTAATGGTATCCAATTATTATTTTGTCTTTGAGCAATATAAAGTAAGGCCATTACAGCGCTTTGTTGTTTTCCTTTTGGATATTTTGCAACAATATTATTTGCTGCCTCTAAAGAAGAAGCATTAAATTCAAAACTTTCTGGTTGATCTTTTGCTGGTTTTCTTAAACTCATCTATCCACCTCACCAAAAACAATATCTAATGAACCTAGAACAGCTGGCACATCTGCTAACATGTGTCCTTTAATTAGATAATCCATTGATTGCAGATGTGAAAAACCTGGGGCTCTTATCTTACATTTATAAGGCTTGCTTGAACCATCAGAAATTAAATAAACACCAAATTCTCCTTTAGGTGCTTCAACAGCTGTATAAATTTCATCCTTTGGTACTCTATAACCCTCTGTAAATAATTTAAAATGATGAATTAATGCTTCCATTGATTGTTTAATATCTTTTTTTGATGGTGGACTAATTTTACCATCTAATGATTTAATTGGACCTTTTTCCATTTTAGATAAACACTGTTTAATAATAGAAACACTCTCTTTCATTTCTTCAATTCTGCATAAATATCTATCGTAGCAATCACCATTTTTTCCAACTGGTATTTTAAAATCTAAATCCTCATAACAATCATAAGGTTGAGATTTTCTTAAATCCCAAGGCACCCCTGATCCTCTAATCATAACTCCTGAAAACGAATAATCTAAAGCATCCTCTTTACTTACAATTCCAATATCGACGTTTCTTTGTTTAAAAATTCTATTATCTGTTAAGAGACTTTCTAAATCATTAATCACTTTTGGAAATGTATCGCAAAAGTTTGAGATATCTTCCTCTAAACCTTTGGGTAAGTCTTGATGAACACCACCGGCTCTAAAGTAGTTAGCGTGTAATCTTGATCCAGAAGCTCTTTCGTAAAAAGTCATTAAAGTTTCTCGTTCTTCAAAACCCCAAAGTGATGGGGTTAAGGCACCAACATCAAGCGCTTGAGTTGTAACGTTAAGAATATGACTTAATATTCTTCCAATTTCACAAAAAATAACCCTTATATACTGAGCTCTAATCGGTACATCTATTTTAAGAATTTTTTCTACAGCAAGGGCAAAAGCATGTTCTTGATTCATTGGAGCTACATAATCCAAACGATCAAAATACGGAACGGCTTGCATGTATGTCTTGTTCTCAATTAATTTTTCTGTACCTCTGTGAAGCAAGCCTATATGCGGATCTGCTTTTTCAACAACCTCACCATCTAATTCTAATATTAATCTTAATACACCGTGAGCTGCTGGATGTTGAGGACCAAAGTTTAGATTTAAATTTTTAATTTTTTTTGTCATTATTTTCAATTTCTTCTTTAATGTATTTTGTTCCTTCCCAAGGGCTTTCGTAATCAAAATTTCTATAGTTTTGCTCTAGTTTAACTGGTTCGCTAATTACTTTTTTTTGATCTTCGCTATATCTAACTTCAGAGTGACCAGTTAAAGGAAAATCTTTTCTTAATGGATGTCCTTCAAAACCATAATCTGTGAGTATTCTTCTTAAGTCAGGATGATCTTTGAAATTTACACCATACATATCAAAAACTTCTCTTTCCATCCAATTTGCGGCAGGAAAAACACTTGTTAAAGAAGGTATAACTTCATTTTCAGAAATAGAGTATTTTAAAACTAGTCTTTGATTAAATTCATGGCTTAAAAATAAGTAAACTACTTGAAATCTTTGATTATTTTCAGGATAATCTACAACTGTAATATCTATTAATTGACGAAATTTTGTATCTAAATTAGTTTTTAAGAATAAAATTACATCTAAAAAATCATCTTTATCTGTTTCTAGATAAATTTGATTATGTTTTATTTCTGAATTGTTAATTTTCGTGGTTAATTCAGAATTAATTTTTTTTTCTAGATCCTCTAAACTATTCATGGCTATCTTGAAAAAGATCCTTTTTTTCTAATTTTTTTTTGTAATTGTAAAATTCCATATAATAATGCCTCTGCTGAAGGAGGGCATCCAGGAACATAAACATCAACTGGAACTATACGATCACACCCTCTAACAACTGAATAAGAATAATGATAATAACCTCCACCATTAGCACAGCTACCCATAGAAATTACATATCTAGGTTCTGGCATTTGATCATAAACTTTTCTTAAAGCTGGTGCCATTTTATTTGTTAACGTTCCAGCAACAATCATTACATCTGATTGTCTTGGTGAACCACGGGGTGCAGCTCCAAACCTTTCCAAGTCATATCTAGGCATTGCTGTTTGCATCATTTCGACTGCGCAACACGCAAGACCAAAAGTCATCCAATGCAAAGAGCCAGATCTAGACCAATTAATTAAATTATCTAGCGATGTAGTTATAAAACCATTTTTACTAAAATCTTTAGCAAGCTGTTTAAATTCTTCAGGAACTTGTTCTATTTTATCGTTCATTAAATTAATTTTATTCCCAATCTAAAGCACCTTTTTTCCATTCATAAATAAAACCAACTGTTAGTATGAATAGAAAAATCATCATTGATGAAAAACCTAATAAACCAATGTTCCCTAATGATATTGCCCATGGAAATAGAAAGGCAATTTCGAGATCAAATATGATAAATAGAATTGCAACTAAATAAAATCTTACATCAAACTCCATTCTAGAGTCTTGAAACGGTTCGAAACCACATTCATATGCAGATAATTTTTCTGGATCAGGTTTTTTTGGAGAAAGTAAAAAATTTAACACCACAAAAGCAACACTTAAACCAAGAGCGATAACTAAAAATAGAATAATTGGTAGGTAATCTTTTAAAAATTCAGATAACATGAAAATCTATATATCAGTTTTTATCTGATGTTGAAGGGAAGATAAGTCACATTTTATTAATATTAACAGACAGTTTATTGGGAAAAAGTGGCGGGAGTGAAGGGACTCGAACCCTCGACCTATCGCGTGACAGGCGATCGCTCTAACCAACTGAGCTACACCCCCACTTAATTTGTTTGGTGGGCAGTAAAGGACTCGAACCTTTGACCCCCTCGGTGTAAACGAGATGCTCTACCAACTGAGCTAACCGCCCCAAAACAGAGCTACTTATTACATCAACACTTAAATAAAGTAAATTAATTATTATTGAATACTAGCTTGAGATTTATCGTCTTTTTTAGCCAAATCTACCTCAACCCATTCCGTAGGTTTTAGTTCTTTGGTTAAAGCAATTTTAATTACTTGGTCGGCATATTCGACTGGTGTAATTTTAATATCATCTATAATTTTCTTAGGCATATCGACTAAATCTTTTTCATTTTCTTTAGGAATCAAAACTTCTTTAATTCCAGCTCTATGAGCAGCTAGTAATTTTTCTTTAAGGCCTCCTATTGGCAACACTTGACCTGTTAATGTTACCTCACCAGTCATCGCAACATCTCTTCTTACAGGAATATTTGTAATCGACGAAACAATTGAAGTAACCATTCCTATTCCAGCAGATGGTCCATCTTTTGGTGTTGCTCCTTCTGGTACATGAATGTGAAAATCTTTTTTCTCAAATAGAGGAGGAATAATTCCGTACTCTAAACATTTTGATCTAACAAAAGATTTTGCAGCTTTTACAGATTCTTGCATTACATCACCTAGCTTACCAGTAATCTGCATTCTTCCTTTTCCAGGCATAGTTACTGTTTCAATTTTTAAAATTTCCCCACCATACTCAGTCCAAGCAAGTCCAGTTACAATACCCACTCTATTTTCAGATTCTAATTCTCCAAACTTAAATTTAGCTACACCAAGAAAATCAGATAAGTTTTTATTATTAATTTGAACTTCTTTTTCCTCACCCGCTACAATTTTCTTAACAACTTTTCTAGCAAGTTTAGAAATTTCTCTTTCTAAGTTTCGAACTCCTGACTCTTTTGTGTATCCTCTAATTACTTCTTTTATAATGTCATCTTCCAGTTTCATTTCTTTTTCTTTAACACCATTATCTTTGATTTGTTTAGGAAGTAGATATTTGTTAGCTATACTAATTTTTTCATCCTCTGTATAACCAGCTAATCTTATGACTTCCATTCTGTCTAATAATGGAGGTAATATGTTTAAAGTATTTGCTGTTGTTACAAACATTACATCGGATAAATCATAATCAACTTCTAAGTAGTGATCGTTAAAAGTTGTATTTTGTTCTGGATCTAATGCTTCTAATAACGCTGATGATGGATCACCTCTATAATCATTTCCAATTTTATCTATCTCATCTAATAAAATTAAAGGATTTTTTGTTCCAGCTTTTTTCATCATTTGAATTATTTTACCTGGTAATGATCCGATATAAGTTCTTCTATGCCCTCTTATTTCTGCTTCGTCTCTCATCCCACCTACAGACATTCTAACAAATTCTCTGTTAGTTGCTTTTGCGATAGATTTACCTAAAGATGTTTTACCAACTCCAGGGGGGCCAACTAAACATAATATTGGTCCTTTAATTTTTTCCATTCTTTTTTGAACAGCTAAAAATTCTATTATTCTTTCTTTAACTTTCTCTAGTCCAAAATGATCTTTATCAAGAATATTTAATGCCTTAGTCAAATCGATATCAACTTCACTTTTCTTGTGCCAAGGTAATTCTGTCATCCAATCTAAGTAGTTTCTAACCACTGTGGCTTCAGCTGACATTGGGCTCATGTTCTTTAATTTTTTAAGCTCTTGTAGACATTTCTTTTCAACTTCTTTTGGCATTTTTGCTTTTGTGATAGCTTTATTTAAACTAGTTGTTTCATCTTTGCCGTCTTCAATCTCGCCGAGTTCTTTTTGAATAGCTTTAAGTTGTTCATTTAAGTAATATTCTCTCTGGGTTTTCTCCATTTGAGTTTTAACTCGTCCTCGAATTCTTTTCTCTACTCCAATTATACTTGTTTCATTTTCCATAATTTTAATTATGGCATTTAATCTCTTCTTCACATCAACGGTCTCAAAAATTTGTTGTTTTTCTGAAATTGTTGCTGTGATATGTGAAGCAATATTGTCAGCTATTTGAGAAGGATCTTTTAACTGCTTAATTGTGTTTATTGTCTCGTTAGAAATTTTCTTATTTATTGAAGTTAACTTTTCTAATCTTCTTAAAGCAGTAGCTGCTAAAGGAAATAAATCTTCGTCTTTTGGCAAAATGTCATTGAAATATGTATAGTCACACGTAATAAACTTCTCATTATCTTTAAAATCTAAAATTTTAACCCTTTTAATTCCTTCTACTAAAACTTTTACAGTTCCATCAGGTAACTTTAATAATTGTAGAATGCTTCCTTCACAGCCATACATAAATACGTCTGTTTTTTTAGGATCATCGATCTCTGAATTTTTTTGAGTTACAAGAATAATCTTCTTATCTTTTTTCATCACCTCATTAAGTGCAGAAATCGATTTATCTCTTCCGACAAACAGAGGTATTACCATACTTGGGAAGACTACAATGTCTCTTAAAGGTAATAACGGCAATGATATTTTAACGTCCATGAGTTTAATATGGATATTATATATTATATTGCAATAGGTTTTTGTTACTTATTAAGGGTATTAAGCCGCTGATGTTTTGCCAGACTTGGATTTATTTTCGCCTTTAGAATGAACTAAAATTGGTTGTGATTGACCTTTTGCAGCTCCTGCATCAACAATTACTTCTTCAATGTTATCTTGGCTTGGGAGATCATACATAGTTTTTAATAATATATTTTCTAAAATTGATCTCAATCCTCTTGCTCCTGTTTTTTTGCTAATTGCTTTTTGGGCTATTTCTTTAAGAGCATTTTCTTTAAATGTTAATTTCGCTCCATCTAACTTAAATAATTCTTGATATTGTTTAGTTAAAGAGTTTTTAGGTTCCTGTAAAATTTTGATCAATGATTTTTCATCTAAATCCTCAAGAGTTGCTATCATTGGTAGTCTTCCAATAAACTCTGGTATCAATCCAAATTTTAATAAATCCTCAGGCTCTAGTCCCTTCATCCACTCTCCTGTTTTCTTATCTTGAGTGTTTTTTACGTCCGCTCCAAAACCGATTGAAGTGCCTTTATCTCTTTGAGAAATAATTTTGTCTAATCCAGCAAATGCACCTCCACAAATAAAAAGAATATTTGTTGTGTCTACTTGTAAAAATTCTTGTTGAGGATGTTTTCTACCTCCTTGAGGTGGAACACTTGCAACAGTTCCTTCCATTATTTTTAATAAAGCTTGCTGAACGCCTTCACCAGATACATCTCTTGTAATAGATGGGTTCTCAGATTTTCTACTAATCTTATCAACTTCGTCGATATACACTATTCCACGTTGTGCTTTTTCAACATTATAATCTGAAGCTTGAAGTAATTTTAAAATAATATTTTCAACATCTTCACCAACATATCCTGCTTCAGTCAATGTTGTTGCATCTGCCATTGTAAATGGAACATCTAAAATTCTAGCTAGAGTTTGTGCTAATAAAGTTTTACCACAACCAGTAGGACCAACTAATAAAATGTTGGATTTAGATAATTCTACATTCTTACTAGTTTTGTTTTCATAATTTAGTCTTTTGTAATGATTGTGTACAGCCACCGACAAAACTTTCTTGGCATGTGCTTGACCAATTACATAATCATCTAGCACTGTACAAATTTCTTTTGGTGAAGGAAGTCCGTCTTGATGTTTAACAAAAGTGTCTTTGCTTTCCTCTTTTATTATATCCATACAAAGCTCAACACATTCATCACAAATAAATACAGTTGGACCTGCAATTAATTTTCTAACCTCGTGTTGGCTCTTTCCGCAAAAAGAACAGTAAAGAATATTTTTATTATTTGTACTCATAATTTTTTAAACGAATCAATTTCATTACTTTATTATAGATGACTCATACTAATCAAGTTTGGATTAGTAAGTTATCAATATATTGTGTATTATGATCTTTTTTCTACTACTTCGTCAATAAGACCAAATGATTTTGCGACATCAGCAGTCATGAAGTTATCTCTCTCTAAAGCAGATTTTATTTCATCAACAGTTTTACCTGTATGTTTTGAATAAATTTCATTTAATCTTTTCTTTAATGACAAGACTTCATTAGCATGAATTTCTATATCTGTAGCTTGTCCTTGAAAACCTGCTGAAGGTTGGTGAACCATTATTCTTGAGTTGGGTAAAGAAAATCTCTTACCTTTAGTTCCTGCAGCCAACAAAAATGATCCCATTGATGCAGCTTGCCCAATACATAATGTTGAAATATCAGGTTTTACATATTGCATGGTATCGTAAATCCCAAGACCAGCTGTAACCAATCCACCAGGACTATTGATATATAAATAAATTTCTTTTTTAGGATCTTCAGCTTCTAAAAATAATAACTGAGCTGTTACTAAGGATGCAATATTGTCATTTATCTGACCCGTTAAAAAAATTATTCTTTCCTTTAAAAGTCTTGAATAAATATCATAAGCTCTCTCACCTTTGCTTGATTGCTCTACAACCATCGGCACTAGATTGCTCATATTTTCTGATAATTTTGTTGTCATAAGTTGATTCTTTCTACTTATACAACTTGTGATTACTTTTTGCTAACTTTTTTTGTTTTTTTGGTGGCTGGTTTCGCTTTTGCTGTTTTAGCAGAAGGTTTTTTTTTCTCTGAAGCTTTTGCTGCAGGTTTCTTTTTTGTTTCTTTTTTTGGTTCGTGATCATGTGAATGATCATGGTCATGATCGTGATCATGTTTATGAGCTTCTTTTAAGATTTTTTCCGCCTCATCTTTTGAAATTTCTTTTTTATTTGGTTTACCTTTTTCTTTTATAAGATTTAAAATTTTCTCTTCGTAGACTGTCCCTCTTAGACTTGCCAAAGCAGATGGATTTTTTTGATAAAAATCCATAACCATTTTCTCTTGTCCTGGCATCATTCTCAATTGTTTTTGTACTTCAGCTTGAATTTCTTGTTCACTAACTTTGATTTGATTTTTTTCACCAAATTCATTTAAGATTAACCCAGTTTTAATTCTTATTTTTGCTTTTTCTTCAAAAGATTTTTTGTTTTTTTTTAGCCTCCTCTTCAGACATACCTTGTGAAAGAATTTTAACCTCTTCTTCAATTAAGTTTTCTGGAACTTCTTCAACTTTAATTTTTTCAATTTCTTTTAAAATTTGATTTTTTGAAAGTTGATCTAAAGAATTTTTATATTCGTCATTTATTTGTTTTGAAATTAAAGCTTTAAGATCTTTCAAATCTTTAGCTCCTAAATTTTTTGCAAAATCATCATCTATTTTCACCTCTTGTGGTTGTTTGACTGATAAAATTTTACAATTAAATTTAGCTTTTTTATTAACTAATTCTTTTTCAGGATAATTCTCTGGGAGTGTTGCTTCAACAACTTTCTCATCATCTTTTTTAACACCAATTAGTTGCTTATCAAAACCTTTCAAAAATAAATCTTTACCTAATGTAAGCTGTGTATTTTTTCCTTCACTTCCTTTAAATTCTTTTCCATCAATTGTTGCTTTGTAATCTAATGCAACTAAATCACCTTCTTTTGCTTTTGTATCTGAAGCACCTTCCTTGAAATTTGGTTGGTTCTTAGCAATTTCTTTTATTCTTTTATCTGTCTCATTATCATCAATTTTAACAGTGTATTCATCAAATTTGATGTTTTCTAATGATTTAATCTCTACTTTAGGTAACTCTGTAACTGACAAGACATATTCCAATTCTTTATCTTCACCATATGTTTTTAGATCTAATTTTGGCTGACCCGCTGGTTTAATTTTGTTTTCTTCTAAAGCTTTTGTAGATGTATCTTTTAAAACTTTGTCTAATACTTCACCAAATACAGCTTTGCCGAATTGTCTTTTTAAAATTTCTTTTGGTACTTTTCCTGGTCGAAAACCTTTTAAATTTACTGTTCCTTTAATCTCTTCATATTTTTCATCCATATAAGAGTTCATAGTCTCTTTATCGATAAAAATTTTTAGATCTTTATTTAAACCTTTTTTATTTTCTACAGTAACTTTCATAATTATTTAATGGTAGGGCGAAAAGGACTCGAACCTTCACCGATTGCTCGACTGGTTCCTAAGACCAGCGCGTCTACCAATTCCGCCATCGCCCCAGTTAAATTAGGTGCTTTATATATTATTGAACTCATTTGTCCAATCCGAATAATAGTGTAAAAGGATATAAAAATATAAATAATATGATTATTTCGCCTTGTATTAGTATTTGCAAAACAGATCCCTCAACCGGTTATTGTTATGGATGTGGAAGAAATAATGATGAAAAAAAACTGTGGAAACTAGAAGAAACTACAGATGAATGGAAACAAAATAATTTAGAAAGTATCAGAAAAAGATTAACTGGTTGGCAATTAGATAGTTTTAACGAGTCTTACGAGCATAAAATAAATAACGGAATATCTCTATTCAAAAAAAATCTTAAAAATGAGTAAATCAACAATTGTAGTTATAATTTATATTATAGGACTAATCTTTGGTGCTTTAGTTTTAGATATGTGGAGCGCTGAGACTAGCCCTAAAGCATTACTGGGTATTGGGTGGACAGCACTTTTTTTAATTGGATTATTTTTTGCTGAAAAAAATGAAAAAAAATAAATTATTTTTTTTTTCTCTCATTTTATTTTCTTTCTCATTTATAAATCATTCATTTTCAGAAATTATAATATTAAGTAAATGTGATCATAAAGAAGATAAATATTTAAAAAATGAATACATATTTAATCTTAATGAATTAATTATGACTAGAAATTATGTTTATGCAGAAAAAACTTATCAAAAATATAGAATTACTGATTTAAGTGTGAAAAAATCAAACTCCTATGTAAGAAATATTTACGAAGAGGATGGTAAAATTTTTACTTTAAAACATGGTTATCCTCAATTTTATACTCAAATATTAATTGAAAAGAACAAGCCTGAGATTTTTATTAAAAGTGTTATGAACGATATCGAAGGGATTTCAAAAATTTCTACATGTAAAAAAATAGAAAAATTTGCAAACCAAAGTTAGGTTTTCTTTTTTTTATTTTCCTTAAGTTTATCTAAATTTTTTTTTTTAAAATCAAATCTACTATTTGAAATATTAGATCTATGTTTAGCGAATGCTTGTTTTTGTGCTTGTCGCATAGCTCTTTTTGAAGACATAATTTCTAATTTAATATTCTATTTCTAAAGTATCAATTACTTTTAAATTTTTATCTGAAATAACAATCTCACCTGATGATGGTGCGTAGTTTAAAAGCTCAGATATTACAACGTAATGTGTTACAAAAATTATATTTTGTTTTTGATCCCACGTGTTTAAGAATTTATTAAAATCAATAACTTGTTGTTTTCTATTTTTAGCAAATTTTGTACTAAAAAATGAATTCAAAAAATTTTTTGTTTCATAATTTGTAAAGGCTATTTCTGCTGTCTCTTTACACCTGCACCATTCACTAGAGTAAATTTTGTTTATTAAAATATCATTTTGTTTAAAAAAATTTCCAATTTTTTTTGATTGTACTCTTCCCTCGTCATTTAAGTTTCTTTGGGTTTCACAATTATTGACATCAAAATTAGAAGGATCTCCTCCTCCCGGTGCATAAGCATGACGAATAAATATTAATTTACCACCTTTTTGAAGCTCACCAATCATAGCTTCATTTGAATCTGCTTTAATTGGAGAACTTAAAAATATAAATATAATTAAAAAATATTTTAAAATTTTCATAGATGAACAATAAATTAAAACAACTTAATAAGAAAATTATTAAATGTAGAAAATGTCCTAGATTAATTAATTTTATTAAAAAAATATCAACTGAAAAAAGAAAACAAAACCTAAACGAAACTTATTGGGGAAAACCAGTTCCTGGATTTGGTAAGGCAAATTCAAAATTATTAATTTTAGGCTTGGCGCCAGCGGCTCATGGAGGAACGAGAACTGGAAGACCTTTCACTGGAGACAAATCAAGCGATTTCTTATTTTCTTGTCTAAAAAAAGCAAATATTTCTAATCTACCTTATTCAGAAAATTTAAATGATGGATTAGAATTAAAATCAACTTTTATAACCAATATACTGAAATGTGTTCCTCCTGGTGACAAACCAACAAATGAAGAATTATCAAATTGCTCAAATCATTTTCAAAATGAGATTGAAACTTTAAGCAAAATCCAAACAATTGTTGCTTTAGGTAAAATTGCTTTTGATAATTGTATTAAATATTACAAAAGTAAAAATAAATTAAATGGAAAGTATATTTTTAAGCACGGGAAATATTATGATTTATCAAACAAAATCAGATTATACGCTTGTTATCATCCAAGTCCTAGAAATGTAAATACAAAATTAATATCTGAAAAAATGATAGTTAATTTTTTCAAAAAAATAAAAAGAGTAACAGCTATTTAGATTTTAAAATATAAGGCTCAAAGTTATTTAAAACTATCTCAGGAATTTTTGTAGGTTTTCCGATTGTATTTACAAATACTAAATGTATTTTTGCATCCACAATTAATAAATCATTTCTGTAAATTGACTGATCCATTACAAAAGAGGTTTTGGACAAAGAGGAAATAAAAGATTTTATTGTTAAATTATCTTCTAAGTATGCTGATTTTTTATATTCAATATTGCATGACTTGACGATTATTAAAGAATTAAACTCATCTTTAATTTTCAAATTACTTAAACCAATAGCTAATAATGCTTCTGTTCTAGCTCTTTCAAAGTATTTTAAATAATTTGCGTAATAAACTACTCCTCCAGAGTCGGTATCTTCATAGTAAATTTTAACATTATGGCTAAAAGTTTTATGCATTGTTCATTAATATCAAATAATGAGAAATTTTTATATAAACTAAGATATAATAACTACAATGAAAGTTTATATAATTTGGTTGATTGGAGTAATTTTATGGAACTTTGGTGTTCCTAATGCCACTCCAACAGAGGACGTAATTGTAGCAATCATACTGTCATTCCTGAGTATGGGTCTAAAAAAATATACTAAACTTTAATTAATTTGCTGAAAAATAAATGTTTTGAAAATAAGCCACAGATTTCATTTTAGAATTATCTGTGTCCGCCATAACCGCCAAGCCATCTAATTCATCTAAATCTAAATCGTGGAATTTCTTAAAATCTTCTTTTACATTTGATTTAACTGTTACCCATTCATTTAAATTAGTTTTTGTTGTTGCCATCACATTATCTATAGATTTTTTTGTGTAAGGACTTGGCCAACTTTGTCCAACATCATTGTTGCTTGAAAACACATAGTTAATTGCTCTATTTGATAATGGTGTTGCACCTGTTTTTTTAACAGCAAAAACTCTCGCCGCAAAATCATGCCCTTTTTTTGTGTCTTCCTTAATTCCAGACAAATCTTGCTCAATTTTCCAGGTGATATTTATAAAAGGTGTCTTGTTAAGATCAATTTTAACCTCTTTTCCAAGACCAGATGCTGCATTATCAGCAACCGCCTTTAAAAAATTTCCATTTTCATTTTTCCCGACCGTATAGTTTGTCTCGTTCTTTGCCCCTCTTACTTTTCTAACAGTTAATTCTGAAAGTTCTGTTTCTGTAAACTCAAAAACTACAACTTCATTTGCAATAACTGAGCTGATTGAAATCAAAAAAATTGAAATGGATTTAAAAAATATTTTCATAATTTAAGTTCTTAATACATTATTTAGACAAGATTTAAACATGCAAAAATCAGAATTAATTTTTAAATAAATAATATGAAAACAATTTCAATTTTTTTACTTTTAATTTATTGGTCAATAATGATATCTGCACCAATTATGTCTAATGACCTCAAAATGGGTGGTTCTAGAGCTATAAAATTAAATTCTAATTCTAAGGTATCAGTATAATTTTAGGTGCAACACAGGTGCCATCATGAATTTGTTTAAAGGCATCACCACCATTTTTTAAATCTCTAAATTCAATCCAATCTAGAGAACCTATATCTTTATTAGCTAATATTGCCAAAGTTTGCTCAAAATCCTTATTAGTATAACAATAAGTTCCTATTACAGTCACCTCTTGAAGTGTCATTTTTCTAAAATTAAAGGTTCCAGCTGGCTGAGTTAAGCCTATGTGTATAATTGAACCGCCCGGCTTAACTACTTCAATAGCCTGTTGTCTTGAAATTTCCAACCCTACCGTATCAAATACAATATCAAATTTATTACTTTCTATTTCGTTATGGTCTGGTGCAACATATTTTGCATCTAAATATTTTGAGCACTCATTTAATCTCAATTTATTAGGATCAGAGAGAATTATATTTTTACTATTTTTAATTTTAGATAAAATTAAACCACATAATAATCCTATTGCACCACCACCTTGGATCAAAATTTTGCATTCAGACAAAGGTTTTTTTAAAGATTGTTCACCAATTAATACTGCATGTAGAGAAACTGCAGTTGGCTCTGCTACTGGCGCTTCATTTTTATCTAATCCATCTGGGATTTCATAAATATTTGTGTCTGGTGTTGAGACAAATTCTGCAAAAACCCCTTGTCTTTCAATTGGTTTATTCATACCTAAAATAATTCTATGAGGACAAAGATGTTCTCTTCCGCTTGTGCAGTATTCACATTTACCACAAGTTATCAGAGGATTTAAAACAACGTCTTTACCTTTAAATTTACCATTTTGGACTTCACCACTAACTTCATGGCCTAATATTAACGGAGGAATTCTTCTCTCATCATGTCCATGATATGCGTGCATATCAGAACCACATATTCCTGAAGCATGGATTTTTAAAATACTTTCTCCCGAAACTTCAATTGGATTAGGTTCGTCTCTGTAAATTAATTCTTGTGTTCCAGTATATACTAAAGCTTTCATATTATTTTTTTGCCAACAAGTAATACGTTATCCATGCTACAAATGCACCAATTAACCACGCATAAGACTGTAAAAACATTAAATTTGTGTTCCAAATTGTTGATGCTGAAAAAATAAAACCTAGAAATACTGAGTAAACACCTTTGATATGCCACCCTCTTGAATAATAGTAACTACTTTCTTTTTCTACTGAATACAAATCTTTGTTACTCAACCTTTGTTTATTGATCAGATAATAGTCAGCAACTATTACTCCAAATAACGGTCCAAAAAAATGCACCAAATGTATCTATAAAAGATAAAATGCCAATTTGACTCAAAATTGTAAGCCAAAAAATAGCTACCAACAAACCGAGGAAAGAAATTATATAACTTGCACTCCTTAAAGATAATTTATTTGGAACAAAATTTATTAGTGAATATTGAGAAGGAATATAATTGGCTACTAAATTTGTGGATGCTGAAGCAATTACGATAAAAAATAGTACCAATGTAGTTATTTGAATATTGTCATATTTGCCAATTATATCAGTTGGATTTGTAAAAATTCTGTCTATGTCTGAAAATTTTTGATTTAAAAGTGCATCAGATCCGGCAACAATAAATATAGTGAAAAAAGAGAAAATAATTAAATTAACAAGCAAACTTAAATTCCCTTTACCCAACTCTTTAGTATTTTTAACATTCCTAGAAATGTCCCCAAAACTAATTATTAATATTGAAAAATAAGCAAAGACAGTTCCTGCTACAGTTAAAAGTGGTAATAAATTATTAAGATCAAAAAAGTTTTTGTTATTAAAAATATTTACAAAGGCTTTTGATGTTAATTTGACATCACTTAAAAAAACAAGGAAGAAAAAAACAATAATTCCTACATAAACACTGATTGCTGAAAAATTTATTATTTTTTTATTATATTGAGCACCAATACTAAACAAAAATGTTTGAAAAATAATTACAATTAAAATTGATGACCAATCTATAATATTTAAACCAAAAAAATAAAAAATAAATATATCTTGTACTAACAATGACTCATCGATAGTGAAAAGTAATATTCTAATAAGATAAGTTAAAATTTTTGATAAAAAATAAGTTTGAATTCCAAATAAGAAAATTCCAACCAAGCTTCTGATTAATCCAAAAAATTTCGCTCCATTAAATCCTAAAGAAGATCTCAACAAAACTACAAAAGGTAATCCAAATTTTTGTGAAGGTTTTCCAATAAAATTAGCAAATAAATAAACAAAAAATGAACCTAATAAAGTTCCTATTAAAACCACAAAGGTGTTTAGATTGTACATTATATAAAGTGAGGCAATTAGAGAAAAACCAATTACACTTTGTACATTAACTCCCCAGTAACAAAAAAGGTCTTTCCAATTCCAAGTTTTATAATTTGGATTTACCGAAACTAAATCCCAATTTGATAGAGAGTATTTAACTTTAGGTTGATTCACTAAAAATTATTTTAAACTAATAATTTCTACTGTCCATATAGGAGAGTTGGTAACCAAAGTGCAATTTTAGGAAATATTATAATTAAAACCAAACCAATTATTTGAAGCACCATAAATTGCATCATTCCATAATAAATATCTTTTAAATCCCATTCAGGCACCACCCCTTTTAAGAAATACGCAGACAATGCCACTGGTGGGGACAGCCAGGCGGTCTGGAGATTGACGGCAACTAATATTGCAAACCAAGTAAGATTAAAGCCAAGAGCTTCAATCAATGGTAAAATAATTGGAACAATAATCATTACGATTGGTACCCACTCTAAAGGCCAACCCAATAAAAATATTGCAACCATTACAATCGCTAAAATTAAATATTTGTTCATTTCTAAACCTAACAAGAATTCAGTTAATAGAGTTGGAGTACCTAGTCTTGCAAAAACAGCACCAAAAAAGTTTGATGCAGCAACTAAAACCATAATTAAAGCTGTTATCTCTAAAGTTTTAACAAGTGCTTCTTGAAGTTTTGAAAAAGTTAATTTTTTGTATGCTAAAGAAAGCAGTAAAGCTCCCATTGCACCACAACCAGCTGCTTCTGTTGGAGTTGCAAAACCAAAAAGTATGCTTCCTAATGCTGCAAAAACTAACGCTGCTGGTGGAACTAAACCTAAGAAGAATTCAATCCAAACTTCTTTCATGCTAGCAGCTCTCATCTCTTCAGGAATTACAGGTCCCAATTTAGGATTGATCATACATCTTATTGTTGTGTATCCAGCGTATAAACTAGCTAGAAGAATTCCTGGAATTATAGCAGCTGCAAATAAATCAATAACTGGAATTTCCATAATTGGGCCCATAACAACAAGCATGATACTTGGAGGTATTAAAATTCCTAAAGTACCACCAGCTGTTATCGTACCTGCAGCAAGTCTGACGTCATAGCCAGATCTATTCATTGATTTTGCAGCCATGATACCGAGTATAGTTACTGAAGCGCCAACAATCCCTGTTGCTGCTGCAAAAATAACTGAAACAAAAAGAACAGCGTAATATAACGCTCCTCTAACTTTTGCAAGCATCATTTGAAATGATGAGAATAATCTTTCCATCAAACCTGCCTGCTCCATCATAATACCCATAAAGACAAAGAGCGGGACGGCGGCGAGAGTTTGTTCGGTCATGACCATCGAAAACTGGAGTGTCATTAAATAAAAGACCAGTTTACCAAACCCTAAATATCCAAATACAAAACCTAAAAATATAAGTGTAAATGAAATAGGAAATCCTACGAAAATTGCAAAAAGCATTACTCCTACCAGAATAAAACCTAAATATGCTGGATCTATAAATTCAGCTAACATTATTCATCTTCTCCTGGCCATTTTCCTCTGGTAGCGGCCCAATAACTTTTTAATAATTCTGAAATACCTTGGATTAATAAAAATACGATACCAATCAATAAACAACTCTTAATTGGCCACATATAAGGCATCCATGTAGTATCCATTCCTCTTTCACCTCTTTGAATAGACTCACCTACATAACCAATTGTCATATAAAGAAAGACAATTAGTCCTGGAAAATAAAATAAAATATATAACCAAAAATCAATCGTACCTTGGTTTTTTGTTTTGAAATTTCTGTATAAAAAATCTGCTCTTATATGAACACCTTTTGAAAGTGCATAACCTGCACCTAACATGAATAGTGCACCATACAAAAATCTACTTATGTCATAAGCCCAAATTGTAGGTGCATGAAAAAGTTTTCTCGCCAAAACTTCGTAAGTCATAGCAAAGATAAGTGGCATCAATATCCAACAAACAACATTACCTATCCATTTGCTAAATTTATCAATATTTACAATAGAACTTGCCATCCATGATGGCATGTCATTTGGCATCTTTCCTGAACCACCTCGCCTTTCGGCTATCATTTCATCTGATATATCTAGTTTAGTTGGTTCTTCAGCCATAAAAAATTTTGTTAGAAAAATTAGAGCGGACAATTAAGTCCGCTCTAATTGAATTATAGATTAATTATTGGATTACTTTAATGTTGCTGCGTGAGCCATTCCTAGCTTCGCATTAGACATTTGAGCACCACTCCAGAAAGGAACCGCTATATCAGCAAATTCTTTCATAGAGTCCCATACTTCTGCAAAGAATGCATTGTTTGCAGCGTTTGTTTCCAAACTTTTCTTAGCTGCAGCCATGTATTCTGTGAAGTAATCAGAAGGTGTGTCCTCTAATTTAACTCCATGAACTTCGGTAAGCTCTCTTAAAGCTTTACCATTTTCATAGATTCTGTAACTTAAAGATTTAGCTAATGATGCATTAGCTGCAACTTCAAGAGACTTCTTCTCATGATCGCTCATAGCGTTGTATGTTTTCCCAGTAATATAAAAGTCAGCATTTACGACTACTTGGTGTAAACCTTGTAGGTAGTAGTGCTTTAATACTTTTTGGAAACCAAACGTTAAGTCTGGTTTTGGACAACACCATTCAGCAGCATCAATTGTTCCTGCTTCTAAAGCTGGTAAAATATCTCCACCACCCATAGCTACAGATGCGATACCGATATCTTTATATGTTTGTCCTGGAATTCCTGGAGGAGTTCTGAACTTATATTTTCTAAAGTCAGCCATATCTTTAATTGGTTTTGGAAACCAACCTAAAGCTTCTGGTCCAACTGGTTGAATCATAAATCCTTTGATGTCTCTTCCCATTTCTTTCCATAGTCTGTCGTATAACTCTTTTCCACCGCCATACTGAAACCATGATAAGAATGCAATGTTGTCAATACCAACACCACCACCAGCTACTGGAGATCCAAATAACATAGCTGCAGGATGGTCACCTGACCAATAGTGAGTCCATGCGAAACCACAATCGATTAAGCCTTTGTCAACTGCATCTAAAGTTTCTTTTACACCAACAACAGCTCCGGCTGGCATAATTTCAAACTTAAGAGATCCACCAGTTAACGCTGTTACTGTGTCAGTAAAGTCCTTTAACATCTTAACTTCATCAGCTTTTGTGTTAAGAACTGTCTGACATTTTAGTGTTTTTGCAGCATTAGCACTTGAAATAAATCCAAACACCATTGCAACTGCAAATAACATTGAAATGATTTTTTTCATTTGTTTCCCTCTCTTTATTTTTAAAGTCGAAACTTTGTCAAAGAATGAAAACTAAAACAAGTGTTAATATTGGTATATTTTAAAATTTTTAACAGATTTGTTAGAAATATAATTTTTTTAATTTATAAGAGTTCTAATTTATGAATAATTTTGATTTCATTATACTAGGAGCTGGATCTGCAGGCTGTGTTTTAGCAAATAGGCTATCAGAAAACTCTTCACACAAAGTTCTTTTGATTGAGGCTGGAGGTAAAGATAATTATCCATGGATCCATATTCCAGTTGGTTATTTTAAAACGATGCACAATCCTAATACTGACTGGTGCTACAGGACAGAACCAGATGAAAGCATGAATAATATTTCAATACGATATCCCCGCGGAAAAACTTTAGGAGGAAGCTCTTCTATCAATGGACTTTTATATATACGAGGACAACACAGAGATTATGATATTTGGAGACAGCTTGGAAATACTGGCTGGGGTTGGGATGATGTTCTTCCCTATTTTATAAAAGCAGAGAATCAAGAAAGAGGCAAAAGTGAATATCATGGAGTTGGTGGACCTCTCTCTGTCTCAGATCAAAGAATACATCTTCCTCTTTTAGATGAGTTTCAAAACGCTGCTGAGGAATTTGGTGTACCAAAAACGAAAGATTTTAATACAGGTGACAATCATGGTTGTGGTTATTTTCAGGTAACAGAAAAAGATGGATTTAGATGCAGTACTGCTGTTGGTTATCTAAATCCTGTTAAGCATAGAAAAAATTTAACAATTATTACTCACGCTCATGTTAAAAAAATAAACTTTGAAAATAAAAAGGCAAAATCAGTTGAGTATTGGCAAGATAATGAATTGAAAACAGCTGAAGCAAATAGAGAAGTTATAGTTTCTTCAGGTGCAATTGGTTCTCCTCAAATATTGCAAGTATCAGGAATTGGAAATCCAGAAAAATTAAAAAAATTGGGAATTGATATGGTTCATGATTTAAATGGTGTTGGTGAAAATTTACACGATCACCTAATGTTAAGACCTATTTATAAAATTAATGGTTTAAAATCTCTTAACAAAAAAATTAATAGTTTGTTTGGAAATTTACTTATCGGATTAGAATATGTTTTTAAAAGAAGTGGTCCAATGACTATGGGAGCAAGTCAGCTTTGTATGTTTGCAAAAAGTGATCCTTCTTTAGAACTACCTGATTTACAATGGCACGTTCAACCAATGAGTATGGATACATTGGGAGCTACAAAAAATCACGATTTTCACGCATTCACTCCAACTGTTTCTAATATAAGACCCACAAGTAGAGGTCACGTAAGTATTGTTGATAAAGATTCACGCGTTTACGCAAAAATAAAACAAAATTACCTGTCAACTGATCACGATAGAATGATTGCTGCCAAAGGATTAAAATTGACAAGAAAAATTATAATGGAATCTGAAACTTTTAAGAAATATAAACCTGAGGAATATAGACCAGGTATTCATATTAATGATGACGAGGAATTAGTAAAAGAAGCATCAAATTTTGCACAAACAATTTTTCATCCTGTTGGTACATGCAAAATGGGTCAAGATGAGATGTCAGTAGTTGATGAAAAATTAAAAGTAAGAGGAATAGAAAATCTTCGAGTTATTGATGCATCGATAATGCCCAACATTACTTCGGGAAATACTAACGCACCTACGATTATGATTGCAGAAAAAGGTGCTGACATGATACTACAACAATAATGTTTGCAGAATTTTTTACTCCCGAACAAATTGCTATTTTAACACAAATTATTTTTATTGATTTAGTACTAGCTGGTGACAATGCCATTATAATTGGAATGGTAGCTTCAAAATTTCCTGTTGAGCAAAGGAAGAAAGTTATATTTTGGGGAATTGGTGGTGCAGTAATATTACGTATAATATTAACGTTACTAACAGCTTATTTATTACAAATTACTGGACTGAGACTTATTGGTGGAATTTTACTTCTTTATATTGTCTACAAACTTTATGTTGATGTAATCAAAGGATCAGATTCAGAGGAAGATATAAAAGTAGATAACTCAAGTTTTTTAAAAGCAATTTGGACGGTTTTACTTGCTGATTTCACAATGAGTTTAGATAATGTTTTGGGTGTTGCTGGTGCTGCAGGTGATCATTATGGATTACTTGTATTTGGATTGGTTCTATCGATTGTTTTAATGGCAACTGCTGCAACATTAATTTCTGGATGGATAAAAAAATACAAATGGATTGCATGGGTTGGGTTATTAGCAATATTAATAGTAGCTGTTGAGTTGATTTATACAGATATTAAAATAATATTCTTTTAATGTATCTTCAAAAAATTAATCTTAAAAATAAGTACGCATTAGTTACTGGTGCTGGTAAAGGACTTGGAAGAGCTTGTTCTGTTGCACTCGCAGAAGCTGGGGCAACTGTAATAGCATTAAGCAGAACTCCATCTGATTTAAATAAATTAGAAAAAGATATTAAAAAAATTAAAGGTAAAGTAATCAAAGTTCCTTGTGATGTAATGAATTATGAAGATCTAAAAACAAAATTAGAAAAAATCAAAATTATTGATGTATTAGTAAACAATGCTGGAACTAATATTCCTGAACCTTTTGAAAAAATTAAACAAAAAAGCATGAATTACTTGGTAGATTTAAATCTAAAAGCTGCATTTAATGTTGCTCAACTAGTAGTTAAAAAAATGCTTAAAAATAAAAAGAGACCTGGCTCTATTATCAATATGTCTTCTCAATTAGGTCATGTTGGTATGGGTGGGAGAAATGTTTACAATATGACTAAATTTGGGATTGAAGGTTTGACAAAAGGTATGGGAGTAGAATTAGCTAAAAGAAATATAAGAGTTAACACAGTAGCTCCTACGTTTGTTGAAACTCCAATGGTTAAAAATTTCTTTAAAAATAAAAAATTTAAAAAACTAGCACTCGGAAATATTCCAATGGGAAAAGCAGCAACTGAAAGTGATGTAGCGACAACAGTTTGTTTCTTAGCCTCACCTGCTTCCTCAATGATAACTGGAACATCAATTATAATAGATGGTGGATGGACAGCTCAGTAATAAATAGATTTTTTTTAATATTTTTCTTATTTTTTTCAACTGCAAACGCGATAGAATTTCAAGGTAAATTCTTACAAGGTCATTTTATCTTAGGAAAAACAAATCCTGGTGCAAAGATAATTGTTGGAAAAAAAGAAGTAAGAGTATCAAAGGATGGTTTTTTTGTTTTTGGTATTGATAGAGATCAAAAATATGATCTTACTTTTACAAAAATCTTTGATGGAAAGAAATCTACAATAACCAAAAAAGTTTTAAAAAGAAAATACAACATTCAAAGAATTGATGGCTTAGAAGAAAGCAAAGTAACCCCACCCGAGTCAGTCTATGAAAGAATTAAAAAAGAAAATAATGCAATTGGTGAAGCAAGAGCAATTAATTCTGAATTACAGTTTTTTAAGCAAAAATTTATAATGCCTGTTGAAGGAATAATTAGTGGTGTTTATGGGAGTCAAAGAATTTTAAACGGTAAACCTAGATGGCCACACTATGGAATTGATATAGCAGCAAAACAAGGGACAATGATTAAATCATCTGGCTCAGGAAAAGTTACAATGGCTGAAGACGATTTATATTACACAGGTGGTACAGTCATTATGGATCACGGTCATGGCATATCAACTATATATTCACATTTAGAAAATGTTTTAGTTTCTGTTGGAGACTTAATTAATCAAGGAGATATTATCGGAACCGTCGGATCGACAGGAAGATCAACTGGGCCTCATCTTGATTTTAGAATTAATTGGTTTCAAACTAGATTGGACCCAATGTCTGTTTTGGAAAATTAATAAAAAAACATCCAAATACCAACAAGAATTAATATAAATCCGCCAATTTTATTTAAAAATTTTAAATATTTTGATGCTATGAATTCTCTAAACTTGCCAAATACAAATGCATATGAGCTATCAAATATTGTAGCTACAATTATAAAGATAATTCCAAAATAAATTATCTGATAGCTAACAGGTTCATTTATATTAATAAATTGAGGAATAAATGCACCAAGGAATAAAAATATTTTTGGATTAGTTAAAATCACTATTAATCCTTGGAGAAAATATTTTTTTTCAAATTTAGTTACTTGAGTTTTGTTTAAATCAATATCTGACTTAATTGTAATTACTCCAAGTGAAATTAAATAAATTGAACCTAGAATTCTTACATATTTAATAATAACTTCTAGAAAAGGAGAAACTATCTCAAATCCAAGTGCTAATAAAAATAACAAAATTAAAACGCCAACTTGGGTACCAAAAACATTTAATAATCCTGCTTTTACACCAGATCTTAAAGAATTAGCAATTATCAGACTAACAGTGGGGCCAGGCACTATCACTATTAAAAAACTTGCTATAACAAAATATAGTAATACAAAATCCATGTCAGTCTGAATTAATCATTAACAATCTTAAAAAAAATTAAAATAAAAAAATGAAATTTAAATCAAAAGAAACAATAGGAATTATTTTTGCAATAATTGCTTACTTTTCGTTTTCAATCCTTGATGCAATTCAGAAAACTGCAGTTATTCATTACTCCATATTTCAATTATTATTTATCAAATATACTTTTGTGCTTTTGTTGAGCTTGATAGAAGCAAAAAGAGCTAACAATAATAATTTTTATAGATCTAATAATTTAAAACTTCAAATTATAAGAAGTCTACTATCTATTTTAGAATCTGGTTTTTTTGTTTTATCTTTTAAACACCTGTCTTTAGCAAACGCTCATAGCATAGGTGCACTAGCACCTATAATTATAGTTGTCTTATCTGTATTTATTTTAAATGAGAGAGTATCAATCAAAACTTGGATAGCAATCTTTATAGGTTTTATTGGAGTTTTAATAATTATTCGACCTGCATCTGATGTATTTAGTGTAAATTCTTTTATTCCATTGCTAGCAGCTTTTTTTCTGGGTCTGTATCAAATCGCAACAAAAAAAATAACTGAATATGATGCTCCTGAAGTATCCTTGTTCTACTCTTCTTTAGTTGGGATTGTTATAACCTCAATAATGGCATTTATTTTTTGGCAACCTGTTAATTTTAATTCTTTCTATTTCTTTGTGCCAATTGGTTTATTTTTTTCATTAGGTATATACTTCCAAATATTAGCACTTAAAAATGCAAGAGCTAGCATAATACAACCATTTCATTATACTTTAATTTTTTGGGCAATAATTTTTGGATTTTTCTTCTATGATGATGTTCCAGATTTATTTACTATTATAGGTGCAATAATAATTACAACTTCAGGAATATTTGTTATTAATCAAACATCAAAAAAATAAATTAAAAATTCTTATGACAAAAACACTTAAAGATAAAATTTCAGATAAATTAGTTAATGCTTTTCTTAATAATAAAATTATCTCTCCTATACCAAGTAGATTTACAAAAAAACTTACTGAGGCGGACAAATTTAGAAAATTATGTGAAAGCAAAATAAAAGATCCAACAATAGGTTTTAAAGCTGGTGGAACTGGCATTCCATTAATGAAAAAATTAAAAGAAAAAGAACCTTTTATTGCATCAGTTTTCAAAAAAAACTTAATAAAAAGTGGAAAGAAAGTAAAAATAAATAAATATGCTTTAGGGATTGAACTTGAAGTTTGTTATTTAATCAAAAAAACTTTTTTCACTTCAAAAGGTAAGTTGACAAATAGTAACGTCACTAAATATATTTCACACATGGCACCGTGTATAGAAGTAGTTGGATATAGGCAAAAAAGAAAAGGTATTACTTCTTTTGGTGATTTAAGTAGTGATTTTGGTGGAAATATTAAATTTTTAATAGGGCAAAAGAAAAAATTTAAAAAAATTAATATAGGAAATTTAAAAACGAATATTTCAAATAAAAAAGCTAAGCAAAGTGTAGATGGAAACAGTAATGCTGTTTACGTAAATCCAATAAATTCATTAAGATTTGTTTTAAATAAAGTTAAAAAAGATAAAATTAATTTAGACAAAGATTTTTATGTTTTTACAGGATCTACAGTTGGAGTTGTTCCAATAATTAAAAAAGGAATATATTCTGCTAAGATTGATAAACTTGGATCTGTAAAAGCGAATATAGTTTAAATTTCAGATCTTGCTCTTAAACGTTCGTAAATAAGTCTTGATTTAACTCCAAAGCTTAAAAATGGTTCAGGGGGTAACCAAGTTGGTTTATTTCTTTTTTCGATAGTCTCTATTTCTAAACTATTTTCACCAATTGCTTTAATTGCGATTTGTTCACCAAATAAAGATCCTACACCAATACCTGAACCGTTGTAACAACCAGCAGCAAATATATTGCTATCAATTTTTTCGAATATTTGAGAACTATTCCTTGTTCTTGATACTATTCCAGACCAAGATGATTTAATTATATCATTAGGTAATTGTGGAAATCTTTTTTGTATTCCAATTTTCTGATTTATAGATCTTTTTTGAAGGTTATGGTTTGACATACCAAATGGATTGTGGACTTCTGCTGTATTTCTTATCAAAATTCTTCTATCTTTTGTCATTCTAATTGTTGCGCCCATCGGCCTTACAGGTAGTACACCCCATTCTTTTGGTTCACCAATAGATTTAAATTCTTCATCAGATAATCTTCTTGTCATGCTCGCAGTTAATGTAATAGGAAAATTATAATTTGATTTTATCCCTAGTGATTTTAAGAAACCATTCGTAGCAAAAATAATATTTTTTGATTTAATTTTTCCATTTTTGAAATTACAAAAAATGAAATCTTTATTTTTAGTCCAATTTAATAAACAAGAATTTTCATACAAAAAAACATTAGTAGGAAGAGCATCAACCATTGCTCTAACTAATTTTCCTGGATGTATTAAAATACCACCCTTTGTGTAAAGTCCAATATTATAAAAACTAGTACTTAATTTTTCAGACAATTCTTTGTTTCCTAATAAACTGTGTTCAAATCCTAACTTTGATAATGTATTTGAAAAATTTTCTAAAATTTTTTTATCTTCAATTTTTGATGAAGCAAAATATTTACCACATTCATTCCAATCACAATCTACTTGATGTTCTTTAATAAATTTTTTTACTACATCTATTCCTAATGAATAAATATCAGCTTTCTTTTTGTAATTTTGCAGTTCTTTATTTGATGTAAAACCATCGTTCAAAGTTGTATCAACCAAATAACCAGAATTTCTTCCACTAGCACCCTCACCTGCTAGTTGAGCATCTACTAGTATAATTTTTAAATTTGAATTTATTTGAGCTAATTTTCTTGCAGCAGACAGACCTGTATAACCAGCTCCTATTATTAACCAATCACACTCATCGTTTGATAGAAGAGACTTGATGTTTGTTCTTGGATTAAGGTCATTAATCCAACTACAGCTATTATCGTTAGTCACTTCCATGAAGTGACTTTACGATAATTGATAAATTTTTAAAAGATTTTAAGAGTTTAACGAAGGTTGTTTCTTCATATCTGCTTTGTTGATACCAGCAACTCTTACCGGTTTCTTCATTGCATCTCTTCTAAATGGTTCTCCAAGCTCTTGGTTTAGAATTACTTCTATAAATGTTGTAATTCCTTTCTTTTGATCTTCACAAGATTGCTTGATTGCATTTGTTGTTTCTTCCATTGTTCTAACAGTTACACCTTTTAAACCACATGCATCAGCGACTTTAGCGTAACTCAATTCAGGGTCTAACTCAGTTCCAACAAAATTATTATCAAACCATAGAGTAGTATTTCTTTTCTCTGCACCCCATTGATAATTTCTAAAAATTACCATTGTTATTGCGGGCCATTCTTCCCTTGCACATGAACTCATTTCGTTCATACTAATTCCAAAAGCTCCATCACCAGCAAAACCAATTACCGGAGTATCAGGACAACCAATTTTTGCACCTAATATTGATGGAAATCCATATCCACAAGGTCCAAATAAACCTGGAGCTAAATATTTTCTTGGTTTTTCAAAAGTAGGATAAGCATTTCCTATTGCACAGTTATTTCCAATATCACTTGAAATAATTACGTCATCAGGCATACCAGATTGAATTGCTCTCCAAGCTTGTCTTGGTGACATTCTATCTGAATCTCTTTCTCTAGCTTCTTTATTCCAAACTGTTCCTTCATCATCATCTTCATGATCTAAACTTGAAAGTTTTTGTAACCATGCAGATTTTGTTTGGTGAATTAAATCTTTTCTAGCTTGCCTATCAGTATCTCCTGCGTTCGAAGATAGTTTTGCTAAAATTTGCTCTGCAACTAATTTTGCATCACCACTAATTCCAACTGTTACTTTTTTTGTTAAACCAATTCTATCAGGATTAATATCTACCTGTATGATGTTTGCATTTTTTGGCCAATAATCAATTCCATATCCTGGTAAAGTTGAAAATGGATTTAATCTTGTACCTAGTGCTAAAACAACATCGGCTTTTGAAATTAATTCCATTGCAGCTTTAGAACCATTGTAACCTAAAGGTCCTACTGCTAATGGGTGGCTTCCTGGAAAACTATCGTTATGTTGATAACCAGAACATACTGGTGCATCTAATTTTTCAGCAAGATTTTTAGTAGCATCAATAGCTCCACCAATAACAACACCAGCACCTGAAAGTATTACTGGAAATTTTGCATTAGATAACAAATCAGCAGCTTTAGAAACAGCGTCGTTACCTCCACCTTGTCTTTCTAATCTTACAATTGGTGGTAAATCTATATCAATAACTTGGCACCAATAATCTCTTGGAACGTTTATTTGTGCAGGGGCTGAGCCTCTTATAGCTTTTTCAATTACTCTATTTAGAACTTCTGCCATTCTTGAGGGATCTCTAACTTCTTCTTGATAACAAACCATATCTTTAAAGAGATTCATTTGTTCTACTTCTTGAAAACCTCCTTGACCCATAGTTTTGTTTGCAGCTTGTGGTGTTACCAACAATAGAGGAGTATGGTTCCAATATGCAGTTTTAATTGGAGTTACTAGTCCTGTAATTCCTGGTCCATTTTGTGCTATAACCATAGACATTTTACCTGTAGCTCTTGTGTAACCATCAGCAATTAAACCACCATTTGTTTCATGGGCTACATCCCAAAAAGTAATTCCTGCATCAGGAAAAATATCTGATATTGGCATAAAAGCAGAACCAATAATTCCAAAAGCGTGCTCGATACCATGCATTTGTAAAACTTTTACAAAAGCTTCTTCTGTTGTCATTTTTGTCATAAGACTAGAACCCCTCTAAAGTATAATTATTAAGAATTTATAAAATTCGTTTGTCAATTTTCGCGATTAATATATAAGATTTTCTAAATTTCAAACAAACAATTCGACACAACATTATGGCTACAGACATCATTATACACGACGAAAAAGACAACGTAGGAGTAGTTGTTATTGAAAAAATCACTCCGAAACAGGACTGTTCTTGCTGGATTATGGAAAATGACAAGACAGTTAACATTCAATCTGAAGATGAAATCCCTCTAGGACACAAAATTGCTATGAGCGATTTAAATGAAGGTGACACTATTATTAAATATGGTCATGATATTGGTAAAGTAGTCAAATCAATCAAAAAAGGTGAACACGTACATGTTCACAACGTTAAAACAAAGAAGTGGTAGTAATATGGAAATCCCAAAAAGTTTTTTAGGTTATAAAAGAGAAAATGGCAGAGCTGGAACAAGAAATCATGTAATCATTTTGCCTGTTGATGACATTTCAAATGCTTGTGCTGAAGCTGTCGCAAACAATATTAAAGGCACAATTGCGTTACCTCACTCGTATGGAAGATTGCAGTTTGGTGCTGATTTAGAATTACACTTTAGAACAATGATAGGTACAGCAAAAAATCCAAATGTTGCTGCTGCTATAATTATTGGTATTGAGCCTAAATGGACTAAAAGAATTGTTGATGAAGTAGCAAAAACTGGAAAACCTGTTGAAGGTTTTAGTATTGAGGGTGCTGGTGACATTGAAACAATCATGAAAGCTTCAAAAAAAGCTCAAGAATTTTCAATGTGGGCTTCTGAAAAACAAAGAGAAGAGTGTCCAATAAGTGATCTTTGGATTTCAGTAAAATGCGGAGAGTCTGACACTACTTCAGGTCTTGCATCTAATCCAACAGTTGGAAATTTAATGGATAAATTAGAGCCATTAGGAGTTCATTTATGTTTTGGTGAAACTTCAGAACTTACAGGTGCTGAAACTGTTTGTGAAAAAAGAGGTAAAACTCCAGAAGCACAAGAAAAGTTTAAAAAAACATGGAATGAATACAATGATTTCATTTTAAAAGAAGCAACAGATGATTTATCAGAAAGTCAACCCACTGCTGGAAATATTGCTGGAGGACTAACTACAATTGAAGAAAAAGCATTTGGTAATTTCCAAAAAATAGGATCAAGACAATTTGTAGATGTTCTAACACCTGCTGAAGAACCACAAAAAGGTCCAGGGTTATATTTTATGGATACTTCTTCAGCTGCAGCAGAATGTGTTACGTTACAAGCTGCAGGTGGTTTTAATATTCACTTATTCCCAACAGGACAGGGAAATATTATTGGAAACCCAATTGAACCAGTTGTAAAATTAACAGCCAATCCATTAACAGCAGTCAGCATGAAAGAACATATCGACTGCGATGTTTCTAAAATACTTTCTAGAGAAATGAATTTGGATCAAGCTGGTGATGAGCTAATTAAAGCAACTATTAGAACAGCTAATGGAAGGTTAACTTGTGCTGAAGCTTTAGGTCATAGAGAATTTGTAATGACTAAGCTTTACAGAAGTGCTTAATTAAAAATCCTACTTTATGGATAAAAATAAGTACCTGGTACTTTTACCTGGTATTATACTTGCGTTTGTTCTCTACACATTATCTCAAGGCTTTAATAATATTATTGGTATTGAATTATTAGGATACGAAAAAAGTCCTATATCCACTGCAATGATAGCTATCCTATCAGGAATGTTCTTTGGAAACATTTTTAAAATAAGAGAAAGTTTCAAAAGGGGTTTAGATTTTACTCAAAAAAATATTTTAAAACTTGGAATAATTTGTTTAGGGATTCAATTAAAACCTTTTGAGTTTCTTGAATTTGGTGCAATTGCTATTCCTTTAATTGTAATTTGTATTGTAAGTGTATTAGCAGTAATTAAACTTTTAATTAAAAAATTAAAAATCCCAACAAGAATGGCTTATTTAATATCAATTGGCAGTACAGTTTGTGGAACAACAGCAATCATGGCGACTGCACCTGTAATTGGTGCCAAAAAAAATGAGATATCTTACGCAATTGCAAACATCACTTTGTTTGGAATTCTTTCAATGTTGATCTACCCATACTTTGCAAATTTTTATTTTAATGGTGAGCCACTTCTAATCGGTTTGTTTTTAGGAACTTCTATACATGAAACAGCGCAAGTAGCAGCCGCAGGATTGATCTATGATCAGCAATTCAATAGTCCAGAGACTTTAAATGTAGCAACAGTTACTAAACTAATCAGAAATACTTTTTTGATTATAATGATACCATTATTTGCTTATCTTTATAACAGAGGACAAGCTAAAGAAAAAAAATACTCAATAATTGATATTTTTCCATATTTTGTTCTTGGATTTGTTGCAATGATTATTGTTCGAAATGTTGGTGATCAACTTTTTATTTCAAACAACAGTGAACTTTGGTTTAACACTGTGGATGGCATTAAGTCTTTTTCAAAAATATTCCTAACAATGGCAATGGCAGCAATTGGTATGTCTACCAATTTAAGAGATATAAAAGATATGGGGTATAAACCTTTTGTGGTAGGATTTATTGGAATGGCTACTGTTGGAATTGTTTGTTTGGGGACTATTGAGTTATATCTTTATTTATTCAATTAAGATTTCAACAAAATTTGTTTTTTAAGATTTGAAAAAAATCTTCTAATAAACGCTGCTGCTACACCTAAAAATATTGCAAACATAATTGAAAATAATCCATAAAAGAATGGCATCTCATTAGAAAAATCTAAAATAAATTGTGAGAAAAAATTTAAATCAGGAATTGCAGAAATGGTTGTCGAATTTGTATCATGATCTGCAAAAAATGAATCATAAGCAATAGCAATACCAACTGCTAAAATCAAAATAGCCATCAATGCTCTTAATCCGGAGCTATCAATTTTTTCTCCAAGTTTTTGTCCAATTTGAACACCAATTATAGATCCGATAACAAGTAGAAATACTAAAAGTAAATCAATTGAACCATAATTAAATGAATGTAAGAAAGTAACAATTACACTTACAAAAATAGTAACAAAAAGAGATGTTCCTGGAACAAGTTTAGTTGGCATCTTAATTATATATATCATTGCAGGCACTAATATAAATGCTCCACCTATTCCCATTATTGCAGCAATAAAACCGACTACTAAACCAATAACTATTGGGGTAAAAATACTTTCATATAATTTTGATTTTGGAAATCTCATTCTTAAAGGAAGACCATGGATCCAATAATGAACATGTAATTTTTTTTTAACTAAAACGTTTCTTTTAGCTTTATCTATTTCACCAAGACTTTCGACTAACATTAAAGATCCAATGATCGCTAAAATATACATGTAAGCTAAAGAGATTACGGTATCAATTTTTCCAATACCTTTAAAATAGGAAAAAGTAAAAATTCCTAATGAAGTTCCTATGGCACCGCCAATAACAATCATTAAACCCATTTTGTAATCCAAAGTGTTTTTTAGATAATGTGTTGTTGAACCAGAAACTGATGTAGCTAAGATATTGTTTGCTTCATTTGCAACTGCATATGCAGGAGGAATGCCTAAAAAAATTAAAAAAGGTGTCATTAAAAAACCACCTCCCACTCCAAATAATCCAGAAAGGACACCAACGATTGCGCTTAATATAAGAATTTCTATTGGATTAACAAAAACTTGAGCGATGGGTAAAAATACATCCATTTAAATAAATAAATTGTTCAAAAACAACTTAGTTAAAAGTAATAAAAGTTCCAACTATAATAACTCCCCAATAAGCAGCTAGACTTAAAAATATACCTGTTTTCATTAAAGAAATCTTTAAGCTTGTAAGTTTATTGAAAATTTTTACGTTGGAGATCTGCATTAAGTGCGTCAATACACCCAGAAAACAAATTGTCAAATATTATTTTAAAATTAGATAAATTTTTTCTAATAGATCGTAGCACCAAAAACTTTAACCATTTCATCTTCAACACCTAAAACTAACCTTCCCAAAAATTCTCCTGGTATTTCTTTGTTGGTTTGTTTTATTAGAACGGTTATATGCTCTCCTCTTCTAAGACACCCAAAAGGCTCAAACGTTTCGTGAAGATTAGTGATAAGCTTATTGTTAGCCCATTGTTTTCCAAGCTCTACTTCATTGGCTCCAAAGAGCATCTGAGTTGAAAAATCTCTAGTAAATCCACCATAATCTTTAAGGTTTGATGATTTTACCAAGTTGAACCAAATAGGTTTAGCCAACTCATATATTTCATCATCTTTTTTTGATAAAATATCCATTACTTGTCTAATTCTAATTAAAGTATCTTAAGAAGCTTTTTTCTTCTCGTTCTCATCCACGATGTGGTAGACAGGAACCTTTTCCATACTAAATTTACCAGTTTTTGGATCTCTTCTAGAAACTGTAAGACAATGCCAATTATCATCATCAAGTTTCATATGATCTCCTCTATAATAGTATCCTGGCCATCTAGTTTCTTCTCTAAATAAAGTATGTTCAGTTACACACTGAGATGTTAAAGCTCTATGTTTCAATTCCCAAGCTCTCATCAATTGGTGATAATCCTCAGCGCCAACATGCTCAAGATCTTCTTGAAGCCATTCAAGCAATTCAAGGCCTCTTTTCAACATATTGCCATTAGTCATATAATTAGATGTAATTCCACCTACATATTCATCCATAATCTTCTGTAGTCTTTGTAGACCTTGAATTGGTGATATATAGCTAGGAGAAACAGTTCCACCGGTGATTTCGTTTTGTGCAACAGTGAAGTTTTCAAGTGGTTTGTAGACCATAGCTTTGAAATCCTCACATTGTTTGTCTGAAACCTCAACCCCTTCAGCTTTTTTATCTTCGATATACTTAACAGCAGCTTTAGCAGCTAATCTACCTTCTGTGAAAGATCCAGATGAAAACTTATGAGCACTTCCACCCACAGTGTCTCCAGCACCAAATAAACCATCAATTGTAAGCATTCTGTTATAACCCCAGAAATATTCTGGTGGAGATAAATCTTCAGGACCGCTTACCCAAGCTCCTGAACAAGTAGCGTGTGAACCCATTACATAAGGTTCTGAAGTTGTTAATTCAGGATTCGTGTATTTAGGATCAATGTTTTGAGACGCCCATACTACAGCTTGACCAACAGTCATACCTAAGAAATTCTCCCAACCAACTGTTTCTAAATGTGGATCTTGGAAAGCTTCAGTTGTAACCATATGAATTGGTCCACCGCCAGCAGCAACTTCTTGAATGAAAGCATGATTTCTTAAACAAGTAGGTGTTGGGTGATGATCAATATATTCGCCAACTAACTCTTTGGTTTGATCATACCATTTCTTCTCATAATTTTCCCCATTAGCGTTCTGAGTATATGTTTTTAAGTGTAAGAAATAAGCTCCAACAGGACCATAACCATCTTTAAATCTACATAACACAATTCTATTTTCCATTTGTGTCATTTTAGCTCCAGCAGCAATCGGAAGAGCATATGCTGAACCGTTACTCCAAGGAGCGTACCAAGTTCTACCCATTCCTTCTCCAACCGCTCTTGGTTTGAAGATGTGAGAAGCACCACCAGCTGCAACTATTACTGCTTTTGCTCTAAAAACATGAAAATCACCTGTTCTCATGTTAAAGCCAACAGCTCCACCAATTCTATTATCTTGAGACTCATCCATAAGTAAATGAGTGATCATTATTCTATTATAAATTTTGTCAGCAGATTTTTTTGCTGCCTCAGCAACAATAGGTTTGTAACTTTCACCATGGATCATGATCTGCCATTTACCTTCTCTTAAATATCTTCCAGTTTGTTCATTTTTCATCATTGGAAGACCCCATTCATCAAACATATGAACAGTAGAGTCTACGTGTCTAGCCATGTCATAACCTAAATCTTCTCTAACCATTCCCATTAAGTCATTTCTTGCATATCTAACATGGTCCTCAGGTTGATTTTCTCCCCATTGCATTCCCATGTAACAATTGATTGCATAAAGACCTTGAGCAACAGCTCCACTTCTATCTATGTTTGCTTTTTCTACACAAACAATTTTCATATCTCTTCCCCAGTGTCTAGCTTCGAACGTAGCACCCGTTCCAGCCATACCACCACCCACAACTAATATATCGCAATCCTCGTAATGTGTCTTATGTCTAGCCATTAGTAGTAAACTCCTTTTTTAAACGACTCTTTTGGAACTGATGGTAACTCACCATCAATATTTAAACCTTCTGGCTCAGTATAAAGTCTTTGTGAATTAATCTCACCTTGGTTTGGTTTGTCACCTTCAGCAAGTTTTGGAATAAATTTACCCCATGGTTTTGTAGTAATTGGAGAAACAAAGTTTTTCTCTGTTCCATTTCTAAATTTGATCTTCCATGAGATTGTTCCTTTTTCTTCTTCTCTTCTAACTCTAACGCTATGACCCATAGGAGCAAAATCAGCATAACCTCTTACATCTATCGCATGATTTGGGCATGCTTTTACACATGAATAACATTCCCAACAAAAGTTAGGTTCAATATTTTTTGCACGTCTGATATTTTCATCTATGTGCATAATATCTGATGGGCAAATATCCACACAGTGACCACAGCCATCACATCTTGTCATGTATACGAAAGTTGACATAATTATTTATTCTCCTTTTTTAATTTCATCATATTAATAGTGTTTAGGTTGTTCTCTTTTAATACCTAAACCAAACTGTTCAGGCGCGTCAGCAGGAGGAGGTAAGTTGTCTCGTGAACCATCTGCTTCTGCTAAATTTTTTTGGATTGCTGCACCAGGTTTATAAAACATGTGTGCAAATTTAGACCAATAAACTCCTCCAAATAAAACTAAATTTGAAAGGACAAATAAAGTCAAAAATAAATAAGATAATCCTGCTTGACCATTAGATTGTGTGTAAGACCACAATAAACCAAAAGTCGAACAAGCTAATAAAGCTAAAACAAATAAATCAGCTTTAATAATTCTGTACCAAGGATGCGCTTCCGCAGATACATCTACTCTTAAAAAAAACCAAAACCAATAACCACCAACACATGTAAGTATTGCTCCTACATGCCAAATCATAGACCAAGTAGATGAAGTAGGTTTGTCAGCTCCTGTGTAGCAAAATACTAAAACTGCTGATGCAACCCAAAATAATATTGTTCCATACATTCCAAGAACATGTGCAAGTCTTCTTTTTCCAAATCCAAGTTCTGCAGTTGTGCCGATATCATAAACTGTTGTCTTTGCGATAATTGAAGCTCTTTCTCCTGAACTCAATTCCTTAACAGCATTAGCTTTTGCTTTTTTTGCATTATTAAAAAAATAAGTAACGTTTTTGTGAACAATCATTTGAATTATTGTTCCTGCTGCAATCAAAATTACCATAGCAATAATGAAGCTTTGCATTGCAAAAGGTGAAACTGTTTCAGCTAAAATTGAAAAAGGATTTGTAGATAACATAATTTTTAATTATTTTTAAAGTTAGTTTGAGATTTTCTAGTCTAGTTAAATAAAGAGTTCAACTAAAACTATTGGTCAATTTTGTCATTAATAACAACTTACGGTTTGCGTTTGTAATGTTGTTTATTAGGAATTACTGATCTTACCCCACCTTGGGGGTTATCAACGTCACCTTCTCTTCTTGGTATCAAGTGTATGTGACAATGCATTATAGATTGACCTGCAATTTTTCCAGCATTTGTGCCAACATTAAATCCTTTTACATTAACATCTTTTCTTGAAATTTCATTTTTAACTATTTGGATAAGATCATTGCATGCAATCAACTCATCATTAGTCATGTCAAAATAGTCTTTAATATGTCGCTTAGGAATTATTAAACAGTGATGATCAGAAACAGGATAAGAGTCGTAACTTGCATAAGCAAGATCATTTTCGTGAGCAATACCACTTTTTTTTGAATCGCAGAATAAACAAGGGTTGTTAGGATCTCTCATATTTAAATTAGAGTATTATATATTTTTCTAAGTTTTTTAAAGGAAACATTATTTTGACTTTGCCATTTTAATTCATCAATTTTTGATACTGATGTAACTCCCTTACCTGATCCAATAAGAATTATTTCTTCATAATCATTAATTTCTTTAATTGATACATCTTTAAAATTAATTTTAACTTTTTTACTTATGAACTTAAGTGTGTTTCCAAAATAACAATTTTTTTTTGGAGAAAATATTTTTCCATTTTTAACAAAAACTAAATTTGAAGTACCAGTTTCTAAAATTTTATTGTTTGCAACTAAAGCAATATCAAATTTAGATGAGTCAATCTTACTAAGTTTTGCTAAAATTTTTTTATAATAAAGATTTTTATAATTTGGTTCAATTCTTTTATATTTAAATAATAAAAGACTAAATTTTTTTTTAAGTTTTGGTCTTTGTCTTATAGATACAGATATTAGTTTTTTATTTAAAGCAATTCGAAATAAATTGTCAGGACCTTTATAGAGTGTATTTTTCTTAATTAGATCTAAAATAATATTCTTTAAGTTTTTTTTTCTAATTCCATATTTTTTTGTAGATTTAATTAAGTTTTCGATATGTGGTTTTAACAATATTAACTTTGAAGGTTTTCCAACCATTCGCATTGTTGTAAATACACCTCTGGACCCCCAAAGATCTTTAAAAGAAACTTCTTTAAGATTACTTAATTGATAAGATTTTTTTAATAAGAGTGTTACCATTGATTGTTAAAAATGATTCTGGGTGAAATTGAAATCCATAAACTTTATCAGCGTTATTTTCTATAGACATTGCAGAACCTGAGATAGCACATCTCATAGTTATATCAAAATTTTTAGCCTTAAAAGGCTCTCTTAATTTTAATGAATGATATCTTCCTACTTTAAAAATTTGACCTTTTTTAAATAACTTACTCTGTTTATTCACTATGACATTGGATTGAAAACCATGATAAATTTTATTTTGTTCAACTATTTTTCCTCCTTCAGAAAATAAGATTTGTTGAAATCCCAAACAAATTCCTAGTATTTTTTTTTTTCCTTTAAATTTTTTATAAATTTTAGTTGTTAAAGGATAATCTTTTGGTGAACCTGGCCCTGGTGATAGTACTATTGTTGAAGCTTTGTGAAGTTTAGAATAATTAATTTCATTAAAATCACTGCACTCAACTTCATCATATATAGAAAGTTGATGTACTACATTATGAGTAAAAGAATCTTTATGATCAATCACATAAATCATTTAAATAAATCTATTAATGCTTTTGCCTTTATATAATTTTCATTGAATTCATGTTTGGCATTACTATCCACAACAACTCCAGAGGCTACGGAAATTTCTGATGTATTTTTATAATTTAAAATTGATCTAATAATAATATTAAATCTCATATCTCCATTAAATTTCATATAACCAAAACTTCCTGTGTAAATGTTTCTATTTTCTTTTTCTTGATTATTTAAAAGATTTAGAGTGCTTATTTTAGGACAACCTATTACTGAACCTCCAGGCATCATGGCTTTAATTATATCAATATTTTTAACACTCTTCTTTAATATTCCTTTAATTAAAGTAACATAGTGATAAAGATCCTTATACTCTTCAACAGTTTTCTCTTTGATAATTTTTACACTTCCTGGATTACAAATTTTTGAAAGATCACTTCTTTCCATATCTACAATCATATTATGTTCTTTGGTTTCTTTAATATTTCTTCTAAAAAAACTTAACGCTTTAGTTTTATTAAGATTTTTATTTTTTCTAAGTGTTCCAGCAATAGGTTTTGTTAAAATATTTAGTCCTTTTTTATCTATTAATGTTTCAGGTGAGCAACTTACTATAGAGTAATTTTTATCTCTTATCATAAAAGCTTCTGGGGACGCATTAACTTTCATTAATTTCCAAAAAAAGTTGATAGGATCTATATCTGATTTATTTTTGTATTTAGTGCAAATTTTAATTTGGTAAGTTTCCCCTTGTCTAATTTTTTTTGAAAAAACATTAAAAATTTTTTCATATTTTTTGAAATCAATATTTAATTTAAAAGGTGATAATATTTTTGTAGCTTTAAAGCTGCTGTTAAACCTTTGTTTTTTAATTTTAGAAAATATTGAAATTTTTTTTCTAATTTTTATTACTGTTTCAGGTTTATAAAACGCACCTTTATAAAAATTTAACTTTTTTTGTTTTTTAATTTTTAATCCAAGCAAATTGCATAAAATTTCATAGCCAAAAAAACCTATAAACATATCCGTTTCTGATTTTTTTTTTGATTTATTAAAATTGTTTAAAAAATTATTAATATTTTTATTTGTTAAAATAATCTTTTTAGAAAAATCAGTATAAATATTATACCCTCCACTTACCTTGTAGATAATCATGGGTTTATCTGATTGATAAAGATCCTCTAAATAAGGATTAAATTTATGCCGGTTGAGTTCTTTCAATTGCTTTTTCATTAATAGGCAAATGTATCAAACCTGCAAAAATTGATAATGCGATAGATCCGTACCATGCATAATCAAAATTTCCTGTAAGTTCATAAAAAACTCCACTTAAATATGCTCCTAAAAATGATCCAAATTGATGACTCACAAACACGATACCATAAAGCATTCCCACATACTTTGTTCCAAATATATGAGCAACTATCCCATTGGTTGGTGGAACGGTAGAAAGCCACAAGAAACCAAACGTAATACCAAATATTATTGAATTAATTACACTTGGGGGAAAAGAAATAAAAACAATTATAGAGACACCTCTTAATAAATAAATTGCACTCAATAAATATTTTTTACTATATTTTGTTGCCAGATAACCACTCACAATAGTTCCTACCATATTAAAAAGTCCTATTAATGAAAGAACAGTTGTTGCACACCAGTCAGGCAAACCTTTGTCTACCATATAAGTTGGTATATGTGTTGCCACTAGTGCTATGTGCCATCCACATACAAAAAATCCTAAAGTTAAATAAATAAAACTTTTATTATTAAGTGCTTCTTTCAAAGCCTCTCTCGCAGTTTGATTGTTATTATCTTTAACGCCAACCAGAGTTTTTGGAGTACTAACAAACAAAGAAATGATTAATCCTAGTCCCAATAAAAAACAGAAGTAAAGCATCGTGCTCTCCCAACCATTTTCAACAAGAGAATAACTTACAATTAAAGGTGAAACAAAATAACCAAAAGAACCTGCGCTTGTGACTATTCCTGTGGCCATTGTCCTTCTAGATGCTGGATAATGTTTAGCTACAACAGAAACAGGTATACTGATTGCTGTAGATCCTAAGCCTACACCTATTAAAATACCTATTGTATAAATAAAATTAACACCAGTATTAAAACCCAAATAAAAAAGAAAAACTCCTAGTAAATAAAAAAAGAAACCAATGAAAATTGCAATATTACCTCCATACTTATCTGTAATTACTCCAAACAGAGGATTGAAAGCACCCCATAAAAATAATTGTAAACCCATTGCAAAACCAAATTGAGAAATAGTGATGTCTAGATCTGTTGAAAAATCAAAATAAAACAAACCAAATGTTTGTCTAATTCCAAGAGATATAATTACAACTAAACAACATGCAATTAGGGTGACCATTGCTGTTTTAGTTGGAAAAAAATTATTCACAATTTACTTTAAGTGTCTCATTGACTGCTTAATATCAGCAATAAGGTCGTTTGGATCTTCTAAACCGATGTGTAATCTAACTATGTACTCATTTTTTGCTAATTTAAGATAACTTCTATTTCCTTGTTCTCTAACATTTTGATGCAATGCCAAACTCTCAAAACCTCCCCAACTGTAACCATGACCAAATAATTTTAAATTATTTACAAATTTAACAACTGCTTTTTCACTTTTAGCTTTAATTCTTAAGCCCATTAAACCTGAAGCACCTGAATAATATTTCTTCCACATTCTAAAATTGTAAGAATCTTTTTTGTAAGGATACAATAATTTTATATTTTTAAATTTAGATAAAAATTCTGCTACTTTTTTTGCATTTTCTCTATGTCTATCTAATCTTACATCTAAAGTTCTTAATCCTCTTGTAATTAAATAAGCATCATCAGGTCCTAATCTTAAACCTGTAACTCTTTCAGTTGCTTTAACTTTAGGAAAAACTTTTTTATTTACTGCTAGACTTCCACCCATTACATCAGAGTGACCTGAGTAATATTTTGTTGCTGAAACGATTGCCATATCAAAACCAAGTTTAATAGGTTTTAAAAAATATGGAGTTCCCCATGTATTATCAATTGCTGTTAAAATTTTATGTTTTTTTGCAATGGAGACAATCTTCCCTAAATCTTGAAAATCAAAAGTGTTACTTCCTGGGTTTTCCACAAAAATTAATTTTGTTTTTTTGGTAATTGCTTTTTCTAGTGTTTTAAGATCATGTGGATCATAAAAAGTTGTTTTAATATTAAATTCTTTTAAAAAATCTTGTGTCAAAAGTCTTGTTGGACTGTAAACTGGGTCAGCTGCAATAATTTCATCACCAGGTCTTGTAACACTGAAGATTGCAAGGAATACCGCTCCAAACCCAGTAGGTGTTAAAAAAGTAAAATAACTGTCTTCAAGTTTAGATAAAATTTGCTGCAAAATATGAGTCGTAGAAGTTCCTTGTCTGCCATAATCAAAATGTCCACCTGTTGGGTTTTTTTTTGCCTTGTCTTGAGTTTTTCTAATATCTTGCATCGATTTGAAAATAATCGTTGATGCTCGTACAATTGGTGGATTAACAGACTGATTATGAAAGTCTTTCGCTGTATGTTTTAGAAATGTTTTAAAAGAATTACTCATAATAAAATTTGATATGTTTAAAAGACAATGCTATATCCCGTAAAAAACGTCAATAAATTAATAAATAGGACTAAATGAGTTATCCGAAGAAACATAGGGGTCGAAGAAAACAAGGCTCCAAAAAAAGAAGAGCAAAAAGAAAAAATAAGAAGAAATAATTCTTTTATTCTTTAATCCAACCACCGCCAAGAACTCTATGACCAAATTGGTCTTTGCTATAGAATACGCATGCCTGTCCTGGAGATATTCCATCCTCAGGATTTAATAGATGAACATTTGCAGTATTATTATCTTTTAAATCTACTTTTGCCTCAAGAAGACTACCTGTTGATCTAACCTTTACAAATATATTTTGATCAAGATCTTTTTTATCAGTTAATAAATTTAAATCTTTTAAAGATATTTCTTTTTTTCCAAGGTTTTCTTTAGGCCCTACTATAATTTCATTTTTATCTGAATTTATTTTTAAAACATATAAAGCTTCTTTATCTGAAACCTTGATTCCCTTTCTTTGTCCAATTGTAAAATTAATAATACCATCATGAACACCGATTACTTTTCCATCTAAATTTTTAATATTACCTTTTTGAAAAGAGTCTGGTCTAAATTTTCTAATTACTGATGCATAATCTCCATTAGGGACAAAACAAATATCCTGACTGTCTGGTTTATCTGCTACATTTAAGTCTAATTCTTTAGCAATTTCTCTTGTTTTATCTTTTAACATTCCACCTAATGGAAATCTCAAATAATCTAATTGCTCTCTAGTTGTGTTGAATAGAAAATAACTTTGATCTCTATTTTCATCAATTGCTCTATACATATTATTGGTGTTGTTTGATGTAATATTTTTTACATAATGCCCTGTAACTAATGCATCTGCTTTAAGATCTTTTGAAACTTCAAATAAATCTTTAAACTTTACTGTTTGATTACATTGAACACATGGAATTGGGGTTTCACCTTTTAAATAACTATCTACAAAGTTATCTATTACCCCTTGCTTGAATTTATCTTGATAGTATAAAATTTTATGCTCAATACCTAATTTGTGAGCAACACGTTTTGCATCCATTATATCTTGACCTGAACAACACTGTTTAGATTGCGCTACTTCTTTTCCATCATCATAAAGTTTAAGAGTTATTCCAATAACTTTGTAACCCTCATTTTTCATAATCCCAGCTACAGTTGACGAGTCTACCCCACCAGACATTGCAACTACGACAGTTGTATCTTCAGGTTTTTTGTCAATTCCGATAGAGTTTAATTCTTTATTCATTAGGTGGTATTTATACTGATTTACAATATAAGTTAAATTAAATGATTTTAGATTATGAACCAGGCGACAAAGTCACTAATCCTGAGAATAAAGATTGGGGTATTGGACAAGTACAATCAATCATAAAAGATAAGGTTACTGTCAATTTTGAAAATGCAGGTAAAAAAGTAATAAATGCAAAAAATATAGAATTAAAAAAAATTGGTAAATAAAAAATGGACTTACAAAAAATTATTGAGGATTTAGTTGATACTTTTTTATCAGCAGGAGACTTGTCTCTTCAGCTTAGAGAAAAAGGATTAAGTAAAGAAATTAAATCTGACAATACACCGGTTAGTAATGGTGACATTGAAGTAAATAATTTTATTTCTTCTCAAATATCAAAAGTAACACCCGATATTCCAATTATTTCAGAAGAAACTTCTGAAAACAAAGATAACTCTAAATTAAAAGATTTTTGGTTGGTGGATCCTATTGATGGAACCTATGATTACATAAACAATTTAGAGGAATTTACTATTAATGCAGGTTTAATTATTAACAATAAACCTGTTGCAGGTTTAATAAATGCACCTGCTAAAAAAAGAATGTTTTATTCGTATGGGAGAGGTAAATCTTTTGAGTTTACTAATGAAAAAACAATAAACCTTTCTGAGTTACCATCTAAAAGAACAGAGCCGCTTAATTTCATTTCTTACAGCAATAAAATTAAACCTGAGATACAAAAAATTTATGATGAAATAGGTGTGAAAGAACACACAAGAATGAAAAGTTCTTTAAAATTTTGCGTTGTTGCTGCATGTGAATTTGATGGTTATGTTGCTGAGCCTAGAGCTTTCGAGTGGGATATTGCTGCAGGACATGCAATTTTAGAAAATGCAGGAGGAACTGTTAGAGACTTTGATGGTAATGAAATTTTATATGGTAAGAAAGATTTAAAAAATCCAAGTTTAATTTTGAAAAGTAAAAATATAATTTAATGGATGAGCAATTAAGAATTATTTTAATTATAATAGTATCAGTCTCAATTTTTGGATTACTAGTTTTTGTTTTTGTTAAAAATTATATTAGAAACAAAATAAATCATCTTGTTGATGAAGAGAAAAAAAGAAAATTAAAGTAATTTAATTATTTTTTCATATTCGTTTTTATCAATATCCATTACTTTTTTTGATGTTTCAAAATCAAATCCATTCCTTGCTAATAAAGAAATATCTTTTTTATAAAACAAAGTTCTATTATCTTCTGCTCTTGAAGGTCCTATTCTCTTTTTTTTACATAATTTTATAGCTGAAAAGAAATCCTGATCAGAATTATCTTCTTTTATTTTATCAACTGTATCCTTGATAAAACCATCATCTATTCCTTTTCCCATTAAAAAATTTCTAATTTTATTTATCGAATTTCCTCTTTGGATCATGCTCTTCGCTTTGCTTTCTGAATAAAATTTATCGTTAATAAATTTATTTTTTTCTAGATCAGACAAAACAATATCAATTAATTTGTTTACATCTTTTTTCCTTGTATCTGTCGCAGAAAGTTTCATATATTTTTTTAATAAATACGTTTTAAGCTGTTGTTTTGAAGGTGCATATTTTTCAACATAGGCAAACGCAAAATTCCTCATTTCATCGACAGTAACTTGAAGTGTTTTTCTCTTATTTCTTATAGGAATCATCGTTAGATTTTATATAATATAAACATGATCGAACAAATTTATAACTATTTCACAATTGATGTGCTGTATATGTGGATCAATTTAGGAGTTATACCTTTTTGGTTCATATTAATTGTATTTCCCCAGTCTCATTTGAGTAGATATGTAGTAACCACTATATTTCCATTTCTATTATTAGGCGGGGTTTATATTTATATTTTATATAGATCTTTCATCGTTGGTTATGACTTCGATGCTAATTTTAGTTTGTACCTTGGTTTGGTTGAGTTATCTCGGCTATTTGAAGACAATCTATAC
>NZ_CVST01000057.1 GCF_001180225.1 Candidatus Pelagibacter communis | reverse complement strand
AATAATGCAAATAATGAGGTGTGCCCTATCTGGCCACAAAAGGAACAAATAATACATTGGGACATAGAAGATCCTGTATCTAAACTTCAAAGTGCAAATAATGAAGAAAAACAAATAATTATTAGAAACACATTCAATATTATAAGTAGTAAAATTAAAGATTGGATAAATGAAAAATAAAAGTAGATATTTTCTTTCAGAATTTATTGGAAGTTGCTTTCTAGTAATGATCATAGTTGGATCAGGTTTAATGGCTGAAAATCTGACTAACGATATAGCTGTAATGCTAATTGCCAATACTATAGCAACAGGCGCTGGTTTATTTGTGTTAATTACAGTATTTGCTGATGTATCAGGCGCTCATTTCAATCCATTTGTTAGTATTGCAATGACAATTACGGGGAAATTAAAAAAAAGATTACTTCCCTTTTATATTTCTGCTCAAATCTTAGGGTGCATGTTGGGTGTTGCCTTGGCTAATTTCTTTTTTGAGCATCAAATATTTGAGCTATCAACAAAATCAAGAGATGGCATTTATATATTTGTATCAGAAATAGTAGCTACTTTAGGTCTTATAATGATAATTTTTGGTTCAATGAAATCAGGTAAAATTACTGTAGCTGCTTCAGTTGGTTTATATATTACAGCTGGTTACTGGTTTACTTCATCAACATCATTTGCCAACCCTGCTGTTGCTATAGCTAGAACTTTTACGGAGTCTTTTACTGGTATAAATTATTTAAATACACCATTTTATATAACAGCTGAATTGATTGGAATGATAATTGCAGTATTTATTGTTAAAAAATTATTCTTACAGAAAAATTGAAAAACTT
>NZ_CVST01000056.1 GCF_001180225.1 Candidatus Pelagibacter communis | reverse complement strand
AAATCTTAAGGATATAATAAATATTGTTCATAAAGAAGTTAGAAAAAAATTAAATCTTTTCTTAAGAAAAAATAAGAACAAAAAAATTGTTGTTTTAGACATCCCACTACTAATTGAAAATAAAATCTATAATAAAAATGATATATTGATTTTTATTGATTCAAAAAGAAAAGATATTGATAAAAGGTTAAAAAATAGATTAAATTTTAATAATAAACTTGTAGGAATGTTTAGAAAAATTCAACTAAATAAAAAATATAAAAAAAAAAAATCACACTTTATAATCAAAAATAATTTTAGAAAAAACGCAGTAAAAAAACAAATTAAAGAAATTTTAAACTTGATAGGATAAATGAAGGAAATAGTATTAGATACAGAAACAACTGGAATATCCGTTAAAGATGGCCATAGAATAGTTGAAATTGGTTGTATTGAACTAGAAAACTTAACTCCTACAAATAATAAATTTCATTGCTATCTTAATCCAGAGAGAAAAGTTTCAGAAAGGGCCTTTGAAGTTCATGGATATTCTGATGAATTTTTATCAACACAAAAAAAATTCCATGAGATAGTTGATGATTTTTTGGAATTTATTGAGAATAAAAGACTAATTATACACAATGCAGAATTTGATATAGCTCACTTAAACAATGAGCTTAACTTGTTTGGTAAGAATAAAATTCATAACGAAATTATTGATACATTAACTTTAGCACGAGAAAAATATCCTGGATCGCAGGTAAATTTAGATGCTCTGTGCAAAAGGTTCAGAATAGATAACTCGCGAAGAACTCATCATACAGCACTTATAGACTGTGACTTACTGGCAAAAGTTTATATTAATTTAATCGATCAAAAAGAACCAACTTTAGATTTTAAACAGAATTTAGAACCAGAAGAAAATAAAAATTTAAAAACTGAATATTATAAGAAAGTAGTCCTACCTTCTCCCGATGAAGTGGAAAAACATAAGAAGTATTTGAAAGAAAATTTAAAAAAAAATTATTTTAATTAAATCTTTGGTTATATAGATTTTCGAAATCCACTTTTTTTTCAAATTTTACTCCAGGAAAACCTGAATTGTGTAAAAGATCTAAAAGAGCTTTTTCCATATGGGGGTAGATTGTAGTTTGCGCATCGCATAGAATTATCTTCTCTAACTCTTTTTTATCTTGTACATCATCATCTATCTTAATTATTGTTGTATAAATTATTTCAAAGTACGATTTTTTTTTATTTTCTTCTCTATCCTCAAACTTAAAAGTAGTATTTATTTCTACCATTTTATTTTTTAATGCTTTGGAGTTTATGTCTATTCCTAGTTGATATTTAGCTATTCTATCTTTTACAAATAAATATGTTTCTATATCTGGTGTTTCACTCGACAAGTCTTTTATAAATCGACTTAAAATTTTATATTTTTCTGTTTTCATCGTCATCTTCTATATCTTCAAATTCTCCATCAATAAAATTGTTTTTTTCTTTTTTCTTTTTATTAAATCTTTTTGAAAAATTTTTAAAAATAAATTTTCTACTGATTGGAAATATTAATAAAAACCCAAAAAAATCTGTTGCAAAGCCCGGTATTATTAATAGCAAGGCTGCAAAAGCAAT
>NZ_CVST01000055.1 GCF_001180225.1 Candidatus Pelagibacter communis | reverse complement strand
TCTTGTTTGGATTTATGACTATTTTAATTTCAGAAAGTTCTTTAAAATTTATTGAGGATAATTTTTATAGTAATATTAAAATTTTAATAATTCCTTTTTTAAAGTTGTTTATTCTATATTTTACTTTGAGAAAAAGTTTAATCAGTAATTTTACAAAAATTCGATAATTTTATGAAAACTTATATTAAATTTATTTTAAAAAATTATATAAAAAACTTAATTTTCGTTACACTTTTAATGTTTAGTCTATCAATAATTATAAATATGTTAGCTGAGTTTGAATTTTTTAACGAAATAGAGGTACCTACTTTTTATCCAATATACTTATCTATATTAAATTCACCAAGTCTAATTTTTGAAATGTTTCCGTTTATATTTTTAATTTCAACACAGCTATTTTATATTAATTTATATTCAAATAATCAAATTGAGCTATTTAAGTATTCAGGATTAAAAAACTCATCAATAATAAATATCTTATGCTTATTTAGTTTTATATTAGGGCTATTTATAATTTTTTGTTTTTATTTTTTATCATCAAACCTAAAAAGTTTATATTTAGAAAC
>NZ_CVST01000054.1 GCF_001180225.1 Candidatus Pelagibacter communis | reverse complement strand
AAAAACAACTTAAATTAGTATTAGACTCATACACAAATAGATCCCCAGAAATAGCATTAGATGTCTGGGAAAAAGATGAAGAAGTAGACAATCTAACTAATTTATGCATGGAAGAAGTAATTAAATACCTTAAGTCAGGAAATGAAAATGTTGAATATGGATCTCATTTGCTTTTTGTTACAAAAAATATTGAAAGAATAGGAGACCATGTAACTAATATTGCAGAACAAATTTACTTCCTAGTTAAAGGATCTTATTTAGAAGGAGATAGACCTAAAGGTTCACAGCCAATAGTTAATGGTGAAAAATAAATAATGTCTGCACATCTGTTTATAGCTGAAGATGAGTCTCCTATAATAACATTGTTAAAATATAATTTAGAAAAAGAAGGTCACAAAGTAAGTTATTCAGAAAATGGAGAGGATGCTCTTAAACAAATAAAAGACAAACATCCTGATTTGATATTAATGGACTGGATGCTACCTGATTTATCGGGTGTAGATATTTGTAAAAATTTAAAAAAAGACAAAAAATTTAAAGACATACCTATAATAATGGTTACTGCCAAAGGTGAAGAGGAAGATAAATTAAAAGCATTTGATACAGGTGCTGATGATTATGTTACAAAACCATTTAGTCAAAAAGAATTAAATGCAAGAATAAAATCTCTTTTAAGAAGATCTAAACCACAGTCTTCTGAAGATGTGGTTTTTTTCAGTGATTTAAAAATAGATAGAATAACAAAAAGAGTCTACAGAAAAAATATAGAAATTAACCTGGGTCCTACAGAATTTAAACTTTTGGATTTTTTTATCAAAAATCCAAAAAGAGTTTATTCAAGAGAACAGCTTCTAAATAATGTTTGGGGTGAAAATATATATGTGGAGTCTAGAACTGTAGATGTTCATATTAGAAGATTAAGACAAGCAATAAATATTAAAGATACAAAGCCATTAATAAGGACAGTAAGATCAGCTGGCTATTCTTTAGAAACCTGAATATCCTTAGGTCTTAAAAATTCTTTCAATACACCTTTGTTTGCAACTTCAGACCAATCTTTAATTTTAAAATTAATTTTAGCAAAAGCTGATGTTGAAAATTTATAATTAAGTAGTTTAAACAAATTACTATTATGATTTTTTATCAATTCTCTAACTAAATTTGTTATTACCGGCTCGTGGTTAATTAAAAGTATAGAATTGTATGTTTTTGGAACTTTTTTGATATATTCAATTATTTTCTTCTCATCTGTTAAATAAAGTTTTTTTGATGAAAAAATTTTTTTAGGCTTTTTTAGCTTTTTTAATAATATTTGTAAGGTTTTTTTGGTTCTCTTTGATGAAGAAACTAAGACATAATCAAAATTAA
>NZ_CVST01000053.1 GCF_001180225.1 Candidatus Pelagibacter communis | reverse complement strand
ATCTTTTGGGAAAATGGGATGATCACTATCGCTCTTGGACAAAAAATAAAGAAAATTTGTTGATAATTAAGTATGAAGATTTAATTTTAAAACCAAAAGAAGAAATAAAAAAACTAATTTCTTATTTAAAAAAATACGTTGATTTTAGTTATAATGAAAAAAAAATTGACAATATTTTACAGACAACTTCATTTGATAATTTAAAAAAAATGGAAAATGAAAAATCATTTGAAGAAAGTCCTCATGATATAAGGATAGATAATAAAAAAAAATTTTTTAATCTTGGTCCAGATAACCGTTGGGATGTCTTGAATACTGAAATTAAAGAAAAAATTGAAAAACAATTCTACAAAGAAATGTTAGAACTTGGTTACGTAAACTAAGCTGGCTTGTTCATTGAGTTAAAGAAGTCAGAATTGTTTTTTGTGTCTTTTAATTTTGAATTTATAAATTCTATTGCATCCATAGTTCCCATTGGGGCTATTATCCTCCTAAGCACATTCATTTTTTGTAAATCATCTTTATTGAACAATAATTCTTCTCTTCTTGTTCCAGACTTAGTAATGTCTATTGCGGGATAAATTCTTTTGTCAGCTATTTTTCTATCTAGAACAGTTTCACTATTTCCTGTTCCTTTAAATTCTTCAAAAATTACTTCATCCATTCTGCTGCCAGTATCTATTAATGCGGTAGAAATAATTGTTAATGATCCGCCTTCTTCAATATTTCTAGCTGCACCAAAAAATCTTTTTGGTCTCTGAAGTGCATTTGCATCCACACCTCCT
>NZ_CVST01000052.1 GCF_001180225.1 Candidatus Pelagibacter communis | reverse complement strand
AACCAACTCTATATTTGAAAGTGTTGCTTCAAACTGATCAATTTTAATTATATTGCTATTATCAACTGATATAGTCAAATCCAATTTAATTGATGTATTTATTATGTTTTTTAATTTCCAATAATCTTCAAAAACTATTTTTTGTTTATCTATGAATTTTTTTAAATCTTCTAAATTTTCTAAATTGATATTTTTGAATTTAAAATTTTTTAAATTTTGGTTCTTGTTAAATACTATTTGATTAAGTACTCGAATTTCTTGATTATTTTTAAAAACAATCATTATAATAAAATCTTCAAAATTATATTTCTTTGAAATTTCTCTAAAATCAAAATCTTCTAAATTGTTAATATTTTTTTTAATTAAATTATAATCATCGATATCCTCGTTTGGTAAAATATAATTTAATTGATGGTGTTTTTCTTTTTTAAAATTCCAATTTTTAAATAATTGACTTTCTGAAAAAAGAAATATTTCATTTTTTTCTTCATCTACTTCTATTGGAAAAAAAATTAAATCTTTTCGAATAATAGATGAAGGGAATACATTTTTTTTTTCTAATAATTCAAAAAAACTTTTTTTATTAAATTCTACATTTAAGGTAAGATTATATATTTCATCAATAAAACTTTCTTGAGCAATAGAAAATGTTTCAACTAAACTTTTGACTTCTTTAGTTGATGTGTTTTGAAGTTTTTTTTGATCTTTGCTTTGAGCAATGGTTAAAATAAGTTCCTGATATGCTTCAACAAAACCTCGATTTATTATCTTATTTTTGTCAAATGAGGCATTAAATGGAGATGAAATTTCAATTTCTTTTATAGAAAATGTTTTTGCAATACTATTTTCTGTGGAAAAAAAAATATTTAATAAAGCAAGAAATAGAAAAAGATTATATAAACTCTTCTGTTTAATTAATTTTGAAAAACACCTCATATAATATTGTAATGAATAATAAAAATTTTACCTATAAAAAAAGTGGCGTTAACATTAAAGCTGCTGATAAGTTTGTAAATTTCATTTCATCAGTATCATCAAAAAAAAGGGGCAAAAAAAAGTTTTCTAATATTGGGGGCTTTGGTTCTATTTCAAATATCCCAAGCAACATAAAGCAACCTCAAATAGTTGCTTGCACAGATGGTGTTGGTACTAAAATTGAAATAGCTAATTCTCTAAATAAATTTGATACAATTGGTATTGATCTTGTAGCAATGAGTGTGAACGATTTAATTGTTCAGGGTGCAAAACCTTTGCTTTTTTTAGATTACATTTCAATAAACAAGATTGATTTAATTAAACTTAAATCAATCATTAAAGGAATAGTTAAGGGCTGTAAACTATCAGATTGTGAACTTGTAGGTGGAGAAACAGCTGAGATGCCTGGCACTTATTCAAAAGGTAAATTTGATATAGCTGGCTTTGCTGTTGGTATTGTTGGTAAAAATAAAATCTTAAATAAAAATAAAATAAAAAAAAATAATTTAATACTAGCAATTCCATCTAGTGGATTACATTCAAATGGGTTCTCACTTGTAAGGTATTTAATAAATAAAAAAAAAATTAATATAAATAAAAATAAATTTTTAAAATCAGAACTTTTGAAACCAACAAAAATATATGTGAAAGAAATGATCAACATAATTTCAAAAAATCTTATTAATGGTTGTGCAAATATTACAGGAGGAGGACTTGCTGATAACATCAAAAGAATTATACCGGATAACATGTTGGCTGATATTGATTTAAATGAAATCAAAACTTTAAAAATTTTTAATTGGCTTAAAAAAAATGGAATACCAGAAAATGAAATGTTAAAAACATTTAACTGCGGTGTTGGTTTTTGTTTAATTATCAACAAAAAAAACTTAAAAAAAGTTCAAAGTTATTTTCCTAAAAATTACAAACCATATGTAATTGGAAAAATTATTAATGGTAAAAATAAAGTGAAATTAAATGGTTCTATCAATTGGAACAAATAAAATAAAAACTGCAATATTTATCTCTGGAACAGGTAGTAATTTAAAATCACTAATTAAGTTTTCTAAATTAAAGAAATCACCTATTTCTATTAACCTAATTGTCACTAATAATAAGTTAGCCAAGGGTTTAAAATATGGAACTATTTTTAAAATTCAAAAAAAAATAATTAGTTTCAAAAATAAAGATATTGCTGAAAAAAAAATACTTAAAGAACTTAAAAAAAATAAAATTGAATTAATTTGCTTAGCAGGATTTATGAAAATACTTTCAAAAAATTTTGTTAAAAATTTTAAAGGTAAAATTTTAAATATTCACCCTTCACTACTACCAAAATACAAAGGTTTAGATACTCATCGAAGAGCTA
>NZ_CVST01000051.1 GCF_001180225.1 Candidatus Pelagibacter communis | reverse complement strand
GAATAAATTTTTCATTTTTTGAAAAAGAAAATTTGCTTAGAGCTTTCTGGACTACCTCTTTTTCGTTAATAATTCCATGTGTTATGTATGGAGATAAGCAAGATATGTTATTTCTTTTTTCAGGACCAAAATCAAAATTTCTTAATTTAGAGTATTCTGCAAGACCGTTATCGATAAAATTATTTAATTGATTTAAGGCCTTAGCCCTTGAAGGTTCAAACATCATCTTAAATTATTTTGATTTTTTTTTCTTGAGACCCAATTTATCACTATGTCTCAATCTCAAGACAACAATTGCTCCAGCAATTAATAAAATTGCGACAGCTTCATAAACAAGTGCAGTAGGATCCATTTCTTTTCCTTGCAAAATAATAAATCGTGCAAGAGCAGTAATCGCAATAAGCAGTGGAAGGGTAATACTAATTGATTGTTGGTTCCAAAAAACTCTAACCATCGCCAGGACCTCTAAATAAAGAAACATTAATAGAAGATCAGCTAATGTTACAGATTGATTTAAGAACATGTTTTTCATCTCAATTCCAACTGCAATTACTGTAC
>NZ_CVST01000050.1 GCF_001180225.1 Candidatus Pelagibacter communis | reverse complement strand
GGCATCAAATCAGCAGATGAAATAAATACTTTGGCTTCTCTACTTGGCATAGATTTGCCATTTGCAAAACAGTAAATTCTAGAATGTTCTAAAAATCTTCCAATAATGCTTTTTACTATAATGTTCTCAGATATATTTTTTAATCCTGGCCTCAAACAACAAACTCCTCTAACAAACAAATAAATTTTAACGCCAGCATTTGACGCTTCGTATAGTTTATCAATTATATCCGGGTCGACTAATGAATTCATTTTGGCCCAAATTTCTCCATTCTTCCCTTTTTTGGAATTTAAAATTTCATTATCTATTAGTTCATTAAGTGTTTTTCTTAAGTTTATTGGAGAAATGGAAATTTTATTAAGATTTCTTGGTTTGGCATAACCTGTAACGTAATTATAAAACTTTTCTACATCAGATGCTAATTTCTTATCAGAACTGAATAATGATAAATCTGTATAAATTTTTGCATTTACAGGGTGGTAATTGCCTGTACCCAAGTGAATATAAGTTTGAATTTTACCTTGTTCTCGTCTTAATATTAATGAAGATTTTGCATGCGTTTTGTATTTGGCAAAACCATAAACAATTTGGACGCCAGCTTTCTCTAAGCT
>NZ_CVST01000049.1 GCF_001180225.1 Candidatus Pelagibacter communis | reverse complement strand
TTTTAGTTTGTACCTTGGTTTGGTTGAGTTATCTCGGCTATTTGAAGACAATCTATACCTAACTCTTTTCTGGACTCATTTTATAGCTATAAATTTATTTGTTGGTGGATGGATGGTGAAAGACTCTCAAAAATACTACGTAAATAAAGTACTAATGTCAGTCCCTTTAATAATTACATACTTAATTGGTCCTATTGGTTTATTTATTTATTGGATAATTAGAATTTTTTACGCCAAAAAACTAAATCTATATGAGTAATCATATAGATTTTTACTTCGATATTATTAGTCCTTACGCTTACATCGCATATAAAAAAATTTTAAAAATTAATAATGTTAATTTTAAATTAAAGCCAATATTATTAGGTGGTCTTCATAACTTAGCAGGTATTACTGCCCCTGCATTTAACAAATATAAAATGAAAAATATGCAAAATGATTGTGAACTTGTTTCAAAAAAAAATAACATAAGTTTCAAATGGAATTCTAGATTTCCAATAAACTCTTTGCATATAATGAGAGGCTATCTTTGTGTTAAAGATAATAAAAAAGAAGAATACTTAAATAGTTTTTTTGAAGCTTATTGGAAAGATGATCAAGATTTATCCAAAGAAGAAAATATTAAAATGCTATTAAAAAAATTAAAAATTGATGAAAATGATTTTTTTAATTCTATTAAAAACCAAAACATTAAAGATAAATTAAAAGAATTAACTCAAGAAGCTTTTAAAAAAGAGGTATTTGGAGCTCCTACTTTTATAGTAAATAATAAAATTTTTTGGGGACAAGACCGTCTAGAATATGCTTTAGATGTAGTTAAAAATATTTAAATTATTTTAAAACTACTGTTACTTATAGATCCAAAACCACCTTCAATGTGAGAGATGTTTTTAAAGCCTTTTTCAATTAAAGACTTTACAGACATTTCAGATCTAATTCCTCCAGCACAAAACAAAACTACTTCTTTATCTTTATCAATTTGACCATTTTTAAAAACATCACTATTAGGATCAAGAAGTGTCTCTAAATTTCCCATAGGTATATGGTTAGCTCCTTCAACTTTTCCTGTAAGTTCTAATTCATTTAATTCTCTAATATCAATTAGATTACATTTATTTTCTTGAACCATTTGATACGCTTGATCTGCACTTATAGTTGAAATTTTCATAAACTTTATTTTACTGGAGTTTGTGATGATTTAAAAATCATATTAATATATTCTTATACCATATTATGAAAAAAATTTTTATAAAAATTTGCAAATTATTGGGTTATGAAATTATAGATCAAAACTCTTTTTCATCTCCAACACTAAATAAAGTTTTGAATGAAGAGCTGTCTACTTTAAATCAAAAATCAATAATTTTACCATTAGGTGAAGTTAAAATAACAAGAAAAGTAAAATCAATTTTAATAATTTTTAGGATGAACACTGATGTAGAAATATGGGATCAAAATAGAAAAAGATTATTTGAATTTCCAAAAATTGAATATTGTAAAAGATCTTTAAATTCACTTATTAAATCAATTAAATTTTTAAATAAGAAATATAAATCATTAAAAGTTAAAACAATTATTATTGATGACAACTCATCAAAAGATAAAATTCAACAAATAAAAGATATTTTTAATGGAGAAAATATAGACATAATAAACTTAGACTACTCAAAATATGAAAATAAAATCTCGAAACAGAAAAATAAAGAAACATTTGCAAACCTAGCAAGTTTACTTCAAAGCTTTGAAATTGGTAAAGAAAAAGGAGAGGATTTAATATTTTTTGTAGAAGATGATTACCTACATTTTGAGACAATGCTTGATGAAATGATTTCTTCTTATGAAAGAATTGCATCCCAAATTAAAAAAGATATTTTTATATGTCCATCTGACTATCCTTACCTATATATGAACAACGAAAAAACTAATATTTTAATTGGTAACAAGCGTCATTGGAGAACTATAGATAAGACACTTTGCACTTTTATGACGTCTACAAGTTTATTGAAAAAATATTGGAATAATTTTAATCAAAATTGTCTAGATAGGCACGATCCTTTTGAAAAATATATCAATGAAATTTACAATAAAGAAATTTGTATTTCTCCCCTAAAGAGTTTATCACTACATTTAACTAACATTAATTCAAGTTATGGGTTGTCACCATTTATAGATTATAAAAAACTTTGGGAGGAAAATAAAACACATGATTAAAGAAAATACTAAAGCACCAATTTTTAAACTACCATCAACTAACAACAAAGATTATTCTCTTAAAGATTCAATTGGTAAATATGTTGTTCTATACTTCTACCCAAAAGATGACACACCTGGATGTACAATTGAAACTAATGATTTCAATAAATTGTTAGCAAAATTTAAAAAGCTAAACTGTGAAGTATACGGTATTTCAAAAGATAGCTTAAAAAGCCATGATAAATTTAGAGATAAATACAAGATTAAATTTGATCTACTTGCAGATGAAGAAATTAAAGTATTAAAAAAATACAAAGTCTGGGGTAAGAAAAAATTTATGGGACGTGAATTTATGGGAATAAATAGAACAACTTTTTTAATTGATAAAAAAGGTAAAATCCTAAAAATCTGGGAAAACGTTAAAGTAAAAGATCACGCCAAAGAAGTCTTAGAAACATTAAAAGATATTTCAAAATAATAAAAAAAGGCCCCTTATTTCTAAGGAGCCTTTAATTGTTGTATATTGAGAGATATTTTAGTCTCTTATTGCGTAGGCTTTAACACCCACTTCTGCAACATCAGTTCCAAGTTTTTCAGCTTGAGAACTAATTCTAAGACCAATTGTTTGTTTTAGAACTTTAAATGTGATGTAAGAAAGTATGAAACTAAATGCACATACTGCAATTACACCTGTTAACTGAGTTCCAAAATTTGTATCTGGATTACTTAATGGCACAACTAAAGTTCCAAAAATTCCAGCAAACAAATGAACAGGAATTGCGCCAACTACATCATCAATTTTTTTACTTTCTAAAAACTTTGTACCAAAGTACATGATGATTGATCCAACTGCTCCAATAGCAATTGCAAGTACTGGACTTGGAGTTAAAGGTTCTGCTGTAATTGCAACCAAACCTGCTAATGCTCCGTTAAGCATCATTACGATATCTGTTTTGCCACCTAGTAATCTTGTGATTACTGCAGCAGTAACTGTACCAGCAGCTCCTGCTAAATGAGTGTTAACTGCAATTTTACTAATTGCATTTACATCATCGAACGTTCCCATTGCAAGTTGACTAAAACCATTAAATCCAAACCAACCGAACCATAATAAGAAAGTTCCTAATGTAACAAGTGGTATTGAAGATGCTGCAAAAGGTACTAAAGATTTTGTTTCACCTTTTTTATTAAATCTTCCTTCTCTTGCACCTAATAATATTACACCCGCTAAAGCAGCTGCTCCACCACATGCATGAACTAAAGTTGAACCAGCAAAATCAGAGAAGCCTGAAGTTGCTAACCAACCTCCACCCCACTGCCATCCCATTGAAATAGGATAAATGATACCAGCCATTATTGCTGCAAAAATAAAAAATGGCCAAATTTTAATTCTTTCTGCTACAGCACCAGATACAATTGATGCAGTTGCACATACAAACATTGTTTGGAAAAACCAATCTGAATAATCTGAGTAACCAGTTGAAAGCTCTGATGCATCACTCCACATTGAGAATGATCCAATAAATCCACCTTCAGGAATTCCATAAGCTAAATTGTAACCACAGAAAAAAAATATTAACGAACAAATTGCAAACTTACCTATATTCTTTGCTGCAATTGTTGAAACACTTTTAGTTGTCACCAATCCACTTTCAAGCATACAGAAACCTGCTGCCATGAATGCAACTAAAACACCACCAAGATAAAATCCTAATGAATTGAAAATATATTGTCCTTCAGCTGACATTGTTGTTTCTGCTGAAGCAAAATTAGTAAAGCTTAAAAATATTAATAAGCTTAATGATATTTTTTTTAAATGATTAATCATTATCTCTCCTTTTTTTGATCATGTCGTTTTAATAAACATTAAAATTTTAAGTACTGCTGATAGGTCAAAAGAGTTATGAGAAATAAGCATATGTGTAAAAAAAAGGCCCCATTTCTGGGGCCTTTGGTTATTAACTAACTAGAGAGAGATATATAAGTTAATTCTTTGTTTAGAGGCTCTTCAATGAGATAACGACATGGAGATCGAAGAGCCTCTATATTGCATGCAATTAGTCACGTATTGCGTAAGCAATTACACCTGTTTCAGTAACGTCTGTACCTTTAGTTTCAGCTTCTTTACTTAATCTGATTCCAAACGTACCTTTCATTATTGACCATACGATGTAAGACACAGCAAACACAAAAATGTTAATTGAAAGTACACCGATTAATTGTGCACTGAACGATGCATCAGCGTTTGTTAATGGCACTGCAAGTGTTCCCCAAATTCCAGCAAATAAGTGAGCTGGGATTGCACCTACAACATCATCAAGTTTAAAGCTAAATAATAATTTAGTTCCAAACACTACGATTAATCCACCAACAGCTCCAATTAAAATTGCTGCAAATGGAGATGGTGATAATGGTTCTGCAGTGATTGCTACTAGACCACCAATTGCTCCGTTTAACATTTGAATTACATCTGTTTTACCGTACATTAATCTTGTAATGATACCAGCGGCCATTACTCCACCACAAGCTGCAAGATTTGTATTGATAAAGATTGATGAGATCGCAACTGCATCATCAAAAGTACCTAATGCTAATTGTGAACCACCGTTAAATCCAAACCAACCTAACCATAGGATAAATACACCTATTGTTACTAATGGAATTGAAGACGCAGCAAAAGGTTGTAACGCTTTTGGTTGACCTTTACTATCAAATCTTCCACTTCTAGCACCTAACAATATGATACCTGCTAAAGCAGCTGCACCACCAGTTGAGTGTACTAAAGTTGAACCAGCGAAATCAGAGAAGCCTAGTTCTGCTAACCAGCCTCCACCCCACTGCCAACCCATAACGATTGGATAAATAATTCCAGCTAATAAAGCTGCAAATAAGAAGAACGGCCATAACTTGATTCTTTCAGCCATAGCACCTGAACAAATTGAAACTGTTGTTGCACAGAATACCATTTGGAAGAACCAATCTGAACCATCTGAATAACCAGTATCAATTGCACTTGCATCTGACCATGGTGTAAATGATCCAATGTATCCGCCTTCTGGAATACCATAAGCTAAGTTGTAACCAACTAGCCAAAACATAATTCCAGCAATTGCATACAAACCAATATTCTTTGCACAAATTACTGAAACACTTCTTGAAGTTACCATTCCAGATTCTAACATTGCAAAACCTGCTGCCATGAACATGACAAGGAAACCACAAATTAAAAATAGTAGAGTGTTAAATATAAACCCCACTTCAGCAGAAACAGTTGTTTCTGCCATACCTGCACTACTCATGTTTAGTAAAAATACCAAACTTAGTAATGGTGCAGACATTCTCTTTATTATTTTAGTCATAAGACCTCCACTTGTTAAAGTGGTGGTTTATAAATTTAAAAAATTTAAAAACTAACGCTGATTAGGAAAATTGGGTATGCAGTTTTTGCATATAGTAACAGCCCTAAGCGTGTTTTTTCAATCGTTTAGGGCTGTTAAAAAAATATTATCTATTGAATACTTCTTTTAAAGCTTTCGCTGGTAAGAATTTTACCTTCTGAGAAGCAGCGATTTGAATCTGCTCACCAGTTCTTGGGTTTCTTCCAACTCTAGCTTTTCTTTTAGCAACCTTGTACGTCCCGAAGCCGGCGATTTTTACTGAATCGTCTCCCTTCAAGGCGTCAAGTATTGTATTAGTTATAGTATCGAACGTACGTTCCGCATCTGCTTTGCTCAAGTTTAATGAGCCAGAAAGCTTTGCTACTAGTTGTTTTTTGTTCATTTTAGCTCCGGTTTTATTGGTTAAAAACTATAGTTGTCATAAACGTTGATAAATCAAGCTTTTTTTTAGTGTGTATAATAAAATTTTACACAAGATATAGTGTTCTAAAACTGTTGATTTTAAAGGCTTTTTTCATATTTAATTTTTAATTAAACTTAATTTAAATGAACAAATCAGAGTAAAGTGCAAATACAGTCAAAAACATAATAAAAGTAAGCCCGATTCGACTATAAACTTCTAAGTATTCTTTTTTTATCTTGCCACCAATAATTTTTTCAATTGTGAATAATACAATTATTCCACCATCCAATAACGGAATTGGTAATAAATTCATTAATCCTAAACTTATGGAAATATATGCAAAAACAGTAACAAAGGTTAAGAAACCTAATTTTGCTGCTTCTCCAGTCATTTTAGCAATTCCGACAGGTCCGGATAGCTGGGAAATATCTGCACTTCCTGTCAATAATTGTCCAATAAATATTAATATTTGTTTACAAACAAAAAAAACTTCTTTTACAGCTAAGGTTATTGCTTCAACTGGTCCAAATTGTTTTTTAACTTTTTGATCAGTTGAGTATGCAATAACAATACCTATAACTCTTTTTTTTGTTCTCTTTTTAATCAAATTATCTTGATCAAATATTTCATTTGGTTGAACTAAAATTTTTTTATTTTCAGAATATCTCTGAATAGTAATTTCAATTTTATCACCTGTACTTGTCCTAATATATTTTGAAACATCCTGTATATTTTCAACTTTATTACCTTCAATGCTTAATATTTTATCACCAGCCATTAAACCAGCTTTTTCAGCTGGACTATCTTTAACTACTTCGTTAATTGAAAACGGAGTTACATCTTTTCCAATAAATACAAAAATTAAAGAAAAAACTAAAATAGCTGACAAAAAATTAGCTAAAGGTCCGCCTAATGCATATAAAACTTTTTGATAATATTTTTTATTATAAATTAAATATTTTTGATCTTCTTTAGAATGTTTTTCATCTATTTCCTGTTGAGATAAATGATAATCTTCTGCTCCAAGTGTTTTCACATATCCCCCGATTGGAACGTACCCAATAGACCATCTGGTCCCATCTTTATCATTCCATCCTAAAAATTCTTTATTTAAATTAAAGTATGGTAATCCAAAAATAAAAAATTGCTCAACTTTAGCCCCTGCCTTTTTAGCAAAATAATAATGACCATATTCATGGATAATTACTATAAATGAAAATAGAACTAAAAATGAAATTAAATAAAGTAGCATGAGTTAATACTTATAATATTCATAAATTTTAAAATTTAAACAGTATAATCACCAATAATACTGATACTTTTTGTCTTTACTCTTAAATTTTTCTGAGCGAATACTGACATAATTTCCTTGTTCATGAGCATTACACCAATAAATGTATTTTCGTTCACGATTATAAGCAGCTCTATTCCGTTCTATTCTCTCTTTTTCATTTTGCTCTTTTAATTTCTGTTCTTTTAAAACTTGCTCTTTTTGTTTTCTAATAATTGCCTCTTGTTCTAATTGTTTGTCTAATTCTTCAGGACTTAATTTAGACTGAGGAGGAACATAGGCATTAACTGGAGCTACAACTACATTTTGCTTCATATATTTTTTAGGAAGTTTCCTATTAATCATTGAATAATAAATTTCAGGTTTATTATTTAACAAATATTGTTTGTTCGCTCTTAAGAAACTTTCTGTTTCTTTTTTCAATAACCGCATGAAGTAATGATGATTTGGGTTCGTTTTTCCAAGATTAGAATTTCTCCACTTGCAGGTATAATTGTTAAAATGATCTCTCTTATTTCTCCAGGTCATGTCTACCCTCCTGCATCATCTTTAATATTTCTAGCTGCCTGTAATATTTATTCATCAGCTTATCTTCAATTGTATTGAGCTTTAAAATGGCACTCCCGTATTTACAATCTCTTGCAAAAGCTAAACCCTTTAAGTTGATAGATCTATCTGAAGACTGAACTAATTCTTGATCTTTAAATTCAATTTTCTCAGCCATTTTTTGCTTATATTCATCAAGTTCATGATGGAGTATTTCCTGATTATAAATACCAGCTTCAATTCCACCTATTCTTCTAAGTCTAAAACCTACATCAATGATCTTATATACTATTTGTTCTTCTAAAATCCCTTCTGGTTTTAAAGCTTCAATCATATGATCACGGTATTTCTCAAATTCATTTAAGTCTTCACCGATCACTAATTGCTTAGCAGTTAGCCCGTGTTTTAATGAATTTTTAGATGAGTTTAGTTTACCTAAATCAGTTTTAGGTCCTTTAGATAATAATGCATTTTTTCTATTAGCATTAATTTGTTTGATGGTTGCCATAAGCACTCCTTATATATTTTTTGGATTGCAGTTGTGAACCTGCTGACACGAACTCACCAACTGGTGGCTTTGATTAAGAGTGCATGGGAAACGCCCAAGACGATCTTTAAAATAAAGATATATAATTTTAACAAATTTTAAAAAACTTTTCAATACTCTTTAATGTTAAACTTATGTTACAAAATATTTTTTGTTACGTTAACTTACGTTGAAAATTTTTTTAAAAAAAACATATTATAAACATATTTAAATTTTAGATTAATAATTGTTAATCTTTATTAAAAATAAAAAACTCAATTACATTTATGGAAAAAAATAATCTACCGGAAGGTTGGAAATACGAAGTATTTGATAAAATAGAAAATCCAATTGCAAAATACTACTCAGCACTAAGTGATTATGGGGATATGATTAAATTTTCTGACATCACTCATCCTAAAACAAGTAACATTTTTGCAGAATTTGATGACTACGTGAATATTAAAAAGGAAGACTTAAAAGGAATTACATTTGAACAAATATTATTATATTTAAAAAATGTAGTACCAAAAGAAGGTCAATCTAAGAAAGATTTTTTAATTAAATTTTTAGATCAAAGACAGATACAATATGATGAAGGACTTTGGGATGAAGCAATTTAATATGGTTGATTGCAATCTCGAAAAGAGCACAGATTTAAAAATCTTAAATGTGAATTCTAATTATATAAGTATGTTAATCATTACTGAGAAATCTTATGTCTATGCAGAAAAATATTATAAAGATGCTCAATTACACTCTTGTCTTACGTTTGAAATATTTAAAAAACAAAATTTAGCTAATATTAACTATAATTTTATTAAATATCTGATTTTTTCAAATCTAGTTGAAAATAATGGGTTTGATGAACTGGAATTCTCTAAATTATTAAGGAAAAATAAAATCTACTTTCATAAATGGTATGAAAATCAAAATATAATAAGAACTTAAAAAGTTTTTAATAAATACTTACTTGCTCTCAAATAAATGATTTATTGTAAATTGCGATCTCTATTTATAATCTTGGTAAAAGACGAGCTATCGATTTTAGTTACACCACCAACAAAATGTAAACCATAGTTATCTTTAAACTTAATAAATTTCAGTTCCTTTTTAATATCTTTTATTGAAATAGGTTGTTTAAATTTCTTAACTTTATGGAGAATTATATATTTATAGATTATCTCTGTAAATTTATCTGGATCGATTAAAAAATCTTTGTTTGAATTATACGTTTCTATATTTTTGATTTCAGCAGATCCAATAAAAGATTGTCTATGTTCACCAGTTCCAGCAATATAAAATACTAAACAATCTCCAATGTTAAATTTATCCTTAAATTTTGTATTTGAATAAATCGGCCATTTTCTTTCATCTATTCTTTTTTCACATATTTTAATTGCATCAATTTTTCCATCAGATGTGGTAAAACAAAAATAATTCATGATTATTAATAATTTTGATATTTATATATAACTCAAATTATATATAAATTATAAAGCTTAGAATCACATGAAAAACAATAAGTTAAAAATTATTTCCCTGTTTGCGGGTGCAGGAGGTATGGACCTTGGTTTTAAAAATGCAGGTTATGATATTGTATGGGCAAATGATTTTGACGCAGATTCAGTAAAAACATACAAAAGAAATTTTGGGGATCACATTGTTTTAGGTGATATTGAGAAAATTCGTTCAAATGTAATGCCTGATAATCCAGATGTTGTTATTGGCGGTTTCCCATGCCAAGGCTTTTCAATAGCTAATTTAGGTCGAAGTGTGGATGACAGTAGAAACAAACTCTACAAACAAATGCTAAGAGTGATCCGGGCAAAAAAACCTAAATATTTTGTTGCAGAAAATGTATCTGGCATTCTGACCCTTGGAAAAGGCTCAGTAATGCAAAAAATTATTAATGATTTTAAAAGTATTGGTTACAAAGTTGATTACAAATTGTTAAACGCAGCAGACTATGGAGTGCCCCAAGCAAGAAAAAGAGTTTTTATAATTGGAAATAGGCTTGGACTAGAAAACCCCTATCCTAAACAAACACATCAATCACCTTCTTTAGATGATGATCTGTTGTTTAATGATCAACTTGAAAATCACATTACTACAAAAGAGGCAATTGGTTTTTTATCTAACGTAAAGATCACAAATAAAACAATCTATGTGAAAAATCGAACTATCCATAATCATATGGCTGATACTAATGTTCATGATGAATTTTGGGGACGTAAGTATCCAGTAAACCAATTTGATATTTGTGATTATTTGAAAAAATGGAGAAAGAAAGCAGGAATTTCTACAAAAAAAGTAGATGCACATTTTGGTTATGCACACACAGCTGGACATTGGTTTAGAAAAGATAACAACTCTGGAAGCATACCTAATCCAGATGATTGGAAAGGTTTAAAAAAACTTTTAGGATTTGATGACAAGTATGACAAACAAGTAACAACTTTAGTTAAAAAGAAAATTCAATTTGAACAATCTTTGCGTATAACTAATTGGAATACTCCAAGTGATACGCTAACAGCTACAAGTCCTGAAATTCATGTAAATTTAAAAAGAAGATTATCTGTAAGAGAATGCGCCATATTACAAACATTTCCAGATGATTTTGTATTTGAGGGAACAACATTTAGAAGTATGCACAAGCAAATAGGAAATGCAGTTCCAGTCTTGTTAGCAGAAAAAGTTGCAAAAGAAATTAAGAAAATAATTTTGTCAAAAGCTTTAAGAAGAGCTGCCTGATTTAATTTCAAAGATTTTATAATCTCTCACTTTAGATCTATTTAATCTAGCTGACATTCCCTCTAAAATTATGCAATATTTATTTTGCTGTACTCCTCTAACTGCCAATTCATCTTTAAACCATGGATGTTTTAAATTTGTATCTAAATAAAAATCCTTAGATCCATTTTTAAATTTTAGCCAATTTGAAGATATTTCATTTAAGGGCTTATACTTTGATGAAAAATTTTTATTCGCTGTAACATAATGATAAGTTTTAATTCCTTGTAAAATATTTTTTTTGTCTTCTTCCTCTAAAGTGAATTCATTTGGTATATATGTCAAAGCTAACCACAAATTTTCATATTTCCCAATTTTATAAGTAGATGATTGGCTTAACTGTTTTTCTGTTAAACCTTCATTATCTGCATAAACAAGTTTAAACATAAAAGTTAAATTTGGTTTTGAATTAATTATTGGTTTTTGTTGACCGTTGTAGTGTATTCCTGAAAAAATATTGTCTCTTACTTTTTTTTTAAAAAGAGGTTCTGACTGAAAAGTAACCTGATTTGGCATAATAGAAATATCTTTTGTGTCTGCATGGTTTGTTACTATATTAACTGTTTTACAATCTATATTGATATAACAATCATCTAATTCAAAAAACATATCAGAACTAATCGGATTTAGATGAGGTTTAATGTTAATATTATTCTTAAAACAATACTCAATTAGATGAAACGAAACCAAACGCTCAAAAGGTGTTTTAACTAAATTTTTTTCTGTCGTTTTCTCTTTTAGATCTTTGTAATTATTATTAATTTCATTTTCGGCACTTTTGCAGTATTTGTGAATTTTATTATTATTTAAAAGAACTTTTGTAAGAAATTCCATGTATGAATTTTCTAATTCAATTATCTGTTCTTTATTTAATTCTTCTACTTTTTGAAACATAACTATTTACGATTATGAATTATGCCAGTTAAGAGTGCTAGCATCAAAAAAAATATTAATTATTATTAAGATTTATGATTTAATAATTTGAAGAAATTATTTACTAATTTAATTTGAACTATATTTTTTAGAGAAAAATCTAATAAATTAGGGTTAAATAGGATTATAGACGTTACCAAAGCTCTGAAAATTACTGCATTTAATCTATGCCTACTAAAAAAAGATCATGCCACTCAAAGTAAAGAGTGACCAACACATTACTAAAAATAACTCAATGCCATATTAATGCAAAACCCTGTTGCGTTTGTTAAACTCTAAAAGGGTTTTTGATATAGCTAACCTTACATCTCCAACGTATTTAACCCAATCCTTATCGCAAGCATTTAAGTTTCGCCAGGGTAAATCCTTATATTCAAGGCCAAAAACCTCACATAATACATAGTCTACTTCATTTAGAAACTTTTGACGCTGCTTCGGAGTTTCTTGTCTTAAAAGATTAATTAGCTTTTTATTTGTTTTTAGTTTCTTTTTCATTACTTTTTATAAATTTATTTAATGAATCGTAATCCATGGGTGATTTTAATTTTTTAAATCTGTCATTATTTTTATTAAATAAAAAGCAGTCTAAATTTTTATTTATTAAATAAGCGGAATGTAAACCTTCTGAAAACATTGGTTCTTTAATCTTTTTTTGAATTAAAAAATTCCACTTTTTACTCTTATTATCTAAGCTTTCAGATAAACTTATATTTATTCCTGATATTTTTTTTTTATTTTTAAATACTACAAAATCAAACAAACTATCTTTTTCTGAAGGTTTAATTTCATATCCTTTTTTAATAAAAATTTTAGAAATATTATTTGAAATATTATCCTCTCTCTTACTCAGTACCGCATGTGATATAGAGCAAAACTCTTTATCTTTTCTAGCTAAACCTTGACCTATTACAAATTCTTTGCTGCAATATTTACAATTTTTTATTTGATTTTTATCTTCAATTGATTTTATTGCTTGATGCCATATAAAACCAATTAATCCTTTAGGCTCGAATTTTGTATTAAACCAACTATTATTTACATCTATGTAAGCTCTAGTTCTTTCAGAATAAAACTTTTTAATAACTTCAATAGAATACTCAGTAAATATTTGATCTATATTATCTTTATTTATATCTATCTTTTTATTACTAATAGTAACAGGGTAATTGTAGTTTCTTGAAAATAAATTAATAATTAATGGAAATTTCTCCTCTATATTCTCTGTCTCTTTAAAGCTCCAATAATAGACATCTTGTTTTTGAACAATATTAAATTTTTCATTTAAACTCTTGTAGTCTTTTTGAATATAATACTGATAGTTTTTTAATAATGATTGAAGATTTTTTATTTCAACATACCAACACTGCAATAATTCACCTTGAATGTTTGTATTACTTTTATATTCATTAGCATCTTGCTCTGAATATTTCCTTTGCACTACTGGAGAGCCAAGAGTTCCATATTTATTAATAAAGTTGTGAATACTAGAAACATTTAATTTTAAATTAATAAATTCTAAGAAAAGTTGATTGTATTGATCGCTAAATAGATCAACTATTTTATAATTTTTGCCATCTCTAATAGTTTTTTTGCTTGAAGGATCAAAATCACCTTTTTCTAGGCCATCTTCAGTATAATGCTCTATAATATTAAATTTAACATCTTTAAGAAATTGGTTTTCATAAACACCATTTAAATTTCTCAAATAATCTAACCATTTTTCATTCCACGATTTATATAAACGGCTAGAATTATCCAATTCTAGATCAATATTATATTCATCAAATATTTTATGACTTTTTTTCATTTTATATTGTTTATGCTATTGACAAATTATCGTAAACTACATATATTGTCAAGTATGATCATTGATACCATGATGCTAGCTTTCATCTTTCAAGTTGGTCTCCTTTCTCTAGCATCATGGTTAAATCAACCAACCCCAATAACAATTAATGGATAAAATTACAGAGATTAGAATAGAAGAAATTTTTGATGAGGAGAACAATCAACATTACTATTGGATTTATTATTTCAAAAATGGCAAGGTTAAAATAATTGGAAAATCATCTGTAAGACCAGAGTGTTATAGACAAATAGCTAGGTACTTAATATGAGATATCAATTCGAAAATACTATTAAAGATAGATTGATGTATTGTTTGGAATGGAAACAAAACATCGATGTTTATCTTGCAAATAGAAAGATTTCAGAAAAAGCAAACCAAGAATACTACAAATCAAAACCATTACTTAAATTAATTATTAATTTTTATTTTATTCCATATAATTTACTTAGATTCTTTAGATATTTAAGAATCATTCATGACTATAAAAAGAATGAAATTGAGATTAAAGTTCTTAGCAAAGAATTAAAAAAGAATGAAAATCAAAAATAAAAAGTATCTAACCTCCCCTAGTGATCTTAATAATTTTGTTAGTTGCAAATACTTAATTCAAAATGAAATAAAATTCTTATTTAAAGAGATAAAAAGAAATGAAGAAAGTATAGATCAAAAACTTTGGAAAGAATTTGGTATTAAACACGAAAAGAAACATTTTGATCTTTTAAAAAAATATTACAAAAAAAATATTTCAATCAATCAAGATCTAAGTGAAGAAGAAAGAAATAAAAAAACTATAGAGGCTATTAAAGAAGGTTATGAACTTATTTATCATGCATATTTAGTCGACGGAGATTTTAGAGGAGAAGCTGACTTTTTAATAAAAGTTGATACTAGTTCAGATCTTGGTGGTTATAGTTACGAAGTATACGACACAAAAGTAAGTAAAAAACCAAGACCAAGGCATATTTATCAAATTACAGCCTACTCTTCTATGTTAAGCAAGATACAAGGAATTCTTCCAGACAAAATGTATTTAATTGATGGAGCAGATATAACTCATCAATATAAACCAAAAGAATTTGTGGACTTTTATAATTTTACAAAAAAAAACTTTGATAAATATTTAAAAAATATAGCTAAAGAAAAAATTTATCCTGAAAAGTGCTCTCATTGTAGTGTTTGTGATTACATGGAAGAATGTGAAAAAATCTGGGTAGATGATAATTATATTAATCAAGTTGCTAAGATAAATAGATCTCAAATAGAAAAATTAAAAAAAGTTGGGATTAATACAGTTAAAAAATTAGCAGAAGCCAATCCTGAAAAAATTAAGGTTAAAATTAATAAACAAGCTCTTAAAGATAGAATATCACAAGCTCAGCTGCAGGAAGAAAAGAGAGAAACTGGAAAAAGCAGATATATTGTTTTGGATCCTGATGAAGGTAAGGGATTTTATAAACTTCCAAAACCAGATGAGGGTGATTTATTCTTTGATATTGAAGGGTACCCACAAGAGGACGGCAGAGGGTTTGAATACCTTCATGGAATATACTTTAAAGGTAAAAAAGGCTTGGAATTTAAATACTTTTGGGCCAAAGACTTTAAGAAGAAATATGAGCAAGAAAACTTCATAGAACTTATAAATTTCTTTAAAGATCATTTTAAAAAACATCCTAAAGCTCATATCTATCACTATAATTCATATGAGAAACGTTCACTAAGACAACTCGCTTCCCTATTCTCCTCTGATTTTCCAGAAGGGAGCAATTTTGTAGACTCACTTTTAAGAGGTGAAAAATTTGTCGATCTTTTTTTGATAATAAACCAATGTGTCAGAACAACTGAAAAAGACATGTCTTTAAAAACGATCGAAAATGTTTTGTATGGATTTAAAAGATCAGCAGATGTCAAGAAGGCAGAAGATAGTGTTAAGCTTTATGACTTTTGGTTATCCTCTAAAGACAAAAAGACTAAAGACGATATCATTGAATATAACAAAGAAGACTGTGTATCCACATATCACCTAAGAGAGTTTTTAGTAGAGATCAAACCAGAAAGTATTGATTGGTTTTCAATTACTGATGAAACAGAAAAAAGATCTACAGAAAAAAAGGACTGGGAAAAAATTGAAGTTGAACTTAAGAAATCTTTAGAGAAAAAGGAAATTACAAAAAATCCTTTAACAGAAACTATCAAAAACTTAGTTGGTTTCCATAGGAGAGAAATTAAACCAGAGTGGTGGGAAACATTTGATAGAATGGATAAAACTCATGACGAACTAGAAGAAGATCCAGAATGTATTGGTAATTGTTTTTTAAAATCAAACGAGCCAGAAAAAGTTGAGAAAGGATATGTCTTCACTTATCAGTTTAATGATCAAGATTATAAGTTAAAGAAAGACTCTTCAGTTTACAATGCTCATCAAAATTTATCTATTGGATCTATTGCTGACATTGTTGAAGAGACACCCAATAAAAATATTGTAAAAATTAAAATAACTGAAAAAAAATATCAAACGTTAGGAGAAATGCCTAGTGTCTTATCATTAAGCAGAAAAGGTCCCGCACAAATAGCAGTCCTTGAACAAGCGTTAAACAGATTTGTTCAAAATTACATTGATGTTCAAGGTAGTAATTACAAATGTATAATTGATCTACTCAACCGTGGAAATCCTGATCTTAAAGAAACTAAACCTGGTGAAAAACTTATTGATGAAAGTAAAGATATTACTGAAGAATCTGTAAAAGTTATAAAGCAAATGAACAAAACTTGCCTAAGTATACAAGGCCCCCCAGGAACTGGAAAGACTTACAACAGTGCTAAAATAATTATTGAACTAATGAAGGAAGGTAAAAAAGTTGGAGTATCTAGTAACTCTCATGAAGCAATTAAAACCCTATTATCTGCAATTGAAGAGCAAGCAATTAAAGAAAAATTTGAATTTAAAGGTTTGAAGAAAAGCAGCAGTACAAATCTTTTTGAAGGAAAATTTATTATTAATTGGATAAAAGATAAGCAAATAGATTTCGGTGAATTCTCTTTATATGCTGGAACAGCTTGGTTCTTTTCAAATATTAGGATGAACCAAAAACTTGATTATTTATTTATTGATGAAGCCGGACAAGTGTCACTTGCAAACACTATAGCTATGGCAACCTCCTCTAAAAATTTAGTATTAATAGGAGATCAAATGCAATTATCTCAACCCATAAGAGGAACACATGATGGTTACGCTAAGTTAAGTTCATTAGATTATATTTTAGAAAACCGAGACACTATTCCTCCAGAACAAGGTATTTTTTTAAAGGAAACGAGAAGATTAAATAAAGAAATATGTAAGTATATTTCTGATAGTTTTTACGATTCTAGGCTAGTACCACACGAAATAACCAAAAAAAGATCTGTTAAACTGGGTCTTAATAACATTCAAGACCAGGGTATATTCTTTATTCCAACCGATCATTTTGGAAATTCACAAAGATCAGATGAAGAAGCTGAAATCATTCATGATTATTATTCAAAAATTATGGGTAAAGATTTTGAAGATGAGCATGGCAAAGATAAAATTGATATCAATAATATAATGGTGGTTGCACCCTTTAATGTTCAAACAAACAACATTAAACAAAAATTACTAAAAAAATATTCAGAGAAAACAAGAGTTGGAACAATCGATTTATTTCAGGGTCAACAGGCAAAAGTTGTTTTTATTTCTATGACTTCATCTGATGCAGATAACCTTCCAAGACATAAGGATTTTTTCTTTAACAGAAATAGATTAAATGTAGCAATATCAAGAGCACAGAATGTGGCTGTTATTTTGTTTAATCCTAATCTTTTACTAGCTTCAGCAAACACTATTCATGAAATGAGGCTAATGAATAACTTTTGTAAATTATTGTTATTTAAAATTAAAAATGATTAAAAAATTATTTATTATTTTAATATCGTTAATACTCATCACTAGTCCTAGTTTTTCAGAAAAGACTGACGAAAATTTAAAAGTAGAAATGTACGAGTCTTGTGCTGATGAAACATTTGTACGTCAGTTTGGAGATAAGTTTCAATATTTCTTATCTATGCATATTAAAACAAAGATTTATCAAAACAAAGTTTACCAATGGTTATATGAAGATTGTGAAAAACAATCTAAATCAAAACCAATAACCTTTAATTTAAAGAATAAGCTATATAAAGACGATCTAGATGAAATTACTGCTGAGATTTTTGGAAGATGTGCTGACGAAAGATATGTTATGGAGTTTGGCGAACACTACAACCGATTTTTGGAATTAAAAATAAGGGACAAAATAAGACTAGAAATAAATTATGAGTGGTTTGTAGAGGCATGTGAAGAAGAGTATCGTGCCTATCCTATTAAGTTTAAATTAAAATACTTTGATTACTTGTAGTAAAATTGTTCATGAATTAAATTATTAATATTTTTATTTTAAAATCAAGATTGTTAAATTATGTTGTGTTTCTTTAAAATTTCTTCTTCTTCTTTATCAATTTGATCAAATTTAATTTGAATATGATCTTTTAAGTTTTTCCTTAAATATAATAATCCATCTAAATCATTTCCAAATTTTTCACCTATATTTTCATCTGGCTCAACAAAGTTTTCTTTAATCTCCATGATTTGACTCCACCAAGAAGGATTGTTTAATTCTGAATGAATATATTCATCTTGATCTGCATCTGTAGCTAAAAACCCATCATTCAAATTATAAGACCAAAAGTTAACAACTTTTAGGTCTTTAAGTAATCTTGTAACTTCAAATATAAATTCATAATCAGTATTTATAAGATCTTCATCAACAAAAAATATCTTATGGTCATCAGTGCCAGGTTGCGTATCACCATATATTAATGGGTAAAGTATATGATGATTTGTTCTTTCAACTTTATATTTATTGCTGCCATCTTTCTTCATTTTATCTAGTTGAGGTGGAGTAGGAGCTGTATATTTTAATATTAAGTTTAACTTTTCAAATTTCCCCCCTTTTAAAGTTGGAAGTTCTTTTTTTAATTGGTCAATTGATTTGCTTATATCTTCAGATTTATCAACATCTTCTCTGTACCAAAGATCACCACAATCAAATTCAAACAATATCTCTGTCTTTGAAATTATTTTATTTGTAAGTACTGGAAATTCCTGTTTTGACATAAATTACTCAGATAAATTGAGTGTCATCCTCAATTATCAATTCTTTTAATTTTTCCTCAGAAAATTTAACTTTTGAATGAATGGAATAAATTACTCTTTTAGCTTTCAGTTTATCTGGAAGCATTTTAAAAGCTTCTGAATGAGTAGCAATAAGTTCAAATGCTTCCTGGTATGTCATTTCTGATCGATTTTTGGTTTTATTTTTAACATTGGAATTAATTTCTTTTTTTTCACTCACAATCTGAAATTACCAAATCCTGAACAAAGAGTCTATTTACTTGAAATATATATATTTGATTTTGTTTTACAGATTAATTTATTGCTACTTTTTTTTTCTTTATTTATTTTTATTGTTCTATGTTTTCTAGGTGAGAACACAGCAGTAGTTCCCAATAAATTCATTGGGTCATAATCATCTGTTGCAAGTCTAGCACTAATTATTTTTCCCATCAGGTCCTCCTTTAATTTTCCAACCATTTTCTTTTAAAACTTTTATGAGATTTTTAAGCATCTCATCTCTAGAAGAATTTCTATCTCCTATTTTTTTGAAAAATAAAGGTTTTAGACCTTTTTCTATCTTTGATTGAAAGTAATCCTTGGTTGGACTAATACTAAACCCTTCATTGTAAATTGGGTCATTTTTATTTGATTTTCTAAGTTTGTATTTCATATGCTCCTTTAGCGTTAATGTTTAATGTCCGAAGCAAGTAGAGTTATTTCTAAATCACGGACAAACTAACTATACAATAGGCTTTGCTGAAAGTAAAATGAAGTGAAATTTTTTTATTTCTTAAATCTATAATAAAGTGAAAACAAAATAAGACCTACAAGGACAATTCCTACAAATATCCTTAGGTATTGATTAAAAAATATATCTATAAACTCAATCATTAAATATTAAACTTATCCTTAATTCTATAAAACCACACTGCTAATTTAAAATAAAATACTCTTAATTGTGGGAAAATAAATTTCTTAGGTAAACCTTTGTAAATTGTTGATATATCAAGTTCTTTACTATTTGATGAAAAAACTAGTTTAGATAATTGTTTTCCAGTCCAAGGAGCTGCACTAACTCCTACTCCACTATAACCAAATCCATAATAAATCTCTTCATTATCTATTTTGCCAATTGAAGGAGTTAGTTTTTGTGATAATGCAATTAAACCTCTCCAATTATAATCAATCGTTATATTGCTCCATTTAGGAAAAATATTTTTTAAAAATTGTTCCATATCATTTGCTCTATTCTGATTTGATTTATCACTTCCTTCAAAATCTCCTCTAGTTCCAAATAAAATTCGATTATCAGGTAACTTTCGATAATAATATAAAAGGTTTTTAGAATTAGCTATTGGGACATAAGTATTAAAGTTATGTAAACTAAGCTCTTCATTTGTAAGTGGTCTTGTTACAATAATATTTGATATAACAGGTAATACCCTTCCATCCATTTCAGGTATTAATCCTTCTTGATAAAATCCATTAGTTGCAACAACTATTTTTTTTGTCTTTATTGAACCTTCATTGGTTCTTAAAAGATAAGAGCCATTTTCTTTTTCAATTTTTTCAATTTTTGTGTGCTCATAGATTTTTAACTTTTTAGATAATGCATGTTTTGCTAGTCCATTTACAAATTTTAAAGGATTGATTGCAAATCCAGGTTTGTATGAAAAAGCTCCAAATTGCTCAGTTCCACCATGACCTACTTCATCAAATTCTTCTTTTGAATATACTTTAGTCTCTATTCCAAATTCGGACTTATAAACTTCAGCTTGTTCTTTAATTTGATCAAATTTGTTTTTATGATGAGCAACAACAAAGTTATTTTCACCAGTTACATCACAATCAATATTATAATTATCAATTAATTCTTTTGTATAATTAGCTCCTTCAACTGAATTTTTAAAAAATCTTCTAGTCTCCTCTGTTCCATAAACAGATTGCATTTTTTTATAAGACATCTTGCTTGGAGGAAGACAGCAAAATCCTGCATTACGAGAAGAAGCACCCCAACCTACTTTTCCCGCCTCAACCAAAACTACATCTAAGTTATAATTTTCAATTAAGTTAATTGCACAAAGCAAACCAGTATAACCCCCACCTATGACTACTATTTCTGAGCTAATATCTTTTTGAAGTTTATCTAAATTTAGATTTTCACTTGAGGTTGCTTCCCAGTAACTAGGAACAGGTTTGTTGAACTGATAGATATCTGAATGATAAATATTACTCATTAGTTAATGTTAGGTTAACACAGCCTTTAATTATCTAAATAATAATTTACTTAAATTTATCTTCCCAGAATAGAACTCTGTCGTCTGTTTTTTCAATTAAGTCCTTACAGAATATTCCGTATTTATCTAAAACTTTTGAAAAGTTTTTATAATCTTCACCCATTTCTTTTTTCATACTTTCAAAGGATGTTTTAACTCTATTTCTCATTGTATCTGTGTTCATACCTAATTGCTGACCAATCATAAAAACAGATTCTAATGATAAATCAGCTGATTTATTAAGTCCTGCTATAGTTTCATCATTGGCACTACCACTTTTTCTAAAACCCTCTTCAGATAACAAGTAATAACTATAACAAGTCGTGAAATCTCCTTGTAAGTTATTAAACACAAAAGTTTGTTGATCATCAGCATAAGCACTCATGCTAAAAAAGCTTAAAAATATTATTGATAGTAGTTTTTTCATTTGTTCTTACTTCTCTTATAATCTTTCATCCATTTGTCAAAGATCCTTATTGCATCATCCATATCTTTAGTTTTGTTAGGATGATTTTTTGCTCTTCCAAGCATTGTTGCAATAACATTTACTTGATACTTGATGGATCTTTTTTTGATTGCTTTAACTGTATAAAGCGCCTTTTCTTTATTCTTAAAACCTAATCCATGTAAAGTTGTCTCAGGTTTATAATCAGAAAATAATGAAAGATTTAAAGGTTTAAAACTTTTATCTTTTATCATTTTATTCATTGGCATTTTATCAACCAAGTTAAATATCTTTTTAAGATTTATTGTATCTAACTTAGCTTTTTCGGTTCCATCAAAGCCAATTAAACTCACACTAAAGTTTTTAGCTTTATCTAATCTTGTCACTAATTTAATAAATCGTTTATGAAATTCTTTTATGTGTTTTTGGTAAATATCTTTTGAATTTTTATACTCTTGATTAGTGTAGTTTGGAGTGTTCAAAACTAACAACCTACATTTCCATATATATTTTTTAAAATTCATTGGTATATTAAGTATTTTAATTAATAGGATATATGAAGGAAAAAGAAATTAAATCTCATTTTAAGAAAAAAGCGCTTTCTAAACTTGCTTTATCGATAAGCTTTTTCTTGGTTCTTTTAACCTCAACTGGATACATATTTAATTCTAAAGCAGCAATTTTTCTTTTTTATATTTTTAGTTTTGCATTCATTTACAATTTACTAATCAATTTCTTATTAGAAAAGTTTGATATAAAATCATGATTAAAACATTAGTTAAATTAAAATTGTTAAAGTATGCATTGGTAGGTGGTGCTCTTGCAGCTTATGCAATTAAAAAATATTGTGATAAAAAAAATAAGGACAAAAAAACAAAAATTAAAAAACCTTTGCTTCTTACACGATAATAAGATTTTATTTTACTTATATTAAATTTAATTAATGACTATGATTTTAGTGGGGGCTAATGCCCCCACGCTTAATTTAGCTATTAATCTAAGCTATAAATTGTAACTGATTTTTCTTTATCAACTTCGTTAGCACTTACAAATAAGTTCCGTTCAGGAATAGCAACTAAACCTTCAGGTCCAATACCTGTTGGTAATATAGTAACTAATTCTGGGTTAGATAAATCATTTGCTTTATAAACACCAATAGCATTTGCTCTTTCAGCACCAATAAAGATGTAACGCGTATCACCATATATTGCTACTTCAACCGATTCTGGTTCTACCCCTTTTTTCTCTGCACGACTTTCTGGCCAATAACCTGCTGAAGCAAGTGCTCTTTCATATGATGAACCTGACTCGTATACGACAGAGCCATCTTTGTTAAAGATTGTCCATCCACGGCTTCCACCACGCTTAGCTTGACCTGGCGCTTCATGTTTATAGTCCCCTTCATTTGCAGTAGCAAAATGATCATTACCAATCCACTTAACTGCATCTGGCTCTCTTCTTACATTTTCAATGCTGTCAGACATATTTAATTGACCATCTTTTTTATTGTCAATACCAACAAGTGTTACAAGTCCTGCATCAAACTCTGAAATTACATTTCCATTTCGATCAATAACTGCCATCCAGTTATTCTCTTGCATCGTAACAACTATTTCACCTAAGTTATTAATGTCGACAAATTCTGGCTCTGGATCATTTGGAGCAATAGTTGAAAAACCAACTAAGTCTGCTTTGGCAACACTATTATCTGCTAAATTAACGATTGCAACAAATCCACCTGGAAGTTGTGGAATTTTTTCGTCATTAATATCTTCGTTACGCTCATTTTCAATAGCTACTGCCACAAAAGTTCCATCTGGACTAACTGCAACAGAGTCTGGTTGTCCACCAAGTTGAACTTTTGAAACTTCTTTTCCAGAAGCAAGATCTATAACTAATAAGTGTCCACTTGGTTTTACATAGTCTGGAGAAGTGTTAATACCAACATATGCTTTCCCATTTTTAATAGCAACACTAGTCGGCTCACCGCCTAAGCTCATTGAACCTAATGGCTTTGGGTTAGCTGGATCAGTGATATCAATCATCCCTAATGCATTAGCAGGGCTATCACTATATACTAGCTTCATACCGTCTGCTGTTGCAGAAATGATTTCTGCTGATGTTTCTTCTGCACCAGGATTGTTTGCTGGTGTTCCAAAATTTCCAATTTCTTTAAAATCTGCATTTACTGTACTAACAAACGCAGTTGAGGCCAGTAGGCCTGCTAAAATAAATTTAATCATTGTAATTTTTCCTTTTTTTTGATTCTTTAAGGAAATACTTAGACAAGATTAAAAATTTATAACATTTTAATTAAAATTATATTTCATTTTAACTACTGGAATTATTTTAGAAATTTAAATCAATAGAAAAGTTAATTGTGTATTACTTTGTGGATTGTAACTGAATTGTAATATTATTTTAATGTATTGTAATATTAATTGTTAAATTTAATTCTCGTTAAGGTTTCATCTCTTCTTATGTAGTGATGGTACAAAGCCGCTATGAAGTGTAAAACAAAAGTATACAACAATAAATCACCAGCAATCCCATGAAAATTGTGAGCAAGTTTTTCAAAATCACCATTACTTTCAACAATATTAACTAATTCAACCCCAAAAAATAACACCTCTTTGCCCTCTATATTCATCAATACATAACCTGTGATTGGTGCAGCAAACATTCCAAAATAAAATATAAAAAATACAAGATTAGATAATCTATTTAAAAGCCTGCTTTTATTAATATTTTCTGGTTTTGGGTTTGACCACCTCCATAACAATCTTAAAATAACTAAAATAAAAATAATTATGCCCAATGAATTATGAACTAACATTAAAAAGTCATAATACTTTTTTGGTGTATGCTCAGATAAATTACCTAATAATAGTACAAACAACAAAATTCCAGCCATATACCAATGAAAAGTTTTTGAAATTAAGCCGTATTTTTTAATTGTGTTTCGAATCACAGAAATTTTTTAACAAAAAAAAATTACAATGAAGTTACACTCAATAATCAAAAAAAGAGTTTTAATAATTCATTCATATGAGTTTAAGAAATAGGCAACAAAACTTTTCTAAACAGACCTCGAATTTTGAACATTTTTCATTATTCTCTTTTTTAGTTAATACCTCCCTTGTAATTGAGTAACTATTGCAGGGGAGAGTAACAAAAATGTAATTTTATTTTACTAAATTTAAAGTATAATAATCCTATAAAATTTAGAATTATGCAAAGACTACATTTACATCTTGGTGTTAAAAACTTAAACGAAAGTATAAACTTTTATAAAAATTTATTTAAATCTGAACCAACGAAAGTAAAAGAAGATTATGCTCAATGGATTTTAGATGATCCTAAGGTTAATTTTGCAATATCTACTAGAGTAAAAACTTTAGGTATAGATCATCTAGGAATACAGGTTGATAAAGTTGAGAAACTAAACGATATAAGAACTAATTTAGATAAAGCTGATATATCTACTTATTCTGATGGTGAGGTAACGTGTTGTTATGCAAAATCAGAAAAATCTTGGGTAAATGATCCAAATGGAGTTGCTTGGGAAGCTTATCACACAATGGAAGATGCTGAGATTTATAATACAGCCGGCGCAAGATCAGATACTGAAAAAAAAGGTTGTTGTTAATTAAATTAAGTAAACCACCTAAATCCTTCAAACATAGCAAGACCATATATTGAATGTCTTATTAAAAAAATAAAAGACGTTTTTGTTGGGTTGTCTGTATTTGACGCGAAAATACCCTGACCTGTAAAAGGCATAAATATCAATAATGGTGCCAATGTAGTAATCGCTCCAAAAATTAGTCCAGAAAAATATGACATATTTAATCCAAGTATTATGAAGACAAAATAGTAAATAACTGCCCAACATAATGATATGTAGTAATGAAAAATCCACCCAAGTAAGACTTCATGCTTGAACTTTGGCATATCAGTAATTTTAGGATTATAAAAAGTTAAATTTCTAATCATGTAATAAGTCCATCTTCCGACAATTCCCCATGACGGCTCTGGAATTCCAATCAATTTTAATAAATATCCTAGAATGTCTAGAATGATGCAAGAGAATATACCTGCAACGACAATACTTAAAATGTCATTCATTTATTGCAGTTTTTTATATCCCTCTAACTATGATATTGCTGCCTTCAGAATTTTGTAAACGTATATCTTTAACAGGTTTATATTCGTCTGAGTGATACCACTCTAAAGCTTTTTCATAAGATGGAAATTTAATGATTACTAATCTTGGAAAATTATCTTCACCCTCTACTACTTGATATTCACCATTTCTAACTAGATATTCTCCATCAAATTTTTTTACAACCTCTGTAACTTTAGCTACATACTCTTTATAGTTTTCAGGATTAGTGACTTTTAATTGTGCAATTACATAACCTGCTGGCATCTTTATCTCCTTTTTGTAAGATGTTATACATTGTTTCAAAGCCTAATGCTTATGAAATTGGTTTTTTCTTACTTTTGTCTATACTCAAATTAAAAACATCTGGTCTAGAATAATGACCTGTTGCATCAAATCGTCTTCTAGAAGTTTTTGATAACGAAATATCAATATCACTATACAGTATTCCTTTTTCTTTATGTAAAGGCCCTGCATGTAAATCACCAAAAGGCTTATAAATAATTGCATCCCCACAGTTAATCCATTCATCTTTATCAGGATACAAATGATCTTTGTGAGGCATATCATTAGGTAAATCAGAAGCTTGAATTGCTGTTGCTGAACTAATCACCCAGCAGCCTCCTTCTCGAGAAATATGTTTCATTGTTGAAAGCCAAGGTTCTCCTTCATCCCAAGTTGGTGCAATATAAATATCAATATTTTGTGAGTACAAAGAATATCTTGCAAGCGGCATATAATTTTCCCAACATGCTAATGCACCAATTCTACCAACTGCTGTTTCAACAACATTTAAACCACTACCATCTCCAGGACCCCAAACCATACGTTCAGGGTTTGTTGGCATCAATTTTCTATGATTATTTAAGATGGTGCCATCATTGTTGATTATAATGATAGAGCAATAAAGAGTTGAACCACTCACTTCTCCGTCAATTTCTTGGTGGCCAGCAACTACTACAACTTTATTTTTCTTTGCAGCTTCTTGAATAGGTTTCAGGTGACCCTTTGAAAGATTAACTGAATTTGCTTGTGAAATTTTAAACAAATCATCAGTTAAACTCATCTCGCCACCTGGTTTTAACCTCCAAACATAT
>NZ_CVST01000048.1 GCF_001180225.1 Candidatus Pelagibacter communis | reverse complement strand
GGGTGAGTTTTTTAGAATTGAAAGTGTAGATGGCCCACAAGTAGGAGATCTAAATTTATTTAATTTAAATAATTTAGAGGAAAAATTTTATTCAGGAAAAACAAGAGCTTTATATGGGACACATCTATCCGTTGGAGACAAAATGTTTAGCAGCTTTCCATACCTTAGGTCTTTAGCGACAATAACTTGGGACACTTTGGATTGGTATGATTATGATAAAGATGGTGGCTCTGTTCATGATGTAATTGGTACTAGATGCGATCCTTATACTTCAAAACTATTAAGCGATAATGATTACCACTATTGTTGTCATTCAAATTTAACAAGAGCACTAGTTAAAGAAAAAAATGTTCAATTAGATCATGCTGAAAAAATAGTTCATGATGTATTAAATGTATTTATGCTTACTGGTTTTACTAATGATACCAAACAATACTTTATGAAAGCTAGTCCAGTTAGACCAGGGGATTATCTAGAATTTTTTGCTGAAACTGATATTTTAGGAGCTCTTTCTGCTTGTCCAGGAGGAGATTGTGGTTCAGAACATTCTTCTGATGTAGCTAAATGTTATCCTTTAAAAGTTTCTATTTGGTCAGTAGATCCTAAGTATTTAACAGATATTAAACCATCAGCTGTTTCTAGCTATAACAGAAATCATGGCATTGATTAATGTCCATTAATAATATCTCTTTTATTTTACACAAACCCC
>NZ_CVST01000047.1 GCF_001180225.1 Candidatus Pelagibacter communis | reverse complement strand
AGATAATAAGCTTGCCCAATACTCTTCTATGGTAATAGAGTTTGGTGCGCCTAGAGCTTTTTGAATCATATCGTAAAATTGACCAAACCATTCATTAATTTTTACATCAATTTTAACCTGTATCCAAAGTGACGATAAAATTATTGCTGAACCAATCCATGACCATAGCAACCAATGTCTCTGAGTGAAAAACCTAAACATTTTTTATTTTAAAAAATTATCAGCGTAAGATTTTTTTACTGTTTTTCTTTTTCTAGGTTCAATTAATTCAAATTCTATTTTCTTTTTTTGTGCATAATTTATTGCAAGTTCTTTTGACGAAAATTCTAATTTTAATTTTGAATAAGTATCCGATGAACTTTCCCAACCCATTAATGGATTTTTAGTTGGATCTTTAGTTTTAAATTCTAATATCCATTTGTTATTTTTAGCTAATCCTGATTGCATTGGGTTTTTGTTTGGAATGTAAATAATTGCTTTTTTCATAATGATGGTCGGAGTGGCAGGATTCGAACCTGCGACCCTCTGGTCCCAAACCAGATGCGCTACCAGGCTGCGCTACACTCCGATCGAAGTACTAATACAGTAGTTATTGATAATTTCAATGTATAAAGAAGCCTAAATTAAAAGAATTTTGAGTAAAATCTGTTATATAACGAGGCATGATAATTACTTGTCCTTGTGAAAAGAAAAAATTCAAAATTGATAGTTCCTTAATTCCTGATGAAGGACGTGAGCTACAATGTGGGTCATGTGAAAGAGTTTGGTTTTACAAACCACAAAATGAAAGTGAAACTCCATTTAAGTTAAACAATAATATTACTACAAATAAAGCAGAACAAAATAATGAAATAAAAGAAAAAAATTTAGAATTTAGTAAACTATCACAACAAGAAAAAATAATTGATGCTAAAATAGAAACAGAAAACTTAAAAACATTTGAAAAGTCTGTAGGTAAAAAATCTAAATTATTTTCTTATTTCATAGTTTTGATTATATCTTTTGTTGCTTTAATAATCTTGGTTGATACACTTAAAACACCACTAATTAATGTATTTCCTGGACTAGAAGTAATATTATTCAACCTTTTTGAAACATTGCAAGATATAAAACTATTTATTATAGACCTAATTTAAAATTTTATGATTAATTATATATCTAAACCTTTTAGATGGTTTTTTAAATTAGAAGCTGCAAGTGGCCTCGTTCTCTTATTTGCTGCAGTAATTGCATTATTTATAAGTAACTCTGGATTAGCAGATTTATATTTTGCTACTTTAAATAAATACTTATTTATAGGTATTAATAATTTTGGTCTAAAATTATCTGTATTACATTGGATCAACGACGCCTTGATGGCTATATTCTTTTTCTTTGTCACATTAGAAATAAAAAGAGAATTTCTACAAGGTGAACTTTCAAATATTAAACAGGCTTTACTGCCAATAATAGCTGCTGTAGGAGGAATGTTAGTTCCTGCATTATTTTACGTTTTTATTAATTTAGGCGATAGCGAAACATTAAATGGATGGGCAATTCCATCAGCCACAGATATAGCTTTTTCTTTAGGAGTTTTGTCATTACTTGGAAAAAGAGTTCCTTTATCTTTAAAAGTATTTTTAACAGCTTTAGCTATTATTGATGATTTAGGAGCAATAGTAATTATTGCCCTATTCTACTCTGGAGATTTAAGCATTAAGTATTTAACATTAATGCTCTTAGCTTTTATTGTTTTATTGTTAATAAATAAATTTAATATCAAAAAATTCTTACCTTATTTGGTAGTTGGACTTTTCCTTTGGGATTTTACCCATAACTCAGGTATCCACGCTACGATTGCTGGTGTTTTATTGGCTATGACAATCCCACATAGAAAAAAGGATAAAGATTTTTCTTTATTAATAAAAATAGAACACGCAATTAGTCCTTATGTTGCTTTTGGAATAATGCCTTTATTTGCATTTGCAAATGCAGGTGTTTCTCTTGAGGGCTTATCTTTCGCTTCATTGTTAGATAAAGTTCCATTAGGTATTGTACTTGGTCTGTTCTTGGGTAAACAACTTGGTGTATTTATATTTTCGTATATATCAATAAAATTAAAAGTAGCCCAAATGCCAAACGATACAAGTTGGTATAATTTTTATGGAGTTGGAGTTCTTACAGGTATTGGTTTCACAATGAGTTTGTTTGTAGGAAATTTAGCTTTCGTTGAAAACATGCAATATATGGATGGAGTAAAAATAGGTGTTTTGACTGGTTCATTACTTTCCACTTTATTTGGTTATTTTTTAATATTACTTACTCCAAATAAACCTAAGAAATGAGAAAAGTAATATTTCTATTTTCAATATTTATGTTTTTTTTTAAAACCTCAGTAACTGCAAACTATGAAAAAAAGTTTTAT
>NZ_CVST01000046.1 GCF_001180225.1 Candidatus Pelagibacter communis | reverse complement strand
AACTTATGATGGAATGATTATAAATGCTGCTGCATTCACACATACTTCAGTTGCAATAAGAGATGCACTTGAATTGTTCAAGAAACCAATAATTGAAATGCATATATCGAACATATATAAAAGGGAAGAATTTAGACATAAATCACTTATTAGTGGAGTTGCAACAGGTGGGATTTTTGGATTAGGCACTGAAGGATATATTTTGGCCATAATTTCATTACAAAAGCTTTTACAAAAATGAAAATAGATAAAAACATAATCAAAGAACTTAGTAACTATTTAGATGAGTTTAATTTAACTGAAATAGAAATTACCGAAAAAGATACTAAGATTAAAGTTTCAAAAAATAATGTATCAATTAGCAGTCAAACAATTCCAGCATCTGCAAACAATACAAATTTAACTGCTGCTTCCCAATCTTCTGAAAACGTTAAATCTGGTACAGAAATTACTTCTCCAATAATTGGAACTGCTTATCATGCACCAGAACCTGGGGCGAAAAAATTTGTTGAAGTTGGTAAAAAAATTAAAAAAGGTGACACAATTATGATTGTTGAAGCAATGAAGACTATGAATCACGTACCTTCCACGCATGATGGTGTTGTAAAAGAAATTTGTGTTGATGATGGTCAGCCAGTTGAGTTTGGTCAAACAATTCTTATTTTAGAATAATTAATGTTCAAAAAAATTTTAATTGCAAATCGTGGAGAAATTGCAGTTAGAATTATAAGAGCATGTAAAGAATGGGGTATTGCAACAGTTGCGGTCCATTCAGATGTTGATAGAGAAAGCATGCATGTAAGAATGGCAGATGAAAGTGTCTGTATAGGATCTCATCAACCAGCAAACAGTTATTTAAATATTCCTGCATTAATGTCTGCAATAGAACTGACTAATGCAGACGCTGTTCATCCAGGATACGGCTTCTTATCAGAAAATGCTAACTTTGCTAAAATTTTGGAAGAAAATAAAATTAAATTTATTGGTGCATCTTCAAAACACATCGAAATGATGGGAGATAAAATTCAAGCTAAAAGAATAGCTAAAGAAAATGGTTTACCAGTCATTGAAGGATCTGAAGGTGGTGTTAGGGATATTAATGAAGCAAAAGATCTTTGTAAAAAAATTGGCTTTCCTGTTCTTATTAAAGCCTCAGGTGGAGGTGGTGGAAAAGGTATGAAAATAGTACATAAAGAGGAAGAATTTGAAACTTTATTTTCCACAGCTAAATCAGAAGCACAAAAATATTTTGGTAACGATGAAGTGTATATTGAGAAATTCTTTCAAAATCCAAGACACATAGAAGTTCAAATTCTTGCTGGAAAAAATAGAGTTGTGCATTTACATGAAAGGGATTGCTCTGTTCAAAGAAGACATCAAAAACTTATTGAGGAAACTCCTAGTCCTGTTTTGAATGATGAAATTAGAAAAGATCTTTTTGAAAAAACTGTAAAAATGGTCTCTAAAATTGGATACATGGGCGCTGGTACAGTTGAATTTATCTACGAAGATGGAAAATTTTACTTTCTTGAAATGAATACAAGAGTCCAAGTAGAACACCCTGTTACAGAAATGGTAACAGGAGTAGATATTATAAAAGAACAAATTTGGATAGCATTTTCTGAAGAAACAGCATTAAAACAAAGCGATATTAACCCAAGAGGTCATGCTATTGAATGTAGAATAAATGCTGAAGATGCTAGTAAAAATTTTCAACCATCTCCAGGTGTTATAAGTATGTGTCACCAGCCATCTGGATTTAGAACAAGAGTAGATGGAGCTATATTTCAAGGTTACAAAGTTACTCCATATTATGACAGTATGGTTTGTAAGTTAATTTGTCATGGACGAAATAGAACAGAAGCTATTCAAAGAATGAACCGATCTTTAGATGAATTTGTTATTGAAGGTATTACAACTACTATTCCACTTCACAAAAAATTGTTAAATCATAAAAAATTTATCAATTCAGATTTTAATGTGAGCTGGCTAGATAAAGATACTATAGTTTAATAACATTTTACTAGCCACACATCATAAATTGGATGATCAAAGGGAGTTATTGAAGGGCTTGATGAAAACATCCATCCATTAAAAACAAAAACTTCATCATTATTTTGATTTGATAAATCTCTGACTTGAATGTAAGCAGTAATTTCTGGACTATCATCAAATTCAGAATTTTTACATTTTAAACTCTGAATTGATAAGTCTTTAAATTTTAGTAATTGACCATTTTTAAGTTTTAATGAAGTATTTTTAGAACTAATTTTATCTAAAATTTTAATTTCAGTAAAAGAACCTTCAAGTTGAGTATTGGAATGTGAAATAGATGTAAATAGAAAAAAGAAGATTAGTAAGTAAAGAAAAAAACTATTCTTTCCAACTAGTATATTTTTTTTTAACACCATCTTTATTTTTATTTGGATAATATGCTTCTTCGGTACCAGTTAAATTGGATTGATGAGGTTTTTGCCATTCATATTTTTCTAGCTCATGTTTTTTTTCTATTTTGTTAGGTGTAAAATGCATCCATGAGTACCACTCAACTGGAATTTTTGATGCATCAATAACATCAGAATATATTACCCATCTTTTTCCTTTTTTATCTTCATAATATTTGTTACCAAACTGATCTGTACCAGCAAGTTTTCCAAAAAAAATTGTTTTTAATCTTGTTCCAAAAGTATCTTGATTCCACCAAGTGAAAATTTTTTTAAAAAGTGTCAACATGTTATTTTATTTTTTATTTCAATTAAAAATTGTAAAATTTAAATTAGACTAAAATATGAATAAGTATATAAATTAATAGAATCTATTTTCAAACTAATTTTAAACTGAGGTGAAATGGCAAAATATCTTGTAGAAACTTATTACACTTGTACCTTTAAGGTGAATCATTACTTAGACGACATAAATGAAACAGAGCTTAAAAATCTAGAAAAAAGAGACGATGGTAAATTCGAAGTTTTAGATGTCAAACTAGACAATAGAAAAACTAAAAGTTTAGATCCAAATAACAAAAAAGTAGTAGAAAATAAAAAAATTGAAATAGTTTCAAAAAGTGCAAGTGAAAATTCTATAAGTAAAGAAACCGTCGTTCAAAACTTAAACAAGTCCTCAGAAAAAGGTGGAAAAAGATTTAGTATGCCTGACAGACGAAAAGGCTATATTCAAAAAGCTACAATTGGAGATCATAAAGTTTATCTTCATACAGGTGAATATGAAGATGGAAAAATTGGAGAAATATTTATCGACACAAGTAAAGAAGGAGAGCTAGTTAAGGCATTGATGAATAACTTTGCAATAGCAGTATCTTTAGGCCTTCAATACGGAGTACCATTAGATGAATTTATAAGTGCATTCGTGGGAACAAAATTTGAACCATCAGGTAAAGTGCATGGAAATGATAGAATATTGAGCGCTACCTCTATTTTAGATTATATTTTTAGAGAGTTAGCTATATCTTACCAAAATAGAGAAGATCTTGCACATACTCCTGCAATTGGTGGAAACGATACGAATGATCAAGAAAATGAAGATCAAAGTCAATTATTAAAAATTGTAAAAGATATTACTAGCAAAGGATTTGTAAGAAATAACTATAAAAAAAATCTAGTTGATTTATCTGATGTTAAAATAAGTCTTAAAGGTAAAAAATAATTTTATTTTTTATTTTTCAAAGACAAGTTTAACTCTTTTAGCTGTTCAGGATTAACTTCAGATGGAGCATTCATCATCAAATCCTGTGCATTTTGGTTCATTGGAAACATTGTTACTTCTCTAATATTCTTCTCATTAGCTAACAACATGACAATTCTATCTATTCCTGGAGCAATACCTCCATGCGGTGGAGCACCATAACTTAATGCATTTATCATACCACTAAATTTTTCATCTACTTGCTGCTTATCGTAACCAGCAATTGAGAATAACTTGTACATAAGTTCTGGTTTATGATTTCTTATGGCACCAGAGGATAATTCAATACCATTACAAACAATATCGTATTGATAAGCTAAAAGCTCTAGAGGATTTTCAAGTTCTTTTTCTGTCAAATCACCTTGTGGCATAGAAAATGGATTGTGACTAAATTCGATTTTGTTGGTAACCTCATCTCTTTCAAACATTGGATAATCAACTATCCAACAAAACGCAAACACATCCTCATCTATTAAGTCTAAATCTTCTGCAATTTTATTTCTTGCCTGAGAAGTTATTTTTTCTAATTCATTTTGTTTTCCACATGCTAGAAAAATACTATCCCCTACTTCTGCATTAGTTAAGTTCATTATTTCTAACAATGCCTCTTTTGAAAAAAATTTTCCTATAGGTCCTTTACCAGACAACTCAGTATCATTTTCAAATGTAAAATAAGCCAAACCTGATGCTCCTTGTTCTTTGGCCCATTTATCAATATTATCAAAAAAGCTTCTTGGTTTGTCCTTTGTGTTTTTTGTTATTATGCATCTTACTCTTGAACCGGATTTTACTAACTTTTTAAATATTTCAAAAGATACATCTTCTCTTGTAAATATTTCAGTAATATCATTGATTATAAGTGGATTTCTTAAATCAGGTTTATCACTTCCATATTTTAACATTGCTTCTTTGTAAGAAATTCTTGGAAACTTATCGTTTAATAATTTTTTATTTGAAAATGTTTTAAAAGTATTAACCATTAATTTTTCAACTACGTTAAAAACATCTTCTTGTTCTACAAAAGACATTTCTAAATCTAGTTGATAAAATTCACCTGGACTTCTGTCTGCTCTTGCATCCTCATCCCTAAAGCAAGGGGCTATTTGAAAATACTTATCAAAACCAGATACCATAATTAGCTGTTTAAATTGTTGTGGCGCCTGAGGTAACGCATAAAACTTCCCAGGATTTAATCTACTTGGAACTAAAAAATCCCTAGCACCCTCAGGACTAGAGGATGTTAATATTGGTGTTTGGAATTCCAAAAAGCCTAATTTAGTCATTTCATTTCTAATGTGTGAAATAACTTTTGATCTTAGGATTATATTTTCATGTATTTTTTTTCTTCTTAGATCTAAAAATCTATATTTTAATCTTATTTCCTCAGCATATTCTTGATCACTAAAAACTGGCATCGGTAATTCTTTGCAAGAACCTAGTTCTTCATAAGTATCAATTTTTACCTCAATTTCTCCTGTGCCTATTTCTTTGTTAATTGTATCTTTAGATCGAGCTACAACCTTACCTTCGATTTTAACTACAGTTTCTAATTGAGTTTTTTCTAAGTTTGTGAAATTTTTATTATCCTTATCTATAATACATTGTGTGACACCATAATTATCTCTTAAATCTATGAATAATAAGTTACCATGGTCTCGTTTTTTATTGATCCAGCCTGAAAGAAATACTTTTTTATCAACGTCTTCTTTTCTTAATTCGTTACAAGTATGTGTTCTATATTTACTCAATTATTCTCCTAAAGCTTCTTTAATAATTTTAAAATCGATTGGTTTTTTCCTTTTTAAACTAATTTCGTCGATCTTATATATGAATTCAGATATTTTGCCATAGGATCTATCTATTCTTTTTATAATGAAATCTATTAATTTCTTATCAATTGATATCTGACGATCAGAAAGATTTTTTAATATTAAGGCATATAACAAATCATCTTCTGGTTTATCAATCTTTGATAAAATAAAATTTTTAGCTCTAGAATTTAAATCATTTAGTTCAAAAGTGTAATCAACAATAGGTTTTGTTGAAGTAATAATTAAATACTTATTGTCTTGCTCTATGTTGTTCAAAAAAGTGAATAATAACTTTTCATCAATATTTTTATTTAAATCCTCAATAATTATATTTTCATAGATTTTAATTTTTTTTAAATATTCATTACTAATATCAGCTGCGTTTATTTTAATACCCTTAAATTTATGTAAAAAAATATTAATTAAATGAGATTTTCCT
>NZ_CVST01000045.1 GCF_001180225.1 Candidatus Pelagibacter communis | reverse complement strand
GCATCTGAAGCTTGTCCAAGACCCGCATCAATAATTAATGGAAGTTTTGTTTGTTTCCTGATTATTTGAATATTAATTTTATTTTGTATTCCTAAACCTGATCCAATTGGTGCTGCTAGTGGCATTATCGCAGCAGCTCCAACATTTTCTAATCTTTTTGCCATTAATGGATCATCGTTACAATAAACCATAACTTTAAATCCCTCTTTGGTGAGAACTTCAGTAGATTCTAAAGTTTCAATCATATCAGGAAATAAATTTTCCTTATCTCCTAAAACTTCTAATTTAACTAATTTCCACCCACCTATTTCTCTTGCTAACCTCAAAGTTCTAAGAGCTTCTTTAGAATTAAAACAACCCGCTGTATTAGGCAAATAGGTAATTTTTTTTGGATCTATATAATCCATTAACAAAGGTTTGTTCTTATCAGAAATATTTACTCTTCTAACTGCAACAGTTACTATCTCTGCTCCTGACAATTTGATAGCTTTGGCACACTCAGACATAGTTTTATACTTCCCAGTACCAACAATTAATCTAGATTTAAATTTTTTTTTAGCAATGATGAGATTATCTTTTTTCATGTTACCCTCCTCCTATAAAATGAACAATCTCAATTTTATCGTTTTGTTTTAATTTAATTTTATTAACATTTTTTTTATCTATTATTTCTTCATTAAGTTCAATTGCTACTTTTTTCATAGGAATTTTAAGGTGTTTTATTAAATCTGAAAGTTTATATGTTTCAGAAATTGATCTGTTTTTACCATTTACTTTGATTTTTATTTTTTTCATCGTATATAAAAGCTGAATGAATAATAAAATAATTATTATTAACGGACCAAATCTTAATCTATTAGGTGAAAGAGAACAATCACAATATGGATCAGGTAACTATGAACAACTTAAAGAAAATTGTTTAAAAAAATCAAAAGAAATTGAGGTAAAAATTGATACTTATGAAGAA
>NZ_CVST01000044.1 GCF_001180225.1 Candidatus Pelagibacter communis | reverse complement strand
GAAAAAAAACTCTTGCTTGGGCTGAAACAGATATCCCGGAAGAATTTTGGAATGAAGTTTTGAAACTGCCTTACTCAACAAAAGATCCAGAGTCTGAGAGAATATTCACACCAGGTTAAATTTTAAAAAGTTAAAATATCAGTAAACTTTATACTTAATTAGAATTAAGTTCATAAAGAGTAGGAAACATTTTACCACTTAAATCATCACCGTTTTTATATCCATTAGCCTCCATAATTAATCTCTCTTCTCTAGCCCAATCACCTCTATAAATTATTTTTGAATTTTCTTTCGCCATTCTGAGTGTAAATCTATTTATATCTGATGTTGGAGTAGTTTCGTGTAAAGCTCCATGCAAAGTCCTAATATCAAAATATACACAATCTCCTACTTCTAAATCCCATTCTAAAAATTCATAATTTTCTTTATTAGAAATTATATCTGGAGTTAATTCATACTTAACACCATTAACAACTCCTTCTGCTCCATCAACTTTATGACCGTCTTTAAAACGAGTTCTTAGAAATAATTTATTCCACAAATGAGAGCCTTTTATCCAAGCAATAGAATCTTCTTTTCTTACTGGTTCAAGAGGTATCCACAAAACACACATGGAACCTTCAAAATCAAAATAAGAAATATCATGATGAAATGGTGGTTTAGATGTAGAGCCAGCTTCTCTAAAAAACCAATTATCCATTACTAAATTAATCTGTTTGGCATCTAGTAATTCAGAGGCAATTTTAGCTGTAGGTGAATTAAAAACAAAATTTTCAAATTCTTTATGTAAGTTCCATGTCCAAAAATCCTCTAAATAACAAGGCAAATTTGGATCTGTGGTATGATTAGTAAACCTGGGGCTTGGATTGTTTTTTGCTTTATTTATTCCAGATCTTAAAAGCTCAATCCATTTGATATCAAATTTATTTCTTAAAAATACCGCTCCATCTCTTTTAAATAGTTTGATCTCGTTATCATTTAAAATTTGACTCATAGGTTATTTAAGAAATAATACTTAATATATCATATGAATATTCTCAAAGATAGTTTTGGACGGAGGTTTCCATACATAAGATTGTCAATATCTGATGTGTGTAATTTTAAATGTGGCTACTGTTTACCTAATGGTTATAAAATTGATAAAAGTGATAACAGAACCTTTATCACTAAAGAAGAAATAGGAAGACTTGCAAAAGCTTTATCAGAATTAGGTGTATCTAAAATAAGATTAACTGGAGGAGAGCCTACCGTTAGAAAAGATTTTTTGGATATAATTAAAATAATTAAAAAAAATTCAGGTATTAAAAGAACTGTAATTACTACTAATGGATATCACTTAGATAGAATTGCAGAAGATTTAAATGAAAGTGGTCTTGATGGCATAAATATAAGTATTGATAGTCTTGATCCAAAAACTTTTAAAAAAATTACCGGACATGATAGATTAAACGAGATTTTGGAAGGAATTAAAAAATTACAAAAACTAAATTTTAAAAATATTAAAGTTAATGCAGTTCTTCTTAAAGGAGTTAATGATAAAGAAGAAGATTTTAAAAGTTGGGCTAATTTTATAAAAAATAATCAAATTGATTTTAGATATATAGAATTAATGCAAACTGGAGATAATTTAGATTATTTTAATCAGTATCATGTGTCTGCAAATAAATTTACAGATTATTTAAATAATAATAATTGGGTAATTCAAACATTTGGTAAAGATGCTGGTCCTTCCAAGAATTATATAAATCCTGAATACAAAGGAAAATTTGGTGTTATTGCACCCTACTCAAAAGATTTTTGCAAGAGTTGTAACAGACTAAGAATAACTGCCAAAGGTGATTTAAGATTGTGTTTATTTGGAAATACTGGAATAAATATTAGACACTTGATGCAAAGAGATGACCAAACTGAAGAACTGAAAGATTTAATTTTGAAACAATTAAATTATAAAAAAGAATCTCACTATCTTGAAATAGGAGAAACAGGATTAACAAAAAATCTATCAACAACAGGTGGATAAAATGAAAAATTTAAAGATTGTAACAAATAACGATTTAAAAAACTGGGCAAAGGAAATTTTTGAAAAAAATTCATTTAAAATGATTGATGTTTCTGAAAAAAAAGAAACATTCCGTAGAGCTTTGGCATCAGGAAAAATTTATGTTGGCAAAGAGGTATTTGAACTTATTAAAAATAAAAAGATGCCTAAGGGTGATCCAATTACTTTAGCAGAGGTTTCGGCAGTATTAGGTGTTAAAAAAACAAGTGAATTAATACCTTTGTGTCATCCTCTTCCAATAGATCATACGGCTACTAAAATCATAATGAATGAAGAAGATAGTTCACTAGAAGTATACTGTGTGGTTTCCGCTTATGCCAAAACAGGTGTGGAGATGGAAGCAATAATGGGTGTAAATGCAGCTCTGATTACAATTTACGATTTAAGCAAAATTGTAAATCCTCATCTAAAAATAGATAATGTAAAATTATTAATTAAAGAAGGTGGAAAAACTGGATTATGGAAAAATCCAGATGGACTTCCGAATTTTTTAAAAGATTTTTTCTAAAATTTATGAAAGTTAAAATTGAGTTGTTTGGAGCCGCAAGAGATTTTAATGACCAAAATTTATTAGAACTAGATCTAGGTCAAAAAACAACAATCAAGGATATAAGGAATAAAATAATTCAATATGTAGATCAGAAATTTAATGGAAATGAAAATTATAAAAAAATCATTAACTCTTCAGCTTTTTGTTCGGAAAAAAATAATATTGTTAGCGACAATTATAAAATCACAAATAATGAAAAAATTGGTATCATACCTCCAATTGGAGGAGGTTAATGCTTCATACTGACATTGTAGATAGTAAAGTTAAAAAATTATCATTAATTGATGCTGAAAAATTTATAGCATCGAATGATTTTGGAGCTTCATTAATTTTTAGTGGGACAGTTCGTAATCAAAATAATAATAAAAGGGTTTTAGGTATTACATATGACAGTCATGATGCTTTGGTAATAAAAAGTTTTGAGGAAATTTATAATGAGGCTGAAGAAAAACTAAATATAAAGAATAAGAGTGTTTTTATTGAACATGCTAAAGGTTACTTAAATTTAGGTGAAATTAGTATTATTATAGCAGTTGCATGCAAGCATAGAGATGAGGCTTATGTTCTATCAAGATATATAATTGAAGAAATAAAAAAAAGGTCTCCTATATGGAAAAAAGAACATTACACAAATAATCAAAGTGATTGGCTAAAAGGAAATCCTATTATTCATGAAAAAAATTAAGTATTCAGAAATAACACCAGAGAAAATTTATAAAAATAGAAGATCTTTTGTTAAATCTCTTGGGTATGGTGCAAGTTCTTTAGCATTAGCCACAATTCCTTTTGCAAGTCAATCTCAAGCTGATGATAGGAATGAACTTACAAGTTTCAAAGACATAACAACTTATAATAATTATTATGAGTTCGGTACTTCAAAGAGTGATCCTTATGTTAATTCACAAAATTTTAAAACATCACCATGGACAATAAGTATAGAGGGTGAAGTTGAAAAACCTATCAAAATTTCTATGGAAGAAATAACCGAAACATTTACCTCTGAAGAAAGAATATACAGATTAAGATGTGTAGAAGGATGGTCAATGGTAATTCCATGGATGGGTTTTTCGTTAAGTAAATTATTGTCAAAAGTAAACCCAACTAGCAAAGCAAAGTATATTGAATTTGAAAGTGTTTATGATCCTGAACAAATGAAAGGTCAAAGATATCCGGTTTTGAATTGGCCTTATAAAGAAGGATTAAGAATTGATGAAGCAATGCACCCTTTAACTACAGTTGTAACAGGTTTGTATGGTAAAAAGCTTCCAAATCAAAATGGAGCGCCTCTGAGAATATTTATCCCTTGGAAGTATGGTTTCAAAAGTGCAAAAGCAATTGTAAAGATAAAATTTGTAGAAAAAATGCCGACTTCATCATGGATGTGGGCATCTCCACGAGAATATGGATTTTACTCTAATGTTAATCCTAATGTAGATCATCCTAGATGGTCTCAAGCAACAGAAAGAATAATTGGTAAAGATATTTGGGTGCCAAGAGTAAAAACACTTATGTTCAATGGTTATGGAGATGAAGTCGCAAATTTATACACAGGGATGGATCTAAAAAAATATTTTTAATGAGAAAATATTTTAAACCAGGTGTATTTATTTTAAGCACAATTCCATTTTTATTAATTTTTTACAAAATATACTTCAACAAACTCGGACCAGAACCTGTAAAAGAAATTACTCATTTTACTGGAGAGTGGACTCTAATATTTATCTGTCTAACATTAAGTATGACTCCGCTTAAAAGACTAACTAATTTAAATATTTGGATAAGTTTTAGAAGAATGTTGGGATTGTTTGTTTTTTTTTATGCATCTCTTCATCTCCTTACTTACGTAGGTATAGATTATAGATTTAATTTACAGCCGATAATTGATGATGTTCTGAAAAAAAAATACATCTTTATTGGATTTGCAGCATGGGTATTACTACTTCCATTGGTAATTACATCTTCTCAAATGATGATAAAGTTGCTTAAAAACAATTGGAAAAAATTACACAGATTAATTTACGTAATAGCGATATTTGGAGCTCTTCATTATATATGGTTATCTAAAACAATTTTTTTTAGACCACTAGTATATTTGGTAATAATACTTGTTTTACTTGCTTTAAGAATTAAAATTAAAAATAGGAACGTAAATTATGGATGATAATCTAAAAAAAGAAATTCAATCAGCTACACTTGAAAGATTAATGAGACATTTAGATGAAAGAAAAGATGTTCAAAACATTGATTTAATGAATTTAGCTGGATTTTGCAGAAATTGTTTGTCTAGATGGTATAGAGAAGAAGCTGAAAAAAAAGGAGTAGAAATATCAGATCCTGATGCAAGGCAGCATATTTATGGAATGCCCTACTCTGAATGGAAAGAAAAATACCAGAAGTAACTTTCTATTCAATTCTAGTTAATGTTTGCCTATTTAAGTCTATTTATTGTTTCATTTTCAGCTGCAACAATACTTCCTTTTTCATCTGAGGCTATATTAGCAACTTATCTGTTATCAGAAACTTATAACAAATTTTTGTTAATATTTTTTGCAAGTTTTGGAAATATTTTAGGATCTATCTTCAATTGGTTTCTAGGAATTTATTTCTTGAAATTTCAAGATAAAAAATGGTTTCCTTTTACTAACACACAAATTGATAGATCATCCAGGTGGTTTAAAAAGTATGGTAAATGGTCTTTGTTATTTGTGTGGGTACCAATTATTGGTGATCCAATTACTTTTATTGCTGGAACGATGAGAATTAAATTTTTAATTTTTTTATTGCTTGTGAGTTTTGGAAAAATAATGAGATATTTTTTTATTTCTCTTTTAGTCTAGGAAATAATTCGACAAAATTACAAGGTTTATGATTAATATCTAATTGATGTTTAAGGATACCGTCCCAAGCATCTGTTACTCCTCCTGAAGATCCTGGTAAGGCAAATATGTATTTACCATTTGATAGAACTGCACAAGCTCTAGATTGAATTGAAGACGTACCAACTGTTTTTAAACTAATAGTCCTAAAAACTTCGCCAAATCCTGGAATATGTTTATCTGCTATTTCATCAACAGCTTCGGGTGTAATATCTCTTCCAGTTAAACCTGTGCCACCAGTTGTAATGATAACATCAATATCTTTATGATTAGTCCAGTCTTTTAGAATTTTAACTATATCTCCTTTATTGTCTTTACAAATTTTTCTGTCAATTAATTGATGATTGGCCTCTTTAATTTTTTCAACCAAGATCGCACCAGATTTATCGTTATCAATTGTTCTTGTATCTGTTACAGTTAGTAGAGCTATATTTACAATCATAAATAAATTTTTTTAATGATTATACTTACAATATTTTTTTTTATAACTGCAGTATTATATTCAAGTATAGGATTTGGTGGTGGCTCTACTTATCTTGCATTACTTTTAATTTGGGATGTCCCTTACTATATTTTTCCAATTTTAGCTTTGATTTGTAATATTATTGTAGTTTCTGGAAATTCTATAAATTTTTTAAAATCTAAGAATATTAATTTTAATTTACTTTATCCTTATTTAATTGGTTCTATACCTTTTGCTTTTATCGGGGCATCTATCTCAATTGAAAAAAATTTATTTGAGATTTTACTTTTCTTCATTTTAATATTAGCTGGAATTTTTTTACTTATTGAAAGCAAATCTTTTAACAAACAAGAAATTGTTATTAAAAAAATACCCCTAGTTTTATCAATATTAATAGGATCAATAATTGGTTTTATATCTGGTTTAGTTGGAATTGGTGGTGGGATATTTTTAAGTCCTATATTATTTTTGATTAAAGCAGGTCTTCCAAAACATATCACAAGTACTGCATCCTTGTTTATTTTAGTAAATTCAATTTTTGGTATAGGTGGACAATTAACAAAGGAAATAGTTTTTAATGAATTTTTAAATTACTGGCCACTATTTATTGCTGTCTTAATTGGTGGTCAAATTGGAAGTTTTTTAAATATAAAATTCCTATCTAACAAAATATTAGCCCTGATGACTGCATTCTTAGTAATTTTTGTTGCTATAAGGATGGGCATAACACTTATAGCATAAGTTGAATTAATTATTTTTTGATATATTTAGTCTCTCATGAAAAATTTTAAACCATTTGGGCCTTCAATAGGAAAATCTAAAATTTCTAAAAAATTTTTAGAAAAAATTAACAAGGAAGTTGATACAAAAATCTTCTCAAAATCAAATGATTATAGTCCAAAACTAGCAAGTCAAATTAGAAAAGAAGTTCAAATTTCTAAAAGTTTTATAAAAAAAAATTTGGAAAAAGAATTAATAAAAAATATTAAAATTTTTCTAAACAAAGAAAATATTAAAAAAATTAAAGAAATTAAAATTTTAAACCTATGGGTCGTTAGCCAATACAAAAATGAGTACAATCCTATACATTATCATGAAGGAGATTTATCAGGTGTTGGTTATTTAAAAATTCCAAAACATATGACAGAAAATAAAAATGTTAAAAATAAAAAAATAAAAACCAATGGTACGATTGATTTTATTAATGGGCAAAAAGCTTTTCTTTCAAAAAGTATTTTTAATTTGATACCAAAAACAGGCGATCTTTTAATATTTCCCAATTACTTAATGCATACAGCCTACCCATTTAATATTGAGGAAGAAAGAAGATCATTTTCTTTCAATGCTAAAATAATTTTTAATAAATAATTTACAAATTTTAATAATATTATATAAATCTAATTGCCGATTTGATCCTATTGCGGGCATAAACTGCTAAAATGGAAATTCCCAATAGATCTAATTAGCAAGGTAGTTGAACTATATTGTGCACCTGCATGTAGCTTAAGCACTAAAAAAGTGAGGATAAGATGGATAAAAATTTTTTTAAAACAACAAAGATTTTAGATGGTGGAATGGGTCAAGAATTATTGGCCAGAGGTATGGAGCCCAAGGGAACTTTGTGGAGTGCAAATGCTTTAATTGAGGAAAAATACCACGACTTAGTACTTAATATTCATAATGATTTTATTAAATCTGGAGCTGATGTAATTATAACTACAACTTTTACAACGAGAAGAAAAAGATTGAGAGAAAATGGAATAGAAGATCAATTTAAATTCTTAAATCAGAAAGCCTGTGAAATTGCACAAAAAGCTAAATTAAATAATCCACACATTAAGATTGCAGGAGGACTCCCGCCTCAAGATTTGACATATGAAGAAGACAAGAGAAGTGAAAAAGAAATCACAAAGGATCATTCGGAATTAGCAGAAATACTAAACCCCTCAGTAGATTTTTTCTATTTTGATGTCTGGAGCAGTATCAAAGAAATTAGATGTGGAGTAGAAGCTATTAAGAAATTTAATAAACCGTACTTAGTTGGGGTTCATATTTCTGAAGGAAACTCTTTACCAAGTGGAGAAAAAATTTCTGAAATTAATTCAATAATTACTGAAAATTGCCTAGGAGTAATTCTAGCATGTGTTTCGCCTGAAAATTATGAGAATAATTTAGATGAAATTCAAAAACTTAAAGTTCCATTTGGTTTCAAATTAAATGGATTTATCACAACTAAACCAACAGGTGGTTATACTTCTCAGTATAAAGAAAATGATGGATCCAACCCCAATAGTTTTTTAGGTCAAAGAAAAGATTTAGATCCTGAAAAAATATCAAATTTTGCAAAAAAATTTAAAGAAAATGGAGCCACTATTCTTGGAGGATGTTGTGAAACTCGGCCTTCACATATAGAGGCAATAAAAAACATTATTTAAATTTTGTACCTTTTCTTACAAAATAGATACCTATAATAACTGCTATCAATGAAATTATAACTTTCGTTGTTATTAATTCTTTTAAAAAGATATAACTTAAAATAGTACCAAATATTGGAATTAAATAAGATACTTGAGATTGAAAAATTAAACCATTGTTAATTAAAATTCTAAATCTCAATAACCAAGCAATTCCAGTAGATACCAACCCAAGATAAATAACTGAAATAGTAGAATCTAATCTTGGTACAGTTTTCCAAGGTTGTTCAATCAAACATACTAAAGGTAATAATATAATAGTAGCCCAAATCAAAATTGAACTGGTTACATTTTCATTTTTTTTCTTACTTATTTTTAATGTTAAAAGACCTCCAATTACATAACAAGTAGCACCTAACAAAATTAATAATGCTGAAGTAAAGTTATTTTCATTAATTAATAAATTATCTGAAAATAAATAAACTATTCCTGAAAATCCAATTAGAACTCCTGTTGTTCTAATTAAATTAAATTTTTCATTTTTGGTGTAAAAATGTCCTAGTACTACTGAGCTAAGTGAAGTTGATGACATTAAAATTGCTGCTAAGTTACTTTGAACAGATTTAACTCCATATGCTATTAAAAAAAATGGAGCTACTAAATTTATAAATCCAATCATTGCAAACCAATACCAATCTTTTGAAAATGCCTCGATTTTAATTTCTTTGTAAAAGCAAAGTAGTAAAACTGGAATTGAACCAAAAAAAACTCTTAGAAATGCAATTGTAACAGGACCAAATGAATAGGTTGCAATTTTAATATTAAAAAAAGCAGATGCCCAAATCAACGCTAACAACGTTAATAAACTATAATCAATTAGTTTTGGTTCTCTCATTCAATAATATCTTCTGGTGATCCGTTTGTTATTTCAATTAACTTATTATAATTTATTTTGAAAACAGCATTTGGATGTCCGGCTGCTCCAAATATATCTGGGAATCTCTCTAGACTTTTATCAATAAAGATTTTACATTGCTTTAAGTGACCTACTGGTGACACTCCTCCAATTGTATATCCAGTATTTTCTTTAACAGCTTCTGGGGATGCCATGGACACGTCTTTTTCATTAAGAATTTTTTTTAACTTATTTAATGAGCAACGCTTGTCTCCAGATACCAAGCTTAATATATAGTTGTCACCTGCCCTAAAAAGTAAACTTTTAACAATAGCACCAACATTGCAACCCAAAGCTGTAGCAGCATCATTGGCTGTTCTTGCTGTTTTTTCTAAGACGATAACATTTAAATTTTGATCGAATGTTTTAAGAGCTTTTTCTGCCCTTTTTACCGGTTCTTTATTTAATATTGATTCCATTGAATTTATAAAATTCCCTAATTTGATTGAGTAGATACACTACTTATGTAAAAAATGCATAGGTGTTATTTATTAAATAAGCATTATTTTTTAACTTTTTTTTGCTAATTAGGCATCATCAAAATTACATAGGAGACAAAATGAGTGCAGAAAACGTTTTAAAATTTATTAAAGAAAAAGAAGCAGAATTTGTAGATCTAAGATTTACTGATCCAAGAGGAAAACTTCAACATTTAACTATGGATGCATCAATAGTAGATGCTGACATGCTTAATGAAGGAGTGTTTTTTGATGGTTCATCTATTGCTGGATGGAAAGCAATTAACGAATCTGACATGATTTTAAAACCTGATACTGCAAGAATGTTCATGGATCCTTTCACGTCTCATAATACTGTAGTTTTGTTCTGTGATATTTTAGATGCAATCAAAAAAGATCCTTACGAAAGAGATCCAAGAGGAGTTGCAAAAAAAGCAGAGGAATATTTAAAAGCATCAGGTATTGGTGATAAAGCGTTTTTTGGACCTGAGCCAGAATTTTTTGTTTTTGATGATGTAAGAATTAAAAATGATATGAATGAAAGTGGATTTAAAATAGATAGTAAAGAAGGTCCATATAATTCAGGTAAAGAATATGAAAATGGAAATATGGGTCATAGACCTCAAATTAAAGGGGGTTATTTCCCTGTGCCACCTGTTGATAGTGAGCAAGATATGCGTGGTGAATATTTAAAAAATTTAAAAGAAGTTGGTATCAAAGTTGAAAAACATCACCATGAAGTTGCTCCAAGTCAACATGAACTTGGTATGTATTTTGGAACTTTGGTTGACCAAGCAGATAACGTTCAACTTTATAAGTATGTAGTTCAAATGGTAACACATTCATTTGGGAAAACTGCAACCTTCATGCCAAAACCAGTTGCAGGTGATAATGGTTCAGGTATGCATATTCACCAATCTATTTGGAAAGGTGATACTCCTGTATTTTCAGGTGAAGCATATGCAGGACTTTCGGAAACTGCATTAAACTATATTGGTGGAATTTTAAAACACGCTAAAGCGATTAATGCTTTTGCTAACTCTACAACAAATAGTTACAAAAGATTAATCCCTGGTTTTGAAGCTCCAGTATTATTAGCTTACTCTGCAAGAAACAGATCGGCATCATGTAGAATTCCAATTACCCTAAGTAAAAAAGGTGCAAGATGTGAAATTAGGTTTCCAGATGCAGCAGGTAATCCTTACCTAACGTTTGCAGCAATGTTAATGGCAGGTATCGATGGAATTAAAAATAAAATACATCCAGGTGAGTCTTTTGATAAAGATTTATATGAATTACCACCAGAAGAGGTAAAAGCAATACCAACTGTTTGTGGATCTTTAAGAGAAGCAATGGAAAGTTTAGATAAAGATAGAGAGTTTTTAACTCAAGGTGGTGTATTTACTGACGACCAAATCGATGCTTATATAGCTCTTAAGTTTGAGGAAATTCATAAATTTGAACATGCACCTCATCCTGTAGAGTTTGAGATGTATTACAGTAGTTAATATTTAATTACTGTCTGGTTGTTGCAATTGTATCTTTGTTAATACCTTTTTTAACAACGTAATCTTGAGTACCGTTTGCACCGGTCTCAACTTCTTTACGTAAATCTTTAAAGAAAGTTCTTTCTTTAATCGTATCTCTTAGGTTTTTAACAAGATTTTTAAATTCAAATTTGTTCATACCTAGATATATATACTAGGTATGCATATGATGCAATACTGATATGCGTTAAATGGGAATATTCAACTTTTACTAGATTTTAAAGGATTCCCCGCAACCACATCTTTCTGTTTCGTTTGGATTATTGAATACAAACGAAGAAGATAGCTCTTCTTTTTTGTAATCCATTTCTGTTCCAAGCAAATACATAATAGCAGCAGAATCGACAAATACTTTCACACCTTTTTCCTCAATGACTTCATCATTTGGATTTACCTCTTTGGTATACTCCATGACGTAAGACATGCCAGCGCAACCTCCTGATTTAACTGAAACTCTTACACCTAAAGAGTCTTTTTCTGCATTAGACATAATTTCTTTAATTCTTTCCGCAGCATTATCACTTAATTTAATAATTGGATTCATTATAAATTTAGCTCCAGTTTTGCAGCTTCTGACATCATGTCTTTATTCCAAGGTGGGTCCCAAACTAATTCAAGATCAACGTCCTCAATACCCTCAACTTGCATTGCACCATCTTTAACTTCTTTAGGTAAACTTTCAGCAACTGGACAATTAGGAGTGGTCAAAGTCATTTTAATTTTTGCAAATTTATCATCCTCAACTTTTATATCATAAATCAAACCTAGTTCATAAATATTCACTGGTAACTCAGGATCATAAATTTTTCTAATTTCTTCAATAATTTGATCTTTTTTCGACATAATTAATTTTCTGTTTTAACCTCGTCAGTTTTATTATCAAAAGCTGAGACTAGCGTATGCCAAGATAGTGTGGCACACTTTACTCTCATTGGATATTGTTTTACTCCAGATAAGCACATTAGTTTTGTTTTCTCATCTTCTTTAAGATTTTCTGATTTAAGCCCAGGATTTTCTTTAATCATGCCTAAAAAATCTTCAATAATTTCTTTTGCTTCATTCTCATTTTTGCCTTTAATTAAATCGGTCATTATTGATGCAGAAGCCATAGAAATTGCGCAACCACTACCTTCAAATGAAATATCTTCTACAATTCTTTGACCATTTAATTTTAAATAGACATGAACGTTATCACCACACAGTGGATTATTGCCTTTAGCATCTTTATTAAAATCTTCAGTCTTACGAAGATTTCTTGGATTTTTTCCATGCTCTAAAATTATTTCTTGATATAATTCTTTTAAATTCATTTTAAATTAAATATTTTCTTACAATTATTTATTGCATCATTTAGTTTATCCAAATCTCCTTTAGTATTATAAATTCCAACGGAAGCTCGTGCACTCGCTGGTATATTAAGTTTGTCATGTAAAATTTGACAGCAATGATGACCAGCTCTTATTGCAACTCCGTCTTCATCTAAAATTGTTGCAATGTCATGAGGATGCACACCTTCTAAAGTGAAAGACAAAACTCCACCTTTATTTTTTGGATTTCCAATTAATTTTACTGAATTATTTTTTTTTAATAATTCCTGGCCATACTCAACTAATTCTGCTTCATGTTTCATAACATTTTCAATACCTACGCTCTCCAGAAATTTAATTGATTGATCAAAAGCAATAACTTGCGCTGTAGCCATAGTTCCAGCTTCATATTTATTAGGTAAATCACCGTAGGTAATTCTATCTTTTTTAACCTCTCTAATCATTCCACCACCACCTTGATAAGGAGGAAGTTCATCCAACCACTTTTTCTTACCATAAAGAACTCCTAGTCCTGTAGGGCCATACATTTTATGACAAGAAATTGCATAAAAATCACAATCTAAGTCTTGCATATCTAATTTTAAATGAGGAGCTCCTTGGCAACCATCTACAACAACTATTATTCCTTTTGAATGTGCTAAATCAGTAATTTCTTTTACTGGTAATATTGCTCCAGTCACATTTGATAGATGGGTAATTGAAATTACTTTTGTATTAGGAGTAATTTTTTTTTCAATTTCTTCTAGTGTAATTTCTCCCTCTTCATTTATTTCTGCAAAATTAATTTTTATATTTTTAGATTTTCTTAAAAAATGCCAGGGTACATAATTCGAGTGATGTTCTAGTTCAGTAATTAATATTTCATCACCTTCGTTTAAATGATTTTGACCTAATGTATTTGCAACAAGGTTTAATGCTTCGGTAGCACCTTTAGTAAATACTATTTCATTTTTATCTTTAGCATTAATATATTTTTGAACAGATGTTCTTGTATTTTCATATAAATTTGTTGCAGCAACTGCAAGATAATGAACACTTCTTCCAACATTAGAAAATTGTTTAGTATAAAATTCATTAATTCTATCTACCACCACTTTTGGTTTTTGTGATGAATTTGCACTATCCAAGTAAACTAAATCATTATTTTGGATTTTCTCATCAAATATTGGAAATTCTTTTTTAACTTGATCTATATTCATACATTTATACCTGATAATTTTTTAACTAATCTTTTTACATCTTCATTAGAAATTTTTTCAATTACCTCGTTAAGAAAGCCATTTGTTAATAATTTTTTTGACTCTGAATAACTGAGACCTCTTGACATTAAATAAAAAATTGAATTTTCATCAATATTTCCTGATGTGGATCCATGTGAACATTTAACATCGTCTGCATATATTTCTAATTCTGGTTTCGCATTAAACTCAACACTTTCATTTAACAATAAAGCTCTACTTAATTGGTATCCATCTGTTTTTTGTGCTTCTGGACTTACAAAAATTTTACCTTGATAAATACCTTTTGATTTATCATTCAATACACTTTTAATTAATTGATAACTTTTACAATTTTCTTTTTTATGATTAATTACAGTTTTTATTTCATGATGTTTTTCATTTTCTAAATTGATAATTCCATTTAATGCAATAGAACCATATTCATCATCCAGATTACAATTGATATCTTGTTTTATAAATTTAGATCCTTCAGATAAAATAAAATATTCTAAATGACTATTTTTAGATAAATTAATATCTTTGTTGAAATACTTTATATTTTCCGAAGTATATGAGTCTAGATTATAATTTTTTAAAATTGAATTCTCTCCAATTTTAATTTTTTGTCTAAAATTAATGAAATTTTTTTCAGAATTTTCATTTAAAAAATTAACTAAACACAATGAACTTTCATCTTCTAAATTAATATCTACTCTAGAATTAATTGCTGAAGATTTTAAACCATCACTTAAATAATTAAATAATATCAATGGTTTTTTAACATTGTAACCTTTTTTAATGGTAATTTTCGAAACACTAGTAAGAAAGGCTGAATTCAAATTTAAAAGAGTATTTTGATAAATAGTATCATCTAAGTCTAAATTTTGATCAACTAAGATTTTATCTTTGTCTTCGTGTTTAAAATCAAAATCATATAATTTTCCATCAACAAAACTTATTTTATTATGTTCAAAATCTAGTGGAAAATCTTTTTCTTCAAAAAATTTTTTTTGATCAACAATAAAGTTTAAATTGTCAAAATTTTTTGAAATAATTTGATTTATATCTGAAAATTTCCAATCCTCATTTCTTTTATTTGGTAAACCTTTTTCAAAATAATTATTAAAATTTTCTTGTTTAATTTTTTTCTGACTATCAGAAAAATTATTTAGACTAATAATTTTATCAAAATTTAATTTAAGTTCATTTTGCATTAATTGAAATCCTCGTAACCTACTTTTTCTAATTCTTTTGCTAATTCAAAATCACCTGATTTTATAATTTGTCCATTTTTAAGAACATGAACAAAATCAGGTTTGATATAATCTAATAATCTTTGATAGTGAGTAATTATTAAAAAAGAATTGTTTTTATTTCTTAATGAATTAACTCCTTCTGAAACTATCCTTAAAGCATCTATATCTAATCCTGAATCTGTTTCATCTAGAATTGATAATTTTGGATTTAAGATAGACATTTGTAAAATTTCATTTTTTTTCTTTTCTCCACCTGAAAATCCAACATTAAGTTGTCGGTTTAAAATTTTTTCATCAAATTTTAGTTCTGCAGATTTTTCTTTTATTAATTTTAAAAATTCAATTGCATCTAGCTCTTTTTCGCCTCTAGCTTTTTTAATTGCATTTATTGACGTTTTTAAAAAAGTATTTGTGTTAACACCTGGTATTTCCATTGGATATTGGAACGCTAAAAAAATTCCCTTATGAGCTCTTTCTTCTGTTTCTAATTCTAATAGATTTTCGCCATCAAATGTAACTTTACCATTTATTTCGTATCCTTTTTTTCCTGACAAAATATTTGATAAAGTACTTTTTCCAGATCCGTTTGGACCCATAATTGCATGAACTTCACCTGGTTTAATATTTAAATTTAAACCTTTTAATATTTCTTTTTCATCAATCTTTGCTTTAAGATTTTCTATTGATAACATCTATCCAACACTCCCCTCTAAACTAATACCTACAAGTTTTTGTGCTTCAACTGCAAATTCCATTGGTAGCTGCTGCAGAACTTCTTTGCAAAAACCGTTTACAATTAAACTAACTGCTTCTTCTTGATTTAATCCTCTTTGATTACAGTAATATAGTTGTTCATCACTAATTTTTGATGTTGTTGCTTCATGTTCTATATTTGATTTAAGATTTTTGTTCTTGATATAAGGAATTGTATGAGCTCCACATTTGTTACCCATTAATAAAGAGTCACATTGAGTAAAGTTTCTAGAATTATCAGCTTTTGAAGATATATCTACTAATCCTCTGTACATCATATCTGATTTACCTGCTGAAATTCCTTTTGAAATTATTTTACTTTTTGTGTTTTTTCCTAAGTGTATCATTTTAGTACCAGTGTCAGCTTTTTGATGATTGTTTGTAATCGCTATAGAATAAAACTCACCTATTGAATTATCACCTTTCAAAATACAACTTGGATATTTCCAAGTAATTGCTGAACCAGTTTCTACTTGGGTCCAAGAAATTTTAGAATTCTTACCTTTGCATAATCCTCTTTTAGTAACAAAATTATAAATTCCACCTTTTCCATCTTTATCCCCTGGATACCAATTTTGAACTGTTGAATATTTTATTTCTGCATCATCAAGAGCAATTAATTCAACATTGGCTGCATGCAATTGATTTTCATCTCTCATTGGAGCTGTACATCCTTCTAAGTAGCTTACATAACTTCCTTTATCAGCTATGATTAATGTTCTTTCAAATTGTCCTGTTTCTGATGCATTGATCCTAAAGTAAGTAGACAATTCCATAGGACATTTAACATTCTCTGGGATGTATACAAATGAGCCATCAGTAAAAACTGCAGAATTAAGAGTTGCAAAAAAATGATCAGTTGTAGGAATAACTGATCCAAGATATTTTTTAACTAATTCAGGATGTTTTTGAATAGCTTCAGACATCGAGCAAAATATAATTCCTTGCTTAGTAAGTTCTTCTTTAAAAGTAGTTGCAACAGAAACAGAGTCAAAAACTGCATCCACAGCAATACCATTTAATCTTGCTTGCTCTTGAAGAGGAATTCCTAATTTTTTATATGTCTCTAATAATTTAGGATCAAGATCATCTAAACTTTTTGGTTTATCTTTCATGCTTTTGGGAGCTGAGTAGTAGTAAAGATCCTGATAATCTATTTTAGGATATTTTGGTTTCTGCCAATCAGGCTCTTTTAATTGTTTAAATCTTTCAAAAGCTTTTAATCTAAAATCTAACATCCATTGAGGCTCTTTTTTAATATTGGAGATAAATTTTATTACATCCTCATTTAAACCCTTAGGGGCTTTTGTATTTTCTATATCTGTTGAAAAACCATATTTATAATCTTTCAAACTATCTATTTCTTTCTGCCTACTATCCATACTATACTCTGTTCTCTTTATTATTTTTTAATAAGTCGTTTAAGCTTTTATTTTCAAAGAAAGTATTAATATGAATCTCAAGTTCATCCCATAGATTGTGTGTAATACATTTTGTAGCTTTACCGTTACAACCTTTTTTAGATTCTTTTTTACACTGAACAGTTTTAACTTTCTCATCTACTGCATTGAAAATATTTGTAAGTTTTATTTCACTAGGGTCTTTTGATAAAATGTAACCTCCTTGATTACCTCTAATACTTTTCACAATTTGATTTTTTTTAAGTTTTGAAAATATTTGCTCTAAAAAATCTAATGAAATTCCTTGTCTTAAAGAAATATCTCTCAATGATACAGGATTGATATTATCAAACCTTGCTAGATCAACTAATGCCATTACGGCATATCTTCCTTTTGATGTTAGTTTCATTTTTACCCTTAAAATGTGGGTTTTTATACATACCCGACTAAAATGGTCAAGTTTATAAAGTAAAAAAAGACTACCATTTTGTCGCTCAGTTGTGATAAACGTACCTTTTTTTTGAGAACAATAATCAATTGCATATATGGATAATAAAATTTTAGAAATTTTTATACCTGGACCTGCTGGTAGATTGGAAGCTAAATATTATAAAAGTAAAAAAAATACTTCTCCTATTGCATTAGTTCTACAGCCTCATCCACAATATGGGGGAACTATGAATAATAAAGTAGTTGTAGATACATTTCATACATTCATGGAAAATGATTTTTCAGTTTGTAGGGTAAACTTTAGAGGAGTTGGGAAAAGTGATGGAGAATTTGATAATGGTCAAGGTGAACTGGCAGATGCTGCGGCAGCACTAGATTGGTTGGAAAGAGAAAACTTTGATAACTCGCAATGTTGGGTATCAGGATTTTCTTTTGGTTCTTTGATTGCAATGCAGCTGCTTATGAGAAGACCGGAAATAAATAGATTTATAGCCATATCTCCACAACCTAATGTCTATGATTTTTCTTTTTTGTCTCCATGTCCAACATCTGGAATGGTTGTTTATGGAAAAAAAGATGAGTTGGTGCCAGTAGAATATATTACTGAATTAGATAAAAGATTAAGCGCTCAAAAAGGTATCAAAGTTGAATTCCAAACAATAACTGAAGCAAATCATTTCTTTTCTAAAACTGATGACGCTTTAACAAATACTTTGGATAAATATATAAAAAAAGAAACAGCTTTATATTAATAATTATTTGCTAACTTGCCTCCAATGACCGGGGTATTACATCTTGTTGTATTTGGGAAAGAAATTGGTAAATTTAATTTAGATCTGATAGCTAAATAAGCAAACGCTTGGGACTCGATATAATCTCCATTCAACTCAAAATTATCTATCATATCGAAATTATTCCTATTTAAATTTGAATTTCTAATAATTGATTCAATCAAAAATTTATTCTTTCGACCTCCACCACAAAACAAATATTTATTAGAATTATTTTTATTTAAAAATTTTATTCCTTCTGCAATCAAATATGCAGTGAATTCTGTAATTGTTGAACACCCATCTTCTAAAGATAAACCTCTTACAAAAGATATATCAAATTCTTTTACGTCTAGTGATTTTGAATAAGTTTCAATTTTGAAATTATCTATTGCTTGATTTAGAATTAATTGATCAATTTTTCCAGATTTTGCAATTTTACCATCTTCATCAAACTTTAAATTTGAATTATTCCTGATCCATTCATCTATTAAACAATTACCTGGACCAATATCATAAGCAATTAAATCATTTTCTATATTATTGGAAATATTATTTATTATTGTAGCATTGGATATTCCTCCAATGTTAACAATGCAAATAGGTTGAGCTGAATTATCTTTTTCTTTATTTAAAAAATTATTAACTAATAATCTGTGGTAAATCGGTGTTAGAGGTGCTCCTTGACCATTGTTATCAATATCTGCTTGTCTAAAATCGTAAATTATAGGTTTTTTTAATAATTGAGATAACAAATTGCCATCACCTAGTTGTTTAGTAATTTTAATTTGTGGGCTATGGAAAATCGTTTGACCATGAAAACCTATAAGATCAATTTCTATTTCATTTTTTAATGCTATTTTGCTGATCTTTTCAGCATGAAAAATAGTTAAAGCTCTCTCCAAATCACTCAATTCCTTAGAATATTTTGTCAAATCTTCACTACTTTTAATTTTGTCTCTTAAGGTTGATAATTGCCTATAGAGATCAATATCGTACTCAAAGTATTGATCAAAAATTAGTTCTACCTCATCATATCCATCAGATTTAATTATTGAAACATCGACTCCATCCATAGATGTTCCGCTCATTAAGCCCATAGCTGAAAATAATTTTTTTTTCATTGATATTATTTTTAAAAAAAATTTGTATATAGTAACTATAATCTTATGAATAAATTTTTAAAAGAATTTAAAGATAGAGGATATTTCTATCAATGTACTAGTGAAGCTGACTTATCTAATTTATTAGATAAAGAAAAAATTAAAGCTTATATAGGATTTGATTGCACAGCTGAAAGTTTGCATGTTGGTAGTCTGTTGCAAATCATGTGTTTGAGATTGTTACAAAAAAATGGTCACCAACCAATCGTATTGCTAGGAGGTGGAACAACAAGAATAGGTGATCCCTCAGGAAAAGATAAAACAAGAAAAATTTTAGATGAAAATGAAATTGAAAAAAATATTAAAAATATTCAAAATATTCTAAAAAAATTTCTAGATAATGATGATCCAAAAACAAAACCTATATATGTCAATAATTATACCTGGCTTAAAGATTTAAATTATATTTCTTTTCTTAGAGATATAGGAAAGCATTTTACCATCAATAGAATGCTTACATTTGATAGTGTAAAACTAAGATTAGAAAGAGAACAGTCGCTTAGTTATATGGAATTTAATTACATGATACTCCAGGCCTATGATTTTTTAGAATTAAATAAAAAAGAAAATTGTGTTCTGCAAATAGGTGGTTCCGATCAATGGGGAAACATTGTAAATGGTGTTGAACTTATTAAGAGATATTCTAATAACCAAACATATGGATTAACAACTCCATTGATTACTCTAGCCACAGGTGCAAAAATGGGAAAAACTGAAAATGGTGCTATTTGGTTAGACGAAAAATATTTATCAGCTTATGACTATTGGCAATTTTGGAGAAATGTTGATGACAGAGATGTAATTAAATTTTTAAAAATGTTTACTGATATTGATATAAGTGAAATCAATACTTTAGAAGAAAAAAATATCAATGAATTAAAAATATTATTAGCTAACAAGGCAACGGCTATGTTGCATGGAGAGGATACTGCAAAAAATTCTGAACAAGCAGCAAAAGAAGCATTTTCTGGAAATTCTTTGGGCTCCAACTTACCAAGCGTTAAAATTGAAACAAAACAATTAGATAATAATGTCAATATAATTGATTTAATAATTTTATCTAAAGCAGAAAATTCAAAAAGTGAGATAAGAAGATTGATTAAAGGTAAAGCTATTAAGATTAATGATGCTATAGTTTCAGATGAAAAATTTATTATTAATCAGGAGCTATTTTCAGAAAATTATTTAAAGCTTTCTATAGGTAAAAAAAGGCACATTAAAATTGAATTAAGTTAGTTTCTTTTAATTTTTTCAAGAGTTCTAGTTATAAATCTTGGAGTTAATGTTTTTATTGGGTTTACTGAAGTTTCAAGATCTTTTGGTGGTCCTTTAATTTTAAAACTTACCCCAAAAACACCCTCTCCTGTTTTATCACCAACTAAAATTTTACCTAATAATGGAATTTTGCTTATTGTTTTATTTATAGTTGTTGCTGGAACCAAGGTCCCTCTTAGACTTACCAATTTTTCTTCTTCCACATAACCGCTCATTAGTATCGAAATAGCTGGGCCAATTGCATAAAGTTCATCTATTGTCATAAGATTCTTTTGGTTATTGAATTTCATTTCAAACTCATCAAATCTTATTCCTTCTCCAGTTAAAATATCAGCAATTCCTTGTAGGGAAGCTAGTGTTAGAAGTTTTGTTAATGCTGGGACCTCTTTTAACTTAAAGTCATAAATTTTAAGATTTGATACGGATTTTTCATTTTTTTTTGTTGATATGAAATCTAAGTCTCCTTCATCAAATCCTTTTATAAATTTATATCTTTTCACCAATGGTTTTGCTTTAGATGAATAAAGTTTAGTTATTTTTTCACCGTTATTCTTTGTTTCAATAGAAAAAACTATATTTTTATTATTTTCAAAATTTGCAGATAAATTTGCATCTACTACTTCATTATCTTTAATAAAAATTAACCCTTGTAAATTTTTAACAAAATTAATTTCATCTATATAAACTTCATTCAAATTTAAGTTCAATTTAAAATTATTCTTAAAAATTTTATTTTCATTTTCCTTTTTACTCTCAAGTAAATTTGTTACTATTGAATTAGCATTCAAGAACAATCCATTTAACTTATAATCGTTTTGTTTTTGTCTTTGAATAATAAATTGATTATCTTTATTCTCAGTATCAATATAGTCAAAATCAATTTTATCAAATCTATCTATTAAATAATCTTTATCTAATATTAAATTATTAATCTTAATTTTATTTCTCTTATCTAAAATACTTATACTTTCAAAATTTAAATTTTTTGAATTTTTTAATATTCCAGAAACTACTAAATTTGTTTTTTCATTTATATTTTTTTTATAATTTAAATTTTTAATTTCAAAATCTGTTTGATTTAAAATTAATTTTAAATCAAAATTGGTTTTTTCTTTATCATTAAGAACAAAGTAATTTATTTCATCATAGTTTTTACCAATTTTTATATTTCCATTACCTGAAAGAGTTAATGAACCATTTTTATATTTGATATTGAGTTTATGATTTTGAAGGTTAAGAAATTTTTTACTAGAAGGGAAAAATTGTTTTAAGAATTCTTGATTTTTTAAATCAACATTTTTTAAATTAATGTCAGATATGAATTCAAAATCTTTATCATTTTTGTTGTAAAAATATTTAATATAATCAAAATCTTTATTAAGTTTTACTTTACCTTCACCTTTGAGAGTAAAATCTTTGTTTTTATACTTTAAATTTATTTTATGATTTTCAATATTTATTTGATCCTTAATAAGTGGAAAATATTCTTGGATAGTTTTTTGATTTTTTAATGTTCCTTTTTTAATATTTAAATTAGTTTCAAATTCGATGTTATTTTGATCTCTTTTAAAAGTATATTCAATTTTATTTGTTTTATTGTCTAACTTAAATTCACCTGCACCATTAGCTATAAGAGCTTTGTTTTCATAAATTAATTTTAATTTATGATTATCTAATAAGATTTCACTATTTTGATTTGAAAAATAATTTGGAATTAAATTATTATTATAAATAACTTTTTTAAAATTTATGTCAGAGTCTAATTTTAAATTAGTTAATTTATATTTATTAGTTATTTCAAAATTAAAAATATTCTCAGAACTAAACTTGGTATTTTTTAAACTAAAGTTATTAAAATTTAAATTTAATATATTAATTAAATTATCAGATAAAACTGCCTCGGAATTTAGAATTTTACCTTCAACATAATGATTATTATTCTTTTTTTTAACTTTTAATAATTTAGATGAAAAATTAATTTGATCTGATGCAAATTTAATATCTTCAAATAAATATTTGTCTTTTTCTATATTAAATAAAAAATCAATATTATTAAAATCTAGTCCATTAAAAAATTTAAATTTTCCATCTTTTAACAATCCTCTAATTTTATAATCATTTTTGATTTTTCCATTTTGATCTAAGTTAAGATTTAGATCTAAAATTACATGTCCTTTTTTAATGAAAGTTTCCAAAATTAATAATTCTGGTTTGTTACTTGTGGCTCTTATAAATTTTACAAAATCCTTTAATAATATTGACTTTGTTGCCACCTCAAAATTAGAGGAAACTAATTTATTTTTAAGAATAGAATCAAGTGATACTTGAGTTTTTATATATTCGAGCTCAAGTGGTCTATTTGCATAATAGATCTTTGCACCAATAGTTTTTGCATTTATTTTAAGTTTAAGTGGATCAAGAATTAATTTTACTTTTTTTAAAGATACATCCAAATTATTATTACTTTGAACAACTGTGTCTTTTATCTGCTGATTAAACTTGTCGGTTTCTATTCCAATAATGCTTAAATAAAATATTAGTGATATTAAAAATCCTAGTAATAATAAAAAGTATTTAAAAATATTTATTTTCATTTAATTTTATAAAGAGATTGTTCCAAAAAATCGTCTAATTCTCCATCAAGAATTTTATCTGGACTTGTGCTTTCAAAATTTGTTCTGTTATCTTTTACCAATCTATAAGGTTGCAAAACATATGATCTTATTTGATGCCCCCAACCAATTTCTGATTTACTGTTTTCTGTACTTTGATTCTCCTCTTCTCTTTTTTTAATTTCAAAATCATACAATCTTGCTTTTAACATATTCATACAAGTTTCTTTATTTTTATGTTGCGATCTTTCATTTTGACATTGAACTACTATTTTTGATGGAATGTGAGTAATTCTTACAGCGCTATCAGTTGTATTTACATGCTGTCCACCTGCACCGCTTGATCTATAAGTATCTATTCTCAAATCTTTCTCTAAAATCTCAACATTTATATTTTCATCCACCACTGGGTAAATCCAGACACTTGCAAAACTTGTGTGCCTTCTTGCTCCTGAGTCAAATGGTGAAATTCTAACTAAACGATGAATACCCGACTCTTTTTTCAACCACCCAAATACATAATCACCTTCAATTTTTATTGTTGCTGATTTAATACCAGCTTCATCTCCTTTGTGTTCACTAATTAAATTTGATGTAAAACTTTTTTTATCAGACCACTTCAAATACATCCTTCTCAACATATCTGCCCAATCTTGACTTTCAGTGCCTCCAGCACCTGCGTGTATTTCAATATAACAATCTAATGAGTCTGCTTCGTCTGATAAAAAACATTTGATTTCGTTTTTTTTTACTTCTTTTTTTAAATCCTTAATATTTTGTAATGTTTCTTCCTGAACTGTCAGATTATTTTCCTCTAAAGCAAGCTCATTCAAATCATCAAAATCATTTAATTTTTGGATAGACTGATTTAAAGAATTTACCAAGTCTTCGTAGAGTTTTTTCTCTTTTATAACTTTTTTTGAATTATCTTTATCTTGCCAAAAATTGGCATCTAACATTTGAGAATTTAATTTTTCAAGTTTTGAGTAAATTTTATTATTTTCAAAGATACTCCTTAATTCTTTGATTAATCTTATTTATTTCTTCTTTGTAATTTTGGTAATTGTTATCCATTAGTAAAACTTTAATATATTGTTTATATCCATTCTATCAGAATTTGAATAAAGAACTTTGCCATCTACAACATTTTTCTTTTTAAAAACCTCAATTATTGTATTTTTGGATGTAAATTTAGCTTTCTGGCCTGTTGAGGGATCCACAACCATCATAATTGTATCTTTTGCAGCTTTAAATGGTCTAGCCTCAGACTTTTTAATAGAATTTTTTATAAAATTTTTAAATATAGGTAGAGCCGTTTTTGATCCTGTTTCAAATTTACCAAGTGGTGTTGGACTATCCATTCCTACATAAACACCCACTAACAAGTTTGATGTAAAACCAATGAACCA
>NZ_CVST01000043.1 GCF_001180225.1 Candidatus Pelagibacter communis | reverse complement strand
AGGGGTTGCAAAATTACCTTTTGCAATGGTTTATATTTTATTGAGTTTAGCTCCAATCATAATGACAACTTTTGGTGCGTTATTTTTAAACGAAAAAGTTAGATGGAAAAGATGGAGTGCTGTTATAATAGGTTTTACAGGTGTAGTAGTTGTCATCAATCCAGCTGAATTAAAATTTGGTTACTACTTTATATTTCCACTTCTTTCTGCAATCTTTTTATCAATAAGAGACTTGGTAACTAAAAATATAAAAACGGGTCACAATAGTCTTCAAATAGCGTTTATTACTTGTTTGGTAGTTACAATATTTTTTGGAGTTCTTTCTATTTATAAATTTTATTCATTTAACTTAGAACAAAGTATTATCTTAATTATTTCAGCTTTCTTTTTATCTTTTGGTTATATTTTCTCAGTACTGACAATTAAAGCCGCATTGGTTTCTGTTACATCAACTTTTAGATACACAGCAATACTTTGGGGAATTTTATATGGGTATTTCTTTTTCAACGAGACACCAGAATACAACACATATCTAGGTGCTGTGATGATTGTTATAAGTGGTCTTATAATTATAATGAGACAGAAGCAATTGGGTAAAATTAAATAAACAAACTATATAAATTCAATACTTAAAACTTATCCACAGGCTCTATTTTGAATTGAAATACTATTTAATAAATAATAGCCTTTTGATTAATGAGAATAGAAGAAGAGCTTAAGCTAGATTACTCTGATGTCTTATTTAGACCTAAGAGAAGCACATTAAAAAGCCGTAAAGACGTCAATCTTCTTAGAACCTATAGATTTAAATACAGTAAAAATGAATGGTCAGGCATACCTATCATGGCAGCTAACATGGATGGTGTTGGCGAATTAACTATTGCTGAGAAATTAAATGATCATCAAATGATCACATGTTTAACAAAACAACATGATGTAAAAAAAATAAAACAAAACAAAAATATTAAAAAAATTTATCCTAATATTGCACTTAGTGTTGGTATTAAAAAAGAAGACTTTCAAAACTTAGATAAAGTTTTAAAGGAATTTAGTTTTTTCAAATTTATTTGTATTGATGTTGCTAATGGTTACTCAGAGCATTTTACAAATTTTATCAAATCAGTAAGAGAAAAATACCCAACTAAAACTATTATTGCAGGTAATGTTGTAACTGCAGACATGACACAGGAATTAGTTTTAAGTGGTGCAGATATTGTAAAAGTTGGAATAGGACCTGGAAGTGTTTGTACAACTAGAATTCAAACTGGAGTAGGGTACCCACAATTAAGTGCTGTCATTGAATGTGCTGATGCTGCTCATGGACTTGGTGCACATGTAATTGCAGATGGAGGATGTACTTGTCCTGGTGATGTTGCAAAAGGCTTTGGAGGTGGTGCAGATTTTGTAATGTTAGGTGGAATGTTAGCAGGTCATGATGAGGGAAAAGGAAAAGTGGTAAAAGTAAATGGCTCTAAATATATTGAATTTTATGGATCGAGTTCAGAAGTTGCTAACAAAAAACATTATGGTGGATTAGCAGATTATAGAAGTAGTGAAGGCAGAAAAGTTAGAGTTAAATATAGAGGTAAAATAAACGATACAGTATTAAATATTCTCGGTGGCGTTAGAAGTAGCTGCACTTATGTAGGAGCACCATCATTAAAACAATTAAGTAAATGTACAACTTTTGTAAGAGTATCTAATCAATTTAATGATACTTTTGTAAAATAATTTTAATAATTATAAATTAATTTAAAATTCTGAAAATGAAAAAAATATTTGTTATTTTTATTTTATTAATTTTAACTAATAGCAGTTATTCCAAAAATCTAAATAGCTATAAGGATCTTGATTTAACAACAAAACCAAAAAAAGTTTTATCTGAAAGCAAAACAAAAGCTATGTGGAATATTCATGAAACAGCAAAAGAATGTTTTGAGCATCCAGAATTTGGAAAAGGTTTTGGTTATAAGTTGAAAAAACAAAAAGAAGATTACTTTAAAAATAATAATTGGGTCTCTCCATTTTATAATTTTGCAGAACAAGATAAACATAAAGTAAGTTTAAAAAGAGCGCCAAAACCTTTGGAGATAATTAAATTGAATGAAAGTTATGGTGAAGAAGTTTTGGAGGCTAATTCTGCTACTGATTACTTTCAAGAGGCAGCATACATAGGAAGAGTTGGAAATTCTGATGAAAATATTAATGAAATAAAATCAGTATTATTAGATTGGGCTAAAAAAGATGCTTTAAGGAAAGGCATCAATGTTTCGTGGGGCAATAAACCAGTAGATTGGCAGATGATGGTTTTAATAAACTCAATCTTAACAACAACAGCAGTGATTGCAGATACTTTTGATGCTGAAGAGAGAAAAATATTAGGACCTTGGCTAAATAAGCTTGTTAGAAAAGTTGCAAAAAGTAGTTGGATGAATAGACAAGATAACAAAGCTTATCTTACTTCATACATAACTTTAATTTGGGGATTAATGATTGATGACTTAAAAGCAGTTCAACACTCTATTGAAGTTGTTAAATTGGCGGTCCATGACATGAGACCTGATGGAAGTTTTCCAATTGATACCCAGAGAAGCGGTATGGGTTTAAAATATAATTCTGATAGCTATGGATATCTCTTAATGATGGCATCCTTATTAAAAGATGCAACAGGTAAAGATTTATTTAATTATGAAGTTGATGGCAGAAGTTTACACAATGGAGCAGATTTTGTAATTCAGGGGATAATGGATCCATCAAAAACAAATCAAAAATATGCAATTTCATGTCCGGGAGCAGGTGATCGATGGGGTTCTATTGAAAAACCCTCAACAAGTTTTGTAAAATCCTCAACTTATTTGATGGTTTATGTAAGTAAATTTCCAGATTATAAAAATTCAGACATTGTTGTTAAAAAATACAACGAAACTTATAACAACAAATATCTACCTAAGATTAAATCTGAGCCTTCTCGAGTTTTTACATTACACCCAATGCTTATATCAAATTAAGCTCTAATCGTTGGTAAACAATAGAAATCAGCGGTATCAATTTTAGAAGAATACTGCCTTCGCATATTCCACTTTTTATGAACACCAGCACTTGCAACACTTAATGTAGATCTTCCATATCTATGATTGGTGTTATCAATTGATCTCATTAAGCTATTTATCTTTTCATCTTTTTCAGAAGTAAATAAATTTGTTTTATCACTAGCATTAGATAATCCTGTTAGCATCACGCCCGCTTTTTGATAACGGTAACCATTTTTAAATATGTTCTCAAGAATTGAAACTGCTGTTTTAACTGTTTCAATGCTATTGTTTGTTGCAATAGGAAAATCAACTGTTTTTGCATTTGAATAATAACCAAAGTTTCTATGAAAAGGACTAGTTCTAACAAATACTGTAATTGCTTTTGCAACTAAAGATTCTGATCTAATTTTTTCAGATGCATTCAAACAATAATTTGCAACTGCTTCTTTTAATTCTTGAAAAGTTTCAATTCTTTTTCCAAATGATCTTGAAACAACACAACTCTTTCTTTTAGTAGTAGTTGTTTCTAAATCAATACAAGGAATTCCTCTAAGCTCCATTGCAGTTCTTGAGCTTAAAACATTGGAACTTTTCTTAATCCATGTATTAGATTTATTCTTAAGCTGCTTAGCATTATAAATTCCATGCTTTTGATAAAACTTAGTTAATTGTCTACCAACACCCCAAACATCATTAATTTCAACTTTTTCTAAAATAGGATCTAAATTATCTATTCCAATTAAACTTGTCACTCCAGATTGTTTTTTCTTTGCAATATGATTTGCAACTTTACTTAATGTTTTTGTTTTTGCGATCCCAATACTTGTTGGAATACCAGTCCATTGTAAAACTGTTTCTCTGATTTCTTTTCCAACTTTTTCTACATCCTGATCTTTAAAGTTTGATAAATCTAAAAATGCTTCATCAATTGAATAAACCTCTATTTCAGAATTAAATCTTTTAAGAGTTCGCATCACTCTTCTCGATAAATCTCCATACAAAGAATAGTTTGATGAAAAAACATTTACATTATTTTTAACAATAATATCTTTTGCTTTAAAATAAGGTTCACCCATCTTAATTCCCAAAGCTTTTGCTTCATTTGATCTTGAGATGATACAGCCATCATTATTGGATAAAACGACAACTGGTTTTTTTCTTATTTTAGGATTGAATAATCTTTCACAAGAAACATAAAAAGAATTACAATCAACCAGTGCTATTTTCTTAGTATACTGAGTGGATGACATAAGTAACTACTCCCCAAATAAAAACATCTTGTTCTTCATTAATTAAAATTCTGTCAGAAAATTCTTTAGAGCCAGAAGTTAAAAATTTTTTATCTCTTTCTTGAACTAAAGTTTTAACCACAAGTTCATCATGAACGTTTGCAATCACTGTTGAAAAGTTTTTTGGTTTTAAACTTTTATCAACGACCAATAAATCCCCATCATTAATACCGACATCAACCATGGATTTACCTTGAACTCTGATTATGAAAGTTGCTGGAACATTTCTTATTAAATGCATGTTCAGATCGATATCTTCTTCGATATAATCTGTTGCGGGAGAAGGAAAACCAGCGCCTGCTTTATGTAGATAATATGGGATTGTTAGTTTCATGTTCTTGTTTTGTTCTACTTTATAGACTATTTATGTAATACACTCAATAGGTTGT
>NZ_CVST01000042.1 GCF_001180225.1 Candidatus Pelagibacter communis | reverse complement strand
AAATTAGAGGCACAAGGAAACCCAATGATACATCTCGGGTTAGGTCAACCAGATTTTAAAACACCTAAACATGTAGTTGAAGCTGCAAAAAAAGCATTAGACGATGGTCATCATGGTTATGTTCTTTCAAATGGAATTTTAGAGTGCAGACAAGCAGTTACTAGATGGATCAAGAAAAGATATAACGCCGAAGTAGATCCAGAAAGAATTACTATAATGCCAGGTGGTAAACCTACAATGCATTATGCGATACAGTGTTTTGGTGAGCCAGGAGCAGAAATTATTCATCCAACACCAGCTTTTCCTATTTATGAGTCTATGATTAATTATACAGGCTCTACTGCTGTACCTTATGATTTAACAGAAGATAAAGATTTAAAATTTAGTGCAGATAAAATTTTATCTTTAATCACTGACAAGACTAGATTGTTAATTTTAATTAACCCTAATAACCCAACTGGAAGTTTTGTTGAGAAGTCTGAAATTGATAAACTAGCAGAAGGTTTAAAAAAACATCCTCATGTGACTATATTAAGCGATGAAATTTACAGTAGACAAATATTTGACAATAAAGAAATGCCAACATTCTTTAACTATCCTGAGTTAAGAGAAAGACTAATTGTTTTAGA
>NZ_CVST01000041.1 GCF_001180225.1 Candidatus Pelagibacter communis | reverse complement strand
ATCCTGAAGTAAATTTAGAAAATTATGATAAAAATATTATTGTAGGAAATAAATCAATAAAACCAAGATTAACTAAAGTTCCAACAATAATCCCACTACCTAAAAAGAAACACTACGTTTCAATCTATGAACTCCAAAAAAATTAAATTACATTAAAGTTCTTTGTAATAAATCTTTAACATAACATTCATATAAATTTTGAATGTTATTTTTAAAAAAATATCTTAAATGGATAAGTACATTTTTAGTATTAACTGGTATTTTACTTACAAATCTTAATATTTATCCACTGAATATTTATTTTCATGGACTTGGTGTTGTTGGATGGACAATTTCAGGGTTTTTATTAAAGGATAAGGCTATCTTAACTAATTTTGGATTACAAATTCCACTATTTGTAATTGGTATTTATAAAATTATTTTTTAATGAAAAATATATTATTTGTATGCACTGGTAATTCTGCAAGAAGTATTATAGCTGAGAGTATTATAAATAACGAATACTCGAATATATTTAAAGCTTTTAGTGCTGGAAGTAATCCATCAGGAAAAATCAATCAAGATGTTAAAAGTTTTTTAGAGAAAAACAAAAATTATGATCTAAGAAATTA
>NZ_CVST01000040.1 GCF_001180225.1 Candidatus Pelagibacter communis | reverse complement strand
ACTATCTGACCCAACAAATCTCATTAAAAACCATTTTTGTTTTTGACCTCTGTACTTTCCTTTCCAAATCAAACCAAGCAATCTATCTGGAAGTTCATAAGTTATAGTTCCATCTAATTCTTTTATTAATTCAACATTTTTAATACTGGTTTCTTCTTCAAGTTCTCTGTAAGCGGCTTTTAAAAAATCCTCACCTTCATCCACACCGCCTTGGGGCATTTGCCAAAAATTTTTGGGGTTATCTATTCTTTTGGCAACAAATACTTTGTTATCATTATTTAACACAACAATTCCAACTCCACTTCTTAGTGGAAGATTATGTAAATCTTTTTTCATTTTATCCGTTGAGTAATTTAATTGCGTAATTTAACTGATTATCAGTTTCAGTTCTTATTTTAAAATTATCACCTTCTTCATTCACTTCAATGTCTGGACGTACACCAACCTCAGATATAGATTTTCCAGATGGAAGATAATATTTTGCAACAGTTAATCGTATTGCGCCTCTATTTTTAAGAGGAATAATAGATTGAACTGAACCTTTGCCATAACTGTTTTCACCTACAACAATTGCTCTTTTGTGATCTTTTAAAGCTCCTGCAACAATTTCTGATGCTGAAGCTGATCCATAATTTATCAGTACTAATAATGTTTTTCCGTCAGTTATGTCTCCTTTTTTTGCAAACCATTTTCTATTATCAGATTTTTTTCTACTTTTAGTGGAGACAATTTCACCATTTTCTAAAAAGAAATCAGATATTCTTATTGCTTGGTTTAGTAATCCACCTGGATTATTTCTTAAATCCAAAATAAATGAATTAAGATTTTTATTTTTCTTTAATTTCTTTATTTGTTTTTCTATTTGATCACTACTGTTTTCATTAAATGAAGTTAATCTAATATAGCCGATATTTTCTTCTAATAACTCTGACTTAACTGATTGAATTTCAATTATCTCTCTAGTGATATTAAATGTTAGTGCTTTTTTTTCTCCTCTTCGTCTAACTGTTAATTCTATACTTGAACCCACTGGGCCTCGCATTAAATCAACAGCTTCACTTAGGGATTTCCCTTGAACTTGGGTATCATTAATTTTCACAATGTAATCACCAGCTTTTAATCCAGCTTTTGATGCTGGTGTGTCGTCAATAGGTGAAATAACTTTAACAACTCCTGCTTCCATACTTACCTCAATTCCAAGGCCGCCAAATTCACCGCTAGTTTCAGTTTGCATTTCCTCCAGAATTTCAGGAGACATATAAGAGGAATAAGGGTCTAAAGATTGAAGTAAGCCATTGATAGCAGAGTCCATGCTTTCAGATTGATTGATCTCATCAATATATTCTCTATTTATTTTTTCTAAAACCTCGCCAAATAAATCTATCTTTTTGTAAATATCTACTTCAGAAGAGTTTGCTGAACTTAAATAAAAAAATGATAAAAAAATAATTGAGTAATATTTAATTATTTTCATATCATTACTTTTTCTTTAGGAATAAATTCTGACCAGATTTTTTCTAATTCATAAAATTTTCTTTTCTCTGGATGAAAAATATGAACGATTAGATCTATACCGTCTACTAATTTCCATTCACCACTTTCTTTACCTTCAATTTTAGAGTCTTTAATTCCATTATCTTTAAGCTTTTCTAACACTTGTTCAGATAAAGACTGTATATGTCTAGATGATGTACCGCTTGCTATTATCATATAATCTGCCATCGAACTTTTATCTTTTAGATCAATAGTTACTATGTCTTCAGCTTTGTTAAGATCTAATGTGGTGATTACAATTTCTTTGAGATCTGAAATTTTATCCATTAATTAAATTTAGACTATCAAATTTTTCTTAATTGAGAAGATGAAATGTTGACTTTATTAAACTCTATGAATTTGAGGGTGGTATTACCGAGAGCCCTAAATGTCTTTGATTTTAATGAGTTTTTTTTATAGCCATGTCTATCGAAAACTAAAATATTACACTTTTGTGAAATAGATTTTGATTTATACCATTTGTGAAAATTTATTAAGTTATCTGCTCCCATTAAAAAATAGATTTCAATATTTTTATTTTTTTTCAAATGATTAATTAAATCGATTGTTTTATTTGAATTAATTTTATTTTCGTAAAATCTCACTTTTATAAATGAATTTTTACCAATAATTTTTTTACAGAATTTTATTCTTTTAGTAACTGAGGTTTTGCTCTGGTTTTTAAATGGATTTTTTTTTGTGATTGCCCAAATAATGTTTTTAAGCTCAAATCTTTTTTTTGCTTCTTTTGAAATTGCTAGATGACCTTTATGAGCAGGATCAAATGATCCTCCTAAAATTCCTATTTTTGTCTTATTTGATTTCAAATTAATTTCTTATTTTACCGTTACTTGTAATTTGATACTTGTATGAAACAAGTTGATTAAGTCCTACAGGCCCTCTCGGTGGTAGTACATTGGTAGAAATTCCAACTTCTCCTCCAAACCCAAATTCACCTCCATCTGCAAATTGAGTTGAAGTGTTATGCATAGCAATAGAGCTTTTGACTTCTTTTAGAAATTGATTAGCTGTTTTTTTGTTTTTTGTAATTATTGAATCTGTATGCATTGTTCCATACTTATTAATATGATTAATAGCTTCATCGAGGTTGTTTACTATTTTAACTGAAACTGCTGAGCTTAAATATTCTGTAGACCAATCTTTTTCAGTAGCTTTAAAAATTTTACCTTTATAAAATTTAGCCAAAGTCTTTTCTCCATAAATTTTACAACCATTTTTTTCTAAATTACCCAGGATTGTATTGCTAAATTTTTTAACAATATTTTTATGTAGAATAATGGTTTCGGTCGCTCCACATATGCTGGTGTTTCTTAATTTTGCGTTAGTAACAACTCTATTTGCCATCTTTAATTCAGCGTCTTTGTCGACATATGTATGACAAATACCCTCAAGATGACCAATTATAGGAACCTTAGAAAGTTCTTGAACTTTTCTTACAAGATTTTTTCCACCACGTGGGATTATAACATCAATATATTCTTTCATTTTGGAAAGCATTACATCAACCATCTTTCTGTTTTTAGAGTCTATAAATTGTATAAAGTTTTCATCTACTTTATTTTTTTTGAGCGCTTTTCTAAAAAGTTTTGATAAAATTCTATTTGAATTGATTGCCTCAGAACCTCCTCTTAAGATTACTGCATTACCTGATTTGAAACATAAACCTGCAACATCTGATGTAACATTTGGCCTACTTTCATAAATTACGCCAATAACTCCGATTGGAATTGATACTCTACTAATATTTAATCCATTAGGTCTTTTCCACTTTTCTAGAACATGATTAATGGGATCTTTAAATTTAATAATACTAATAATAGAATTTCTGATGTCGTTTATTTTTTTCTCATTTAAATGAAGTCTATTAATTAAATTTTCTTTTAATCCTATTTTTTTTGCGTAATTAATATCTTTAGTATTTTCTTTAATTATTAAACCTTTGTTTTCGTTAAGCATTTTGGCATAGGAGGCTAAAACACTATTTTTAACTTTTGTGTCTATTTTATATTGACTTGCTTTTCTTGCTCTTTTACCGATTAAATTCATATAATTATTCATTTATACTTCTACCATATCATCTTTATGAATAACTTCAGATTTTGCAACATACCCAAGTAATTTTTGAATTTCATTCGAATGGTGTCCCATAATTTTTTTTACTTCATCAGAAGAAAAAGAACTTAAACCCCTAGCACATTCATTATTTTTTTTATCTAAAACTTTTATATGATCACCTTTGTTAAATCTTCCTGATACATTTTTAATACCTGCAGCTAGTAAACTTTTTCCAAGCTTTAACGCTTTTTTGGCTCCATCATCAATTACAATATTTCCTTTAGGTGCAATTGAGCTAATTATCCATTTTTTTCTAGCATGAAGTTTAGAGACCTTTGGGCTGAACCATGTACAATTATTTTTTTCAATAATTTTTGAAATAGGATTTGAATACAGTCCGTTTGCAATAATCATACTGCTGCCAGCTAATTGACAAATTTTAGCAGCTTCAATTTTTGTTTGCATTCCTCCACTTCCATATTCATTAATTCCTTTGATATTAATTTCTTTTAAGTCTTTGTTTATATCATTTACTATTTTTATTAGTTTAGCGTCTTTATTTACTTTTGGATTTTTTGTAAAAAGGCCATCTACATCTGAAAGTAAAATTAATGTATCGGCGTTTGTAATTTGAGCTACTCTAGATGCCAATCTATCATTATCTCCATATTTTATTTCAGTTGTTGCAATTGTATCATTCTCATTAACAACTGGGATAAATCCAAGTTCGAATAAATTTTCGAATGTTCTTTTGGCATTTAAGGATCTTCTTCGCTCCTCTGTATCTTCTAGAGTTAGCAAAATTTGTGAAATATTTAATTTGAATTTTGAGAAGGTCTGAGAGAATAAATTCATTAGTTCAATTTGTCCAATAGAGGCAATTGCTTGACTTTTATCTAACTTAATATTTTTTTTGTTAAAATTCATTTTTTTACATCCAAGAGCGATAGCACCTGAACTAACAATGACTACTTTTTGATTTTTATCTTTTAGTTTTTTGATGTCCCCCGCAAAGCTTGAAAGCCATTTTTTTCTAATTTTTTTATTTTCATCAACTAATAAAGATGAACCAATTTTAATAACAATAATTTTCGAGTTTTTAAGATACATAGGATAATAATTTTGCCTTAATTTTTGAAACCGACTCTTTATTTAAAGTTGTCATTGTCATTATCTCACAATTTTTATCCTTAGAGAAATCATCAATTACATCTTTAGCTGTGTCTTCATCAATTAAATCTATTTTGTTAAATACAATTAATTCTCTCTTTTCAAGCATTTTAGAACTGTAATTTTTAAGTTCATTTTTAACCTGATCATAAGATTCCTTAAGATCAAGATTAGTAATATCAATTAAATGTAATAAAGATTTGCATCTTTCTATATGTTTTAAAAACTGTATCCCAAGTCCAACACCTTCATGGGCACCTTCTACTAATCCTGGTATATCAGCTATTGTGATTTCTTTATCATCATAGCTAGCAACACCCAAGTTAGGATTAATTGTTGTAAATTTATAATTAGCAATTTTAGGATTTGCGTTTGTAAGTGCTGCTAACAAACTTGATTTTCCTGCGTTAGGTAATCCAATAATTCCAATATCAGCTATTGTTTTAAGTTGTAACCAAATTGTAAACTCTTCTCCCAAAGTTCCTTTCGTAAATTTTCTTGGAGCTCTGTTTGTAGAGCTTTTAAATCTAGTATTTCCCAAACCACCTTTGCCACCATTAGCTGCAATGTACTCTTCTCCTTTTTTGTTAAAATCAAATAATAGAGTTTTGTTATCTTCTTCAAATACTTGGGTTCCAAGAGGAACTTTTAAAACCAAATCCTCACCACTTTTACCTGTTCGATTTTGACCAGAACCATTCTCTCCACGTTGAGCTTTATGATGTTGTTGATATCTGTAATCAATTAAAGTGTTTAAGTTTTCTTCTGATTTTAAAATGATAGAGCCACCTCTGCCTCCATCGCCTCCATCAGGTCCTCCAAACTCAACATACTTTTCTCTTCTAAAACTTGGTGAACCGTCACCGCCGTTTCCAGCCTTAATATAAATTTTAACTTGATCGAGAAATTTCATAATACAACATTTTCTTGGTTGTACTATTAATTGGGTTTTACTGAAACGTAAGTTCTATCTAATTTAGATTTTTTGAATACAACTTTACCTTTGATAACAGAAAAAATTGAATGATCTTTTCCCATTCCAACATTTTCGCCAGGAAAAATTTTTGTTCCTCTTTGTCTAACAATTATATTTCCAGGTATTACAGTTTCTCCACCGTATTTTTTAACACCAAGTCTTCGACCAGCACTATCTCGTCCGTTTCTCGATGATCCACCTGCTTTTTTTGTTGCCATAATTTACCTAATAACTATTTGCTTGCAGCTTCCTTAACTTCCTCTTTTTTGGGAGCTGGTTTAATTTTTTCAGCTTCAGATAATACTTTACCATCTTTTGAAAAAATTTTGTTAATTCTTATCAAAGAAAATTGTTGTCTGTGTCCATTTTTTCTTCTTGAATTTTGTCTTCTTCTTTTTTTGAAAATTAGAATTGTTCTATTTTTACTATTTTTAATTAAATCTGCTTCTACCTTAGCACCTTCAATATTAGGAGTTCCAACCTCAATATTTTTATCATCCCCATATGCTAGGATTTCATTAAATTCTATCTTAGTCTCAGGCTTTGAATCTGGTAATTTTTCAATTTTTAATATTTCACCAGATTTAACTTTGTACTGTTTACCACCTGTTTTTATTACTGCGTATGACATAGTATGAATATTAAATTTAAGTAACCGCAATATAGTTACCGGAAGCCTATAGTCAAGCTGAATTAGTTAGAAATTATCCTTTAAATCCCTTAATTTTGAAAAGGATTTTAGGTCATTAGCTCTTAAAAAAATATTACAATCAATTTCATCTTGTAAGGTTGATGGAATAGTAGGCAAATTATTATTTCTTTGTTGTTTTATAAATTCTATTTTCTTTAACAAAGAGGAGTTTTCAGAATCATGTTCCAAGCAGAATTTTGAATTATTTAAAGTATATTCATGGCCACAATAGATTTTTGTTTCTTTAGGTAAAGATTTTAATTTATTTAAAGAGTTATACATTTGTTCATATGTACCCTCAAAAATTCTACCACATCCAAGTGAGAAGAGAGTATCTCCAGTGAATAGTAAGTTTTCTTCAAAAAAATAAAAACAAATATGTCCTGTTGTGTGTCCAGGGATATGAATAATTTTAGCTTTAAAATTTCCACTATTCCAAATTTCGTTATCTTTTAACAAGATATCAATCTCTGGTATCCTTTTTGCATCTCCATTAAATCCCAAAACAACAGATCCAAATTTTTTTTTTAATTCAGTATTACCCCCAACATGATCATAATGATGATGAGTATTTAAGATATATTTTAATTTAATATTTTTATCGTTTAAGTAATTGATTATTGGTTTAGCTTCACTTGGATCAACAACACATGCTTCCTGTTTTTCATTATCAATAATTAAATAACTATAATTATCTTGTAGGCACGGTATAATTTCAACTTTCATTTATTTTTCTATTAAAAATATTCCAAGATCAGCAAATAAATTTTTAGTTCCTAAATTATTAGTTGTTATGTTTGAAGTGTTGTTACTATTTAAAGCTAAAGTTTTTATCATTTTAATTTCTTTAAATTTTACAAAATTTACAAAATCTTTAATTGTGCACATATGCAAATTAGGTGTACTATGCCATTGCTCTGGCAAAGATTTTGTTATTGGCATTGTCCCCTTAAATAGTAGATGCAATCTAACTTGCCAATTACCAAAATTTGGTATTGTTACAATTGCTTTTTTTCCAACTCTTAAAAGTTCATCTAAAACAATTTCAGGGCTTAAAAATGCTTGGAGTGTTTGACTCAATACCACATAGTCAAACGATTTATCAGGAAATTGTTTTAAGTCTTTCTCTGCGTTACCTTCTATTACAGTTAATCCTTTTGCAATACATTCTTGTACTTTTTCCTTAGAAATTTCTAGTCCTCTTACATTTATATTTTTATTTTCTTTTAAAAATTGCATCAAAGTTCCATCTGCACAACCTACATCTAGAACTTTTTTATTATCTTCAATTAAATCTGATATTACTTTAAATTCATTTTTCATTGTTTAACTCTGTATAAGATTTGTCTAAGAAATTCTTTAGTGCGTTTAAAAAATCAGGAACATCTAATAAAAAAGAGTCGTGACCTTTATCAGATACAATTTCTACAAAACCAACATCTGCTCCAATAGAATTCAAAGCTATAACAATATCTTTATTTTCTTGGGTTGGATAAAGCCAATCAGAAGTAAAAGAAATTACAAAAAATTTAGCTTTTGTTTTTTTAAATGCATCAGACAAATTCCCATTAAATTGTTTAACTAAATCAAAATAATCCATTGCCCTAGTTATGTAGAGGTAGCTGTTTGCATCAAATCTATCTACAAATACAGATCCTTGGTATCTCAAATAACTCTCAATTTGAAAATCTGCATCAAAACCAAATTTCAAATCTTCTCTTTCTTGCAATTTTCTACCAAACTTTTCCTGTAAACCTTTTTTTGAGAGATAAGTTATATGAGCTGCCATTCTTGCAACAGCAAGCCCTTTACCTGGGTTGGTGTTATTAGCTTCATAATTTCCATCTTTCCAATCGCTGTCAGCAGTGATTGCCTGTCTTCCTAGTTCATTGAAAGCAATATTCTGTGCCGAATGACTTGAAGTTGTAGCAATGGGTATAACAGTTTTAGCTTTATCAGGAAAGTTGCTGATAAATTGAAGAACTTGCATGCCTCCCATTGAACCTCCGGTAATTGCAAATAGTTTATCAATTCCAAAGTGTTCAAGTAAATTATATTGTGCATTCACCATGTCATTAATTGTTATAACTGGAAAATCAGTTCCAAAAGTTTTCTGTGTTTCAGGATCTTTATGGCTTGGTCCATAAGATCCCATACATCCACCAATTACATTTGAACAAATAACAAAATATTTATTGGTATCTATTGCTTTGTCTGGACCTACAGCAAAACTCCACCAACCGTCTTTTTTAGTAACAGGATTTAAACCAGTTACAAATTGATCTCCAGTTAGTGCATGAAATACTAATATAGCATTGTCTTTATTCTCATTTAAAGACCCATAAGTTTCGAATGCAATTGGAAAATTGTTTATAGTTTTACCACAATCCAATTTAAGAGGTTTCTTTATAATTAATGTCTTAATATTTTTTTCTGTATTCATTTTAAGGCCTTTAGATGAATTGTGAGAAAAAAAACTATTTTAGCGGTTTTTTTTAAGCGCTCGCAATTCAGTTAAATCAGCGCATAAATTTTGTACAAGAACTTGTAATTTATGTCAATTTTTTAAAATAAGATCATATTCTATATAAATATTTGTTTTTTTATCTATAAAGAGCTCATAAAAATAAAAAAAATGAGCACACCTAAATTTAAAAAATTTAACATAGAAGCTTATAAGCCTGGCAAATCTAAAATTAACAAAATTAATAAGGTTATTAAATTGTCAGCTAATGAGTCTGCTTTAGGGATGAGCCCGTTAGCAAAAAAAGTAATATCTCAAAAAAATTTAGTATTAGATAAATATCCAGATGGAAAATCTACTAATCTTAAAATGGCAATATCTAAAGCATATAAATGTAATTTCGATAAAATTGTATGTGGAGCAGGTTCTGATGAGGTAATTCAAATGTTATGTCAATTATATCTACATCCAAATGATGAGGTGATTGTTCCTCAATATAGTTTTTTAATGTACAGGATTTATGCAAAAATTGTTGGTGCAAAAGTTGTATTTGCAAAAGAAAATAATTTTAAAGTTTCAATTGAAGAAATATTGAAAAAAGTATCTAAGAAAACCAAAATAGTTTTTATTGCAAATCCAAACAATCCAACAGGAACATATTTAACTAAAAAAGAGACATTAGAACTTAGAAGAACGTTGAATAGAAATATTTTATTAGTAATTGATGATGCGTACTCAGAATATATGAAAAATGATGATTACAGCTCTGGTTTAGAATTATTTAAAAACAAAGACAACGTATTTATATTGCGAACATTTTCTAAAATGTTTGGCTTGGCCTCATTAAGAATTGGCTGGGGATATGGATCGAAACAAATAATTAGAGCGTTAAATGTAATTAAACCACCTTTTAATGTAAATGGTTTGGCTCAAGTTGCGGCCGCAGAATCTTTGAAGGATAAGAAATTCATTCAAAAGTCTATTAGACATAATTTAAATTATGCAAATAGACTAAAAAAATTTCTCGAAAAATATAATATTTTTTCAAACGCTGTATCAGCAAATTTTTTATTATTAAATTTTGATGACTGTAAATATTCAGCAAATTTTCTTTACCAAAAATTAAAAAATAAAGGAATTATATTAAGATCTACTGAAGATGGTTATCATATTAAAAACAAATTGAGATTAACTATTGGCTCATCTAGAGAAAATTTAATATTCATGAATGCAGTGAGAAAGATTTTTAATTAAATGAAAAATATTTTAATCATAGGGTGTGGTTTACTTGGATCTTCAGTTTTAAGATCTATACACAAAAATAAATTGGCAAATAAGGTATATATTTATGAAAAGTCAAAAAAGAATATATCAAGAATTAAAAATCTTAAATTACCTGGAAAAGTAGTTAGTTCATTAAAAGAAGCTGTAACAAAATCTAATTTTATTATTTTTTGTACACCTATGAGTGAATACAAAAATATTATTATGAAAATAAATAATTATATTTCTCCTAACACATTAATTACTGATGTCGGTTCTTCAAAAATTGAATCATCAAAAATAATAAAAAAATTTTTAAAAAAAGGAATTGCATGGACTTCTAGTCACCCAATTGCTGGTTCTGAAGTAAGTGGACCACAGCACGGAAAGAGTAGCATGTTCGAGGGTAGATGGTGTATTTTAATTAAAGAAAAAAATACAATTAAAAAAAATTTAAATTTTCTGAAAAAATTTTGGGAGAAGATTGGATCAAAAGTAACAATCATGTCACCAGAAAAACATGACAAAATTTTTTCAATAACTAGTCATTTACCTCACTTAATTGCATATAATTTAGTTAAGTCGGCTCAAGATTTTGAGAAAAAACAAAGCTATAATTTAATCAAATATAGCGCAGGAGGACTAAGAGATTTTTCAAGAATAGCAGCTTCTAATGAGATTATGTGGCGAGATATTTTTTTCAATAACAATAAAAATATTTCAAATGCTATTGATTTATTTATTAAAAATTTAAAATCATTTAAATCTGATATTAATTCAAAAAATAATAAATCGATTATTAACAAGCTTATTCAAACTAAAAAAGTCAGATCAAAAATAATCAAACTCAAACAAGATATTAATAAGCCAGATTTTGGAAGAAGCTAAATTTTAATTTTAGCTATTTTTTTAACTTTAAGTTTTGCTGTATTTTCAATTCTTCTAATTGTCTTAATTATAGGCATGATCAATACTTTCTTTTCAGGTCCATATGCATGTATTAATTGCTTGGAATTTAAACACATTGCGACATGCCCTTTCCAAAAAATGATATCTCCCTTTTGATAATTTCTTTTTATGTTTCCTTTTAAATATTTAATTTGATCTTTGGTATCTCGAGGAAAAAACTTATTATTATAATAGTAAAATATTTGTAATAGGGCTGAGCAATCTATTCCCCCGTAACTTTTTCCACCCCAGATATATTTTATATTCAAAAATTTTTTAAAAACTTTAATGAAGTTTTTGTCTTTATAATTTATATTTTTTATATCTTTTTTTTTAATCCATTTATTTTTATCAATTCTGGCAAAATTTTTATTAGTTTCTTTAACTGACAACTTTGATCCAAAAGACAGAAAAGTATTAGTTTTTAAATTTGGTTTTTTATAGATATTTGCTTTTAAACTACTTACCTTATAATTAGCTTTAAATTCTTTTGAATAATTTTTATTTTGAATGTACCCAGTATAATTATCAAAACTAGATTTTATTTTTATCCAATTTTTAGTTTTAGATAAAATTTTAAATTTCTCTCCATATAATATTTGTGAGGTTACTTCTGAAAATTTAGAGGATTTCTTATAAATATTAGAAAAACTACCTGTAAAATAAAATTTATTTTGCACCAATTTTAATTTTATTTTTTATCATCCATAGGCATATTAGTGAAGGAATAACCATAATAGTTGTTAAGACAAAAAATGTTCCCCAATCTCCGTTTAACCAATCTACTAAAGCTCCTGATGATGATGCTAAAGTTGTCCTCCCAGCAGTTCCTATAGATGCAAGTAATGCGTATTGTGTTGCTGTATATGTTCGATCAACCAGTAAAGATATAAATGCTACAAATGCTACAGTTGCAAAAGCTGCAGTAATATCGTCAGCAATAACTGCTATTGCAAATAATAGTTCAGATTTACCAGTCCATGCCAAGACAGCAAATAACAGATTTGTAACCGCCATTAAACCTCCAGCAAAGAACATAGTTTTTATAGTTCCAGTCCTCATGGCCATTACACCACCAATTAAAGTAAATACGACAGTTGTGATCCAACCTAATCCTTTTGAATAGATTGCTATTTGTCCTTTTGAAAAGCCTATTTCTTTATAAAATACAATCGACATTCTACCCATGAATGCTTCTCCAATTTTAAACAAAAAGACAAATCCTAAAATTCCTGCAGCTATGGCAAAACCATTTTTTTTAAAGAAGCTAATAATGGGCCCACCAATTGTTCCAGTTATATAGGCAACAAAAGTCGTAATAATATTATTAGATCCTAGTTTACCTTTAATTAAATTATCAGTTTCTTTTTGCTTTGATTGTCTATCAGTTTCTACTGGCTCATGAACAAACATCAGAGCAATATTCATTAAAATAATTAAAATACCTAATATTAAAAAAGTTGCTTGCCAGTAATCTTGGATACCAATATTTTCAAAAAACTCTGCAGTAAATAAAGCAACTACACCACCTAATTTGTAACCTGTCCACCAACCAACTACAGCCATTGCAGCACCTGCTGCCATTGATTTTCCCTCATTTTCATTAATTTGTTCAATTCTTAATGCATCTACCGTTATATCTTGAGTTGCTGATGCTATAGCGATGATTAACCCAACTGTAATTATCAACGCTAAATTTTCTGTAGGATTTATAATACTCCAAACTAGTAAACTTAATAGAATTACTAATTGCATTAAAACAATCCAACCTCTTCGGTGACCTAATTTTTTAGTTAGGAAAGGAATTTGAATTCTATCTATAATAGGTGCCCAAAGATAATTAAAAGCATAAACCCCAAAAATAAGTCCTGCCCATCCAATAGTAGATCTACTTAATCCTTCTTCTTTTAACCAAAGACTTAAACTACTAGCAATCAAGACCCATGGAAATCCACTGATTGCACCAAGTAATAAAATTCTTAACATCCGAATATCTTTGTAAACTGAAATCGATTCTAACCAGGATGTTTTATTTATTTCAGACATAATTAATTTTTCCAAAATGATGGTAAAAATAACACTAATATTGCAAATAGCTCAAGTCTACCCAAAATCATACCAACTGTTAAAATCCATTTAGAAAGATCTGGTAATGAAGAAAAATCTCCATTGGGGCCAATTATTGGACCAAGACCAGGTCCAACATTTGAAATAGATGTAGCGGCACCCGAGATAGCTGTAATAAAATCTAAACCAGTTAATGATAACAATGCAGTAAGAATAAAAAATATTACGATATAAAAATAAATAAATGAAATAATTGAAGCTATAAACTTTTCATCAACTGCACTTTGATCATACTTAATTACAAATACCCCTTTAGTATAAATTATTTTTTTTAATTGGTTCAGAATAAATAGATAAAGAATTTGAATTCTAAATATTTTTACACCACAAGCTGTAGAACCCGCACATCCACCTATAAACATCAGTGCAAGAAACAGGGTTATAGGAAAACTGCCCCATTTATCAAATTCTGCGTTTACATAACCAGTACCACTCAGGATTGATATAGTATTAAAAAATATTGATCTTAAACTAAAGTTTTCTTGGTTAGAAAATAATAAGTAAATAGATAAAATTATAACAGTGAATATTATAATTTTTAAAAAAGTTTTGATTTGAATATCATTTAAAAAAATTTTTTTGTTTCCACTTATAAATTTAATGTAAGCAATAAAAGGAATACTTCCCAATATAATAAAAAACATTGATGAAATCTCAATTGGTAAACTATTAAAGTATCCAATTGACTCGTTGTAGTTAGAAAAGCCTCCAGTAGCAATTGTAGTCATTGAGTGGGTTAAGCTGTCAAATTTACCCATACCAAATATCCAATAAGTGATTGCGCAAAGGCCTGTTAATCCTGAGTAAATATAAATTAATCTAAGTGCTATTTCTTTTGACTTAGGGAGTATTTTTTCTGAAGAGTCATTACTTGAAATTTTAAATAATTGCATACCTCCAACATTCATTATAGGCATTAAAGTAATCGCCATTACAATTATTCCAATTCCACCTAGCCATTGTAAAATAGCTCTCCATAAAAGAAGACCCTTTGGTGCGTTCTCTAAATCTGAGATTATTGTAGATCCAGTTGTAGTAATTCCTGACATACTTTCAAAAAAAGAGTCTGTAATTGAAAGTTCAATACTAGAGAATACAAACGGTAAAGATCCAAATACTGCAATACTAATCCAAGATAGGGCAGTTAATAAGAAAGCTTGTTGTAGATTAAGTTTTTTATCGTGATCTAAATTTGATAAAAAAAATAAAGTTCCAAAGATTATGGTTACAATAGATGAGCCAAAGAAAGATGAGTCTATCTCTGAGTAAAAGAATTGTACTATAATTGGGATGAACATTGATACACCCAATATTATTTGCAGAATTCCAAGCGTAAAAAAAACAGTTTTGTAATTAGACATTTTGAAAGAACAATATTTTATGGTAAATAAATTTCAACTCTATAAGAATAAATATAATCACTGGTTTAAGGTTAAAAAGAGCAATTCATGATTAAAAAAGATGTTCTAGAAAAGACAAGTGCTTGGCCTTTTGTAGAAGCTAAAAAAATGCTTCGTGAAAGAAAAGCTTTTATTGAAAAAAAAGGTAAGATTACTCTCCAAACAGGATATGGTCCAAGTGGATTACCTCATATAGGAACTTTCGGAGAAGTTGCACGAACTTCAATGATGGTCAATGCACTTAATCAACTCACAGATTTACCAACAGAAATTATTACATTTTCAGATGACATGGATGGCTTAAGAAAAGTTCCAGATAATGTTCCTAACCAAGAATTGTTGCAACAAAACCTTCACAAACCTTTAACGCAAGTACCTGATCCTTTCCAAAAATTTAATAGTTTTGGAGAACATAATAATGAAATGCTAAAGGATTTTTTAAACAGTTTTAATTTTAAATATAATTTTAAAAGTTCCACATCTTTGTACAAGGCAGGATTTTTTAATCCTACTTTGAAAATCATTTTAGAAAATTATGAAGGAATAATGAATGTTATTTTACCAACACTTGGAAAAGAAAGACAAAAAACATACAGTCCTTTTTTACCAGTATGTCCTGATACTGGTCATGTTTTGGAGATACCTGTAATAGAAATTGATCAGTCTAATTCTAAAATAATATTCGATAATAAAGGTAAAAAATTAGAGAGTAGTATTTTAGATGGTAATTGTAAATTACAGTGGAAAGTAGATTGGGCAATGAGATGGTTTGCTTTAGACATTGATTTTGAAATGTATGGCAAGGATTTGATTGAAAGTGCAATTTTATCTACAAAAATCATTAATTTATTGGGTAAAAAGAATCCATCAGGATTTGCATATGAACTTTTTCTAGATGAAAAGGGTGAGAAAATTTCAAAATCTAAAGGTAATGGAATAACTATTGATCAATGGTTGAAGTATGCTTCACCAGAAAGTTTATCACTATATATGTATCAAAATCCAAAAAGAGCTAAAAAACTTTATAAAGAAATAGTTCCAAAAGCAGTAGATGAATATTTGGATAATATTGAAAAATCTAAAAAGCAGACTGAGCAGCAATTAGTAATGAATCCAGTGTGGCATGTCCACAATGGGAGTATTCCAAAAGAAGATATGATTATGAGTTTTTCAATGTTATTGAACCTAGTAGAAACAAGTAATGCAGATAGTAAAGATTTGTTATGGAAATTTGTAAAAAAATACAAACCAAATATTCAAGAAACTAACTTTCCAATTTTTGATGGATTAGTAGGATACGCAATTAAATATTTTAATGATGTAATTAAGTCTCAAAAAAAATACAAAACACCTTCTGAAGATGAAAAAAAAGCTCTTAAAGCTTTAATTTCAACTTTAGAAAAATGCAATGATCAGATGCCACCAGAGGAAATCCAAACTTTGATTTATTCTACTGGAAAAGAAAATGGTTATGCTGAAAATTTAAGAGATTGGTTTAAACTTATTTATGAGGTGGTTTTTGGTGATGAAAATGGACCAAGAATGGGATTTTTTATAAGTTTTTTTGGTGTTAATGAAACAAAAGACCTTATAATGAGTAAACTCAAATAATGTATTCAAATTTAAGATCTTTAATTTTCAAATTAGATCCAGAAAAAGCTCATACTCTAGCAATTCAATCTTTAAAATTTAATTTAGTATCAAATGTATTTGATGAAAATAAAAATGATCCAATTTTCAAAACACAAATATTTGGTAAAGATTTAAGTAATCCAATAGGAATAGCAGCTGGTTTTGATAAAAATGCAGAGGTTTACAATCCTTTATTTAAATTAGGATTTGGTTTTGTTGAAGTTGGAACTGTTACTCCTTTAAAACAATATGGCAATGAAAAGCCAAGAGTATTTAGATTGGTTGAAGATCAAGCATTAATTAATAGATTGGGATTTAACAATCAAGGATCTGAAACTATTTTAAATAGAATAAAATCAAATAAAAAAAATGGAGTACTTGGAGTAAATGTTGGACCAAATAAAGACTCTGATAATCGATTGAATGATTATTTAATTGGATTAGAAAAATTTCATGAAGTTGCTGATTATATTACAATTAATATTTCATCTCCAAATACCGAAAATTTAAGAAATTTTCATGATGAAAATAAATTAAAAGAATTATTAAAATCAATTAAAGATAAGAAAAATGAACTGAAAACAAATATTCCAATTGCAGTTAAAATTTCTCCAGATATTCATTTAAAGCAAATAGAATTAATATCAGAGATTCTTTTTGAAAATGATATATCTGCAATAATTATTTCAAATACATCAGAAAGCACTAGAGATGATTTAAAAAATATTCAACGACACCAAAAAGGAGGCTTGTCAGGAAAGCCAATTGAACAAAAATCAAATTTACTTATTAATCAATTCTTTAAACTACTAAATGGTAGAATTAAAATTATTGGGGTAGGAGGAATTGACTCTGGAAAGTCTGCACATGATAAATTTTTGTTGGGGGCAGATTATATTCAGTTATATACCGGGATGGTGTTTCAAGGACCTAACATTGCTGCAAACATTAAAAAAGAGCTAAAAGAATTACTTCTAAGAGATGGAGTGAAAAATATTTCAGAAATCGTTGGAAATAAAACTCTTTCTTAATTTTAATAAACTTGACGCCTTTAATATCTCCCCTTATATAGGCAGTGAAATTATGTCAAAAAAATGTGAACTAACTGGTAAAATTCCTATGAAGGGTCATAATGTTAGTCATGCTAACAATAAGACTAAAAGAAGATTTTTACCTAATTTAAAAAAAGTAAAATTTACAAGTGAGCTTGCTGGAAGAAGTTTAAAACTAACAGTTAGCAATTCAGGAGTAAGATCAGTTGACAAAAAAGGAAGTTTTGACGAATTCTTAAAAACTGTAAAAAACAAAAATATATCACCAAGATTAAAAAAACTTAAAAAAGTTATTTTATTAAAATCACCATATAAAAAAAAGCCAGTAGCTAAATCTGCTTAATGAATAAATTTTTTATCAGCCTATCTTTAATGATGGGTGTGGTTGTTTTATCTTCAAACTATCTTGTTCAATTTCCAATAAATTATTATGGATTAAATGAAATTCTTACTTATGGAGCTTTTAGTTATCCAGTAGCTTTTTTGATAACTGATTTAGCAAATAGATCTTATGGAAAGATAATTGCAAGAAAAATAGTTTATTTTGGTTTTTTTATAGGAATTATTTTTACTTTATTTTTTTCAACAAACTTCGATGATTTAATATCCATTAGAATTGCAGTTGGATCTGGAGTTGCTTTCCTTACAGCCCAATTGCTAGATATTCAAATATTTGATCGTTTAAGAAAAAAACAGTGGTTTGTTGCACCTCTAACTTCATCATTAATTGGTTCAACTATTGATACTTTTTTATTTTTCTCAATATCATTTTATCGAACAGGAGTTCCTTGGGTAACTTTGTCCTTAGGTGATTTAGGTGTTAAGTTGCTAGTAGCACTAATAATGTTAATACCATTTAGAATGTTATTAAAAATATTTAAGCCAATTAAAGTCTAATATAAAAATTTATAAGATAAAATTTTATAAGCTAATTTAGCAACAAGAAAATTATAGGAGTTGAATCCTTTAATTGGAGAAAGTTCATTAATGTCAGCTCCAACTATATTTGAATTTTTTGCTGCAATTCTAATTATCTCTAATGTCTCGTCCCACAACAATCCGCCTGGTTCAGGTGTTCCGGTAGCAGGCATAATACTTGAATCTAATCCGTCTACATCAAACGTTAAGTAAACAGTCTTATTTTTTATTAATTTTTTAAATTTATTTAAATTCCATTTTTTTTTATCTTTTGCCCAAAAGATATCTATTCTATTTGAATTTTTTTTTAAAAATGGAATCTCACTTTCTGATATATTTCTAATTCCAAAAGAAATTAAAGATACATTTTTATAATCTAAACATCTTCTTATTGCTGATGCATGTGAAAATTTTTCACCATTATAACTTTCACGTAAATCTGCGTGCGCATCGAAATGTAAAAGACAAATATTTTTATATTTTTTTGTAAAAGGAACAATGCATCCTGGTGTAATTGAATGTTCACCACCAAAAGTCATTGGAAATAGTTTTTTATCTAAAATTTCCCCATTGATTTTAGAAATTTTATTAAGTGCTAATTTGATATTTTTATCAATTTTAAATGGTTTTAATGTCTTGATACCTATTTTTTTGTAAGGTTCGCAATTTAGTTCCTCATCATAAAGTTCAACTTGGTGAGAAGCTTTGATAATTTCTTTTGGTCCATTTTTTGTTCCACCGCCATAACTAACTGTTTTTTCAAGTCCAAATGGAACGACTACTACTTTTTCTTTGAAGTTGAATGTATTATCAATTCCTAAGAAACCATGTTTGTTTGATAAATATTTCAATTTTATATAAATAATTTTGAGAAGTTTTTTCGTTCTCTATTTTTCCACTCACCTTTATGGTAAGCATCGCTAGCTATTAATGGCAATACACTTGTTGCTTCAGCAAATACCATTTGTTCTTTCGTAATATCCACTTTACCCCAAGAACTTGCTTCTTTTAAAGTAGAACTACTACATGCACCATCTCTACTATCAGCAACTGTAATTTGTACAGCATATTTATGCATATCTACATTTTTACCAAGAAGCTCAGCACAAATAACAGTGTCTTGAATAAAATTTTTAGGAACTCCTCCACCAATCATAAATAAACCAGAACCTTTTGATTTGATTTTAATTTCAGTTAGTTCTCTAAACTCTCTAACAGAGTCTATGGTCATATGTTTTTTTGGATTTTTTTCTTGGTGCATTACAAGACCAAAGCCTGCGCTTGAGTCTGTGAAAGCTGGACAAAAAATTGGAACATTATTATCGTATGCTGTTTCAATTAAAGAATCTTTCTTTTTTGAATTTTTTTTTAGATATTTTCCCATTTCTGAAATAAACTCTCTCGAAGTATAACTTCTTGGTTCTAAAGTATCTGCTATTTCGCAAATAATTTTATCACACATTTGAAGCTCTTCTTCGTCGATATATGTGTCGTAAATTCTATCAATATAGTTGTCTCTTAATTCAGTATCATCTTGAAATTGAGATCCTTGATAATGTTTAAATCCAAGAGCTTCAAAAAAATCCATATCTACAATTGATGCCCCTGTTGCTACAATTGCATCAACCATATTGTATTTAACAAGATCTTTATAAATATTCATACATCCTGCTGCAGATGTTGATCCTGCTAAAGTAAGAAAAATTGTACACTCCTTATCTTTAAGCATTTCGTTGTAAATGTTCGCTGCATTTGCAGTTTCTCTAGATACAAATGACATTTTCTCCATTGAAGAAATAATTGTTCTAGAGTCAAATGAAGTAATATCTATATGTTCGACAGGATTTTTTAAAAAATCTCTTTTACTGTTATGTCCTGGATTTTTTTGGTCTGACATTAAGCAACCATATGAGCGCTGTTAACGTCTTTTTCATACATTGACATTATCGGTTTATCTTCAACTTCATAAATTTCATCTGAATAGTAACCGTTGAATTGTGTTCTAAAAGTTAATCCATATGCTCCAAGTTGACCAAGCTCTATGTAATCATTTTCCTTAATATTATTTGGTAATAAAAAAGGTCCTTTCATATAATCCATGCTATCGCAAGTAGGACCGAAGAAATCAAAAGCAGTCAATTTTTTTGAAATTATTTTATTTGAATTTTCTTTGATCATTTTAGATGGATAAACTATGTTAGGTGTTCCTGCATCAAATAGAGTTCCATATGTTCCATCGTTTATATAAAGTTTTTGTTTTTTTCTTAAATTAACTTTAACAATTGTTGAACCACTTTCTGCAACCAATGCTCTTCCTGGTTCACAAATTATCTCTGGCAACTTTTCTAATTTTAAATTAGATAAACTTTTTTTAATTTCATTGAAGTATTCATCTAATGATTGAGGAATTAAATCTGGATAAATTGTTGGAAATCCACCACCAACATTTATTGTATCAGGGATTATTTTTGTTTTTTTAATTATATTTCCAATCTCATTTATACCTTTGGCGTATGAAATTGGGTGCATACACTGTGATCCAACATGGAAACTTAATCCAATTTTTTTTGCGTATTGTTTTACTAATCTTAGCAATCCCACAGCTTCAGATGTTAGTGCTCCAAATTTTTTAGATAAATCAATTTCAGCATGCTCATTTGAAACAGCAACTCTTACAAATAATTCTAAATCTTTTGCATTATTTGTGCTTTCAATAATTTTAATTAACTCTTCTTTTGTATCTAATGAGAAAGTTTTTACACCATAATTAAAATAGGCCTCTTTTATACTTTCTCTACTTTTTATTGTATGCATGTAAGAACATTTTGCATTTTGAGTTATTTTTCTTATGGCCTTAATTTCCTCTATCGAGGCAACATCAAATTGGTTTACACCATTATTTAAAATAGTTTGAATAACTTCAGGATGTGGGTTTGTTTTGACTGCATATAATATTTTTCCAGGGAATTTATCTAAGAAAAATTTAACCGAAGACTCTATGGATTTCTTCCTAATACAATAAACAGGTTTTTCAGGTTTCAGCTGATTTATAAGTTCTTCAACTGACTTAAATTTTTGCATTTCATATGCCTCCAAAAAAAAATTTAATAAAAAAAAGTTTTTAATAAAACTTTAATAATTTGAGGCATATAAAGTAAACGTAGGTAATGTAAAGTAAATAATTCAAGCCTGATATGCATATTTTTCATGTATTGTAATATTAGATTTAGACCCCATATGTTGGTTATGAAAAACGAAGCCAAATTACAAAATTTAAGTGATTTTGAAAATAAATCACTTCTAATTGCAGATGACGATAATCCTTTTAGAGAAAGACTTGCAAGAGCAATGGAAAAAAAGGGCTTTGAAGTTTTTCAAGCTGAGAGTGTAAAAAAAGGTATTGAATCTGTTAAAAGTAAAAAACCAGGTTTTGCAGTAGTAGACTTAAGACTTGGAGATGGCAATGGTCTTGAGGTTGTTAAGGAAATTCAATCTTCAAATAATGATAGCCGAATTATAATGCTAACTGGTTATGGAAATATTCCCACAGCAGTTGCAGCAATTAAAGAAGGTGCAATTGATTACTTAGCAAAACCAGCAGATGCAGAAGATGTAGAAAAAGCATTGTTGGCAGATCCAGCTAAAAAAGCAGCACCACCAGAAAATCCAATGTCAGCTGATAGAGTTAAATGGGAACATATCCATAGAGTATTTGAATTATGTAATAGGAATGTTTCCGAAACAGCTCGAAGATTGAAGATGCATAGAAGAACTCTTCAAAGAATTCTATCTAAAAGATCTCCTAGATAATATTTCTAATTTTAATTATTTGTTTAGCAACTAAAGCTAAAATAACAATTTTAAATAATTCTGCTAATAAAAAAGGTTTTGCACCTAGTGAGAATATTGGTTTATCCCAACCAATCAAAGTACCTAGCCATATTAAACCCAAGATATAAATCGTAGAGGTTGCAATAACTAATTTAGTTAAAATATTTATTAAACTATCTTTTGTATTAATTTTTGATGCTAAATAACAAGCAGTTAAGAAACCAATTAAATATCCCATCGTTGGACCAGTAAAATAGACTATACCAACTCCTTTTTCTGGGGAATTTGAAAATACTGGTAATCCTGCAATACCCTCTAACAAATACAAACCTACAGAAGCTAAACCAATTTTATAACCTAAGCTTACACCTAAGAATAACACAACAAATGTCTGCATTGTCATTGGAACTGGATAAAATGGAATCTTAATTTTTGCAGAAATAGTTAAAGCAATTGAACCTAGAATTACTGCTAATAAAGATTTTATGATTTTTGTTTGTGTTAAGTTTTTTGTAAGTTCCATATTAAAATAATACTCAAAATATAAAAAATAATCTAGCTATATTAGTCTTAAGATTTAATTTTATTTTTTTATATACAGAAATTGTTAGCAATGTAATATTTGTTAATCCTCATGAATAAAATACAAAAAACAGATCATTTTTATTTAATTGATGGCTCTGGTTATATTTTTAGAGCTTATTATGCCTTACCACCATTAACTAGAAAAAGTGATGGGCTACCTACAGGTGCTGTTAGTGGATTTTGTAGCATGTTGTTTAAATTATTAGAGGATTCAAAATCTGATCAAAATTTACAAAAACCAACTCATTTTGCAGTAATTTTTGACTCAGCCAGAAAGACCTTTAGAAATGAAATTTATAGTGATTATAAAGCAAATCGATCTGAAGCCCCTGATGATTTGGCACCTCAATTTGAATATATTAGAAAATCAGTTTTAGCATTTAATTTACCTTCTGTGGATTTACCTAACTATGAAGCTGACGATTTAATAGCCACATATGTTGATCAAATTCTTAAAAAAGGAGCTAAAGTTACAATCGTTTCATCCGACAAAGATTTAATGCAGCTTTATAAAAAAGGCGTTCGAATTTTTGATCCCATGAAAAATAAATTTATCACAGAGGACGATGTGATTAAAAAGTTTGGTGTTGATGCTTCAAAAGTTATAGATGTCCAATCTTTAGCAGGTGATAGTAGTGACAACGTACCTGGTGTTCCAGGAATAGGAGTGAAAACAGCCGCAGAATTAATTAATAAGTATGGCACTCTAGAAAAATTATTAGACTCTGCCCATGAGATTAAACAGAACAAAAGAAGAGAAACTTTAATAGAGAATAAAGATAAAGCTTTAATTAGTAAAAAACTTGTGACTCTAGACAACAAGTCTCCTGTAAATAAAAACTTAACAGAATTTAAACTCAAAGAAGTTGATAAAGACAAACTGTATAAATTTTTAAGAGAAATGGAATTTAATAGATTATTAAGTTCTGCAATTTCAGCTTATGGTGAACCAAAGTTATCTGGATCTGAAAATAATTTAAAATCTACTGAAAAACAAAAACCAATAAATAATAAAGACTATCATCTAATTAAAGATATTGATGAAATTGATGAGTGGATAGAAGAAGCAGAGGAAGCGGGGGAGGTTGCTGTCGATACAGAGACAAGTTCGTTAGACCCTCATCAGGCTGATTTAGTTGGAATTTCACTTTGTTCAAAATTTGGAAAAGCTTGTTATATCCCAGTTGGTCATAAGTCTCAGGATTGTTTAAATAAAGATAGTGTTATCAATAAATTAAAAAATTTATTAGAGGATCCAAGTGTTAAAAAAATTGGTCAAAATATTAAATTTGATTTTATAGTTCTCTACAAACTTGGCATTTCACTTTCATCAATGGAAGATACTATGCTTATGTCTTATGTTTTAGATGCTGGAAAAAATAGACATAACATGGACACCCTTTCGGATATCCATCTTGGACATAAAACAATTTCATTTAAAGAAATTGTTGGTACTGGCAAAAAAGAAATAAATTTTAGTGAAGTAGAATTAGAAACAGCAAAAAATTACGCAGCAGAAGATGCAGACGTTACCTTCAGATTATATAAAAAATTTGTCAAAAGTTTAAAATCTGAAAAATTATTTAATATCTATGAGATTTTTGAAAAACCACTAATTAAAATACTCGCATTCATGGAAATCGAAGGTGTTGAAGTAGATAGTAAATTTTTAAATTCTCTTTCCTCTAAATTTGATAAGAAAATTAAAAAAATTGAAAAAGAAGTTTTCAAGATTTCAAAGAAAGAATTTAACATTGCTTCACCAAAACAATTAGGAGAAATTATTTATAATGATCTTAAAATTGCAGGGACAAAAAAAACAAAAAAGGGAAGTTTTGCAACAAGCGCAAGTGTTTTAGAAGATTTAGCCTTCAAAGGTCATGAATTTCCAAAATTAGTATTAGATTGGAGACAGGTTTCAAAATTAAAAAATACCTACTCAGACGCTTTGCCAGAGCATATTAATCCAAATACAAAAAGGGTTCATACATCTTTTTTATTGGCAGCAACAACAACAGGCAGATTGGCCTCAAGTGATCCAAATCTGCAAAATATTCCAATTAAATCTGAAGATGGAAAAGATATAAGAAAAGCGTTTAAGGCTAAAAAAGATCATTTATTGATATCAGCAGACTACAATCAAATTGAGATGAGAATTTTAGCAGATCTTGCAGATGTTAAAGAACTTAAAAAAGCTTTTAAAAATAACGAGGATATTCACTCATTAACAGCTAGCCAAATATTTAATATTGATATCAAAAAGGTAAATCAAGACCACAGAAGGAAGGCTAAAGCAATTAACTTTGGAATAATTTATGGAATTTCTCAGTATGGTTTAGCCAAACAAATAAATGTTTCTAATTATGAAGCAGAAGAATTTCTTAATGCTTATTTTGCTAAATTTCCCGAAATTAAATTTTATATGGATAGCACAATTAATTTTTGTAGAAAAAGTGGTTATGTAAATAACATATTCGGAAGAAGATCTCATTTTAATGGAATAAATGATAAAAATTTTAATGTAAGAAATTTTCAAGAGAGAGCAGCAATTAATGCTCCAATTCAAGGATCGGCATCTGAAGTTATGAGATTAGCAATGATCAGATTAGACAAAAAATTAAATGAAGAAAAAAATTTGAAATCAAAAATACTTCTTCAAATACATGACGAGCTTATTTTTGAAGTTCCAAAAAAAGAGGAAAAGGCTATGGTCAAGTTAATACAGAATGAGATGACAAGTGTTACTCAAAGTGATTATCATTCTTTTTCTACCCCTTTAACAGTTGATGTAAATGTTGGTGATAATTGGGGAATGCTTCACTAATTATATTCAATTGCCTAATTTAGAACAATTTAATATTTTTATAATAAAAATATAAATGCAAAAACAAACTATAGCTCTAATTGATGATGATAGAAATATACTAACTAGTCTTAGTATTGCTTTAGAAAAAGAGGGTTTTAAAGTTCAGACATATATTGATGGAGAGAGTGCATTAATTGGGCTTACTAGAATGCCACCTGACTTAGCAGTTATTGATATTAAAATGCCAAAAATGGATGGCGAAGAATTACTTAAGAAATTAAGAAAAAAAACTTCTCTGCCAGTAATATTTTTAACATCCAAAGATGATGAAATTGATGAGTTGCTAGGATTAAAATTAGGTGCAGATGATTTTGTAAAAAAATCTGGAGGATTTTCAATTAAAGTTTTGATTGAAAGAATAAGAGTTCAATTAAGAAAAAAAGACTCAAATAATACATTAGAGGAAAATAAAAGCTTAATATCACATGGTAGATTAAAACTTGATCCATCTCAGCTTGAGTGTGAGTGGAATGGCAAACAATTGCCAGATAAATTAACAACTACTGAATTTTTGATTGTTAAAGAATTGGCAAAAAGACCTGGGATTATTAAAGAAAGAGCCCAACTAATGGACATTGCTTACAGAGAAGATACAGATATTGAAGATAGAACTATTGATAGTCACGTCAAAAGAATAAGAAAAAAATTCAAAAAAGTAGATCCTGATTTTTCAGCTATTGAAACTAGATATGGTAGTGGATATAGATGGAATGTTAGCTGATGTTTAGTAAATACTTAAAGACTCTTTCTATTCTTAAAAAATTTCTATTTATAAACTTTGTAATATTTACAATTATTGGTTTATTTACACTTGTTTATCTTACTAATATTGAACCAAGTTTATTAAAAAAAAAATCTGAAGATCATATTAATATAATTAATAATACGATTGATAATATTAAAAGATTGAATATAAAATTTCAGGAAAATGACATTAGAAAATTTTTATTTTCTACAAGATTTATTTTTCAAAATTTAGATAGAGTCATTTTCTTTGATAATAGATTAGAATTAATTGGTGATACTGATACTTTAGATCTTGATCCACGATCTTTTTCAACACGATTAGATAAAATTGAATTTGAAAGTTTGAGTGAAGAAGTCAATGAAGATGAAAACAAAGAAAATAATTCTTCTCAAAATAATGAAACAAAGGCTTCATTTAAAGATTTATTAGAAAGGTATAATAATTCAGATAACTATGGAAATTATTATACTTTTACAGAAGATAACTTAAATCAATTTAAAGTTACAACAGTTAAAAATGTAAAAAGCGATGAAAGTAATTTAGGTTTTATAGTTATCTCAGAGAACGCCAATGAGATTAAGACAGCTATAGACGAGAGAAAAGCATTTGTAATTAGAACAGCTATATCAGTTGGTTTTGTAATTTTAATTTTTTCTTTTGTACTTAGCAGATATTTTATTAAACCAATTCAAAACCTAGTTGGATATACAATCAAAGTAAAAGAAAAAAACCCTGGCAAAACAGGAATTGAAAATTTGAAGAATAGAAATGACGAATTGGGATTATTATCTAATTCAATGGAGGATATGACTAATGAATTGCAAAAACGAATTTCTCATGCAGAAAATTTCTCAACAGATTTAGTTCATGAAATAAGAAATCCACTAGCATCTTTAAAAAGTGCATCGGAAATTTTAAAAGATACAAAAGATATAAATCAAAGAACTAAGCTTTTAGATATTCTTACTCATGACGTACAAAGAATTGAAAGATTAATTACAGATTATTCACAAATGTTGAAAGATGAAGTTGCCCTTAGTAGAGAGCAAATGAAAAAACTAGATATACAACCAATTATCCAATCTGTTGTTGATGATTATAACAACATTTATAAATTCAAGAAAAATATAAGTATAAACTATCAAAATGATGGAAAGTCAGAGTATCTAATTAATGGAATAGAAAATAGGATTGAACAAATCGTTGCTAATTTATTGGATAATTCTATTTCATTTAGTGAGGATGGTAGTGAGGTAATCGTGAATGTTTCAAATGGATTAGAAAAAAAAGTTATTGTTAAAATTTTAGATGAAGGACAAGGATTTAAAGAAAAAGATACTTCAAAAATTTTTAATCGTTTTTACAGTAATAGACCAGAAAATTTTGGTGAGCATTCAGGATTAGGTTTAAATATTGTAAAAAATTTAGTTGATCTTCATGATGGAAAAATTGAAGCATCCAATAGGCTAGATAAGCAAGGAGCATCGATAGAAATACAATTTCCTGGTTTATAATCTTTAGTTGATAAAATAGAACTTAACTGTATAAAGCTCGCTATGGATGATTTTAAAGTTAAAGATATTTCCCAAGCTGAATTTGGAAGAAAAGAAATTTCTATCGCAGAAAGTGAAATGCCTGGTTTAATGGCATTAAGAGAAGAGTATTCAAAAGAAAAACCATTAAAAGGTGCTAGAATTATTGGATGTCTTCATATGACTATTCAAACAGCAGTGCTAATAGAGACATTAGTAGATCTCGGAGCAGAAGTAAGATGGTCATCTTGTAATATATTTTCTACACAAGACCATGCAGCAGCAGCAATAGCAAAAGCTGGCATTCCTGTTTATGCATGGAAAGGTGAAACAGAAGAAGAGTACTTATGGTGTATTAAACAAACAATAGTTGGAAAACCTGATTGGAAACCCAACATGTTATTAGATGATGGGGGAGATTTAACTGCCATCATGCATAATGAATACCAAGATTTGATGAAAGATATAAAAGGTGTTTCTGAGGAGACTACAACTGGAATTAAAGCATTAAATAAAATGGAGAAAGATAATTCTCTATTAGTTCCTGCAATAAACGTTAATGACTCTGTAACGAAATCTAAATTTGATAACTTATATGGATGTAGAGAAAGTTTAGTTGATGGTATCAGAAGAGCTACTGATGTTATGATGTCGGGTAAAATTGCAATAGTTGCTGGTTTTGGTGACGTTGGAAAAGGAAGTGCCGCATCTTTAAGACAAAGTGGTGCTAGAGTTCTTGTTACTGAAGCAGATCCTATTTGTGCACTTCAAGCAGCAATGGAAGGTTATGAAGTAGTTTTAATGGAAGAAGCTATTAGTAGAGCAGACATAGTTGTTACAGCAACTGGAAATAAAGATATAGTTACAGCTGATCATATGAGAGATATGAAAGATAGAGCAATCTTATGTAATATTGGACACTTTGATAATGAAATACAAGTCGAGGCATTGAAAAATTACAAATGGACAGAAGTTAAGCCCCAAGTACATGAAATCGAACTACCAAGTGGAAAGAGAATTATCCTTTTAGCCGAGGGAAGATTAGTTAATTTAGGTTGTGCAACTGGACATCCAAGTTTCGTAATGAGCGCATCTTTTACCAATCAAGTAATTGCTCAAATAGAACTTTGGCATAACCATAAAAATTATGAAAATAAAGTTTATGTTTTACCCAAGCACTTAGATGAAAAAGTAGCAACATTACATTTGAAAAAAGTTGGGGCTAAATTAACAAAATTATCAAAAGAACAAGCAGATTACATAAGTGTTGGTACAGAAGGCCCATTCAAACCAGATGCCTATCGCTATTAAAAATAGCAAGATCGATATAAGTTCAGAAGAAACAACAAAAGTTTTAGCAGAAAGTTTTAAAAATTTTTTACAAGGTGGAGAAATTATATTTTTATACGGTGAAATGGGTGTGGGTAAAACTACATTTATAAAATATTTGGTTAATGAATTTCAAAAAAGTTCAGATCTTCCTATTACAGAAGTTTCAAGTCCAACATTCAATTTATTAAATGAATATCAAGTAGGTTCTAAGAAGATAAAACATTACGATTTATTTAGGATTAAAAATAAAAGAGATACTAATGATCTAAACATATTTGAAAAAAATGATAATTTAATTACTTTTATTGAGTGGCCAGAGTTAGTTAAAGATATTCAGGAAAAAGTTATTGTATTAAGATTTAAATATGAAAATGAGCTAAATAATAGAAGTGTTGAAATCACAGGCATCGATTAAGAACATAATAGAATGAAAAATTCACAAGATTTGCAAAAAATTAAAGGAGATGCATCATTTAGAACTTTTTATAGAAGTAAAAAAAATAACTCTATAGTTGTTTATGCAAAAAAAGAAAAAAAGAAAAATTTATTAATTTATGATGCGGTCAACAAAATTTTAATAAAAAATAGAATTTCTGCACCAAATCTGATTAGCCATGATTATAAAAAAAACTTCATTGAAATTCAGGATTTTGGAAATGTTTCGTTATTTAAAATTTTAAAAAATAAAAAAAGAAATAAGTATTTATTTTTTAAAAATATTATTCACACACTGAATAAATTACAAAGTATAAAAACTAAAAAAATAAAAAACTTTTTAAATCAAAATTACAAACTTGAATTATATAAAAATAAAATTTTATATAATGAAGCAAAACTTTTTAGTGACTGGTATGTTGAAAAAAAATTAAATAGAAATAAATCTTTATTCAAAAAAAAATTTAAAAACGAGATAAATAAATTATTATCTAAACTTAATAATAAAAACATTACTTTTGTACATAGGGATTTTCATGTTTCAAATTTAATGTATTTTAAAAATCAAATTGGCTTAATTGACAATCAAGACGCTCTTATTGGAAATAAAGCTTATGATTTAGCATCATTGATAGATGATGTTAGATTAAAAACTAATAACAAATTAAAAAAAAAGATTTTTGATTATTACATAAAAACCAATAAAAAAATCAATTTAATTAAATTTAAACAAGACTTTGAAATACTATCAGTTCTAAGAAATTTAAAAATCATTGGAATTTTCACAAGGCTTGCTTATAGAGATAATAAAAAAAAATATATTCAATTAATCCCTTATGCATGGGAAATGATAGATTACAGATTAAAACAGAATAAGATTTTTAAGGATTTAAAACTATTATTAAAAAATAATTTTCCAGAATTTATTAATTAAATTATGAAAATAAATACAGCTTTAATATTATGTGCAGGATATGGAAAAAGATTAAACCCAATAACATTAGATACACCCAAACCATTATTAGAGTTAAATAATGTAACAATGTTAGAAAAATGTATCCAATTGATTAAAAGTTTGGGAATTAAAAAAATTTTAATAAATTCATTTTATTTAAAAGATCATTTTCCAAAATTTTTTAAAGATAACAATTTTGATATTGATATTGAAATTATAGAGGATGGAAATGAAATTCTAGATACTGGGGGTGGTATTTTAAATTTAATCAAGCATTCTAATGAAGATGATTTTATTGTTTTTAATCCTGATACTGTTTGGACAAAAGAGTATTTTGATGAAATTAATAAAATGGAAGAGTTTTATTTTAGTGAAAAACTAAAAAATATTCTTCTATTAGTAAACAAAAATTTAAGTTTTGATAAAAATTTAATGGGCGATTTCAATTTAGAAAATAATATTATTACTAAGGAATTAGATAAAAATTATATTTACATCGGCTGTCAGATATTAAGTAAAAAATTGTTTAAAAATGAAACTAATGAAAAGTTTTCAATTTCTAAAATTTGGAACAAATTGATTGATACCAAAGATTTAAATGGATATGAAAGCAAACAAAATTTTTATCATTTAACTAACTTGGAAATCTTCAAAAAACTAAAAGATCTTTAGCTCTATCAGAGTCTAAATATTTAGCACTTAAAACTTTTCTATCTCCATTTACCTCAATGAGCAAAGGATTACCTGTTGGTATTTCTAATTTTGAAATTACATTATTATCTAAATTAAATAGGTACTTACAAAGAGCTCTAATTGAATTTCCATGTGCAGATATTAAAATATTTTTATCATTTATGATTTCAATTTTCTTTTTGTAAAAATCTATTACTCTCTCATAAGTGTCTTTTAAAGACTCAGTACTAGGTATTTTATCTTCAGGAATATTTTTATAAATTTCTATATTACATGGATGATATGGATTTTGTTTTTCTAGAGGATCAGGTCTTAAGTCCCAAGATCTTCTAAACTGATGTACCTTATCTTCCCCCAATTTTATCTTCATCTCGTCTTTATTAAGACCAGTAAGTGCACCATAATGTCTTTCGTTTAGTTCCCATGCTTGAGTAGGATTTTTATCATCCTTTAATTCATTTTTTATAATTTTAAGGGTATTTTTGGCTCTTAATTGAACAGAAGAGAAATAAAGGTCTATTTTTAGATTATTTTTATTAATTAATTCACCCGCTTTTTTTGCTTCTGATTTACCATTATCTGTTAAATCAACATCTACCCAACCAGTGAATTTTTTTTCCAGATTCCAAACACTTTGACCGTGTCTTACTAAGATTAAATAACTCATTTGTTTATCTTTTAGATTTATTTGATAATAAAACTTTTACATCAATGATTAATATATTTTCAAGATATAAGTTCATTTTTTATTTTTTTAACTTCGTAATAATTTTTCTGTATTTATTTCCTGGAAGTTTTTTAGGATGTTTTTTATATGATAATTGTCTAAAACAACCACAAATTACCCCAGATTTTTTGATTTCAACAAACCATTTGTATGCTTTTTTAATACTTTCTGTATTGGGATTTTTTACTTTTAATAAAATAAAACAATTTAAAATAATAAGTATTTATTTGATTTTACTTTCTATAATTTTAGAATTTCTACATTTAGTAATTCCGGAAAGAGGTTTTCAATTTTCTGATTTATTTGGAAATTTAATTGGTGTTGTTATAGTTGTAATCATAAGCTTTTTTTTAAAAAAAAATGAAAAATATTAGAGGTATTTATATATTTATATTTATTTTATTTTTAAGTGGCTGTTCTTCGGTACCAAAAAATATATCTGATGGTTGCTCAATATTTAATGAAAGATATTTGTGGTATAAGCACGCTAAAAAAACAGAAGCAAAGTGGGGTACACCAGTGTATTTACAACTAGCTATAATTAAGATGGAATCCAGCTTTGATTGGTTGGCAAAACCTCCAAGACAAAAAATATTTAAAGTTATCCCTTACAAAAGACCTTCCAGTTCTTTTGGATATTCTCAAGCGGTTAAAGGCACTTGGAAACAATATAAAGAAGAAACAGGTAATAAATTTGCTACAAGAACAAGATTTAAGGACAGCGTTGATTTTATTGGTTGGTACACAAACAAAACTGAAAAAATTTTAAAAGTTTCGAAGAAAGATGCTTTTAGACAATATGTTGCTTATCATGAGGGGTGGGGGAATTACAAGAATTATAAAAAAAATAACAAGGTTATTAAGTTAGCTAAAAGAGTTGAGAAACAGTCAAATATTTATAAAAAACAATTATCAGATTGTAAAAATAAATTAACTACAAGTAAGTATATTATTTTTTAATTTAATTGTTTTTTCAGCTCTATATCTACTGCATCAATACGCTTAGTATTTTTTGCTAATGCTAAATACATTGTAGGAGTTACATATAGAGTAAAGAATGTTGATATAATCATTCCACCTAAAATAGTTGCTCCAACTGCTAATCTTGATCCTTCTCCAGCACCAGGACCTATATTTCCGATAACCAAAGGTATCATAGCAATCATAGTACTTAGTGATGTCATTATAATAGGTCTAATTCTTAGCTTACAGGCTTTCAACACTGCTTCTTGAATTTTAACACCTGTTGTTCTTATTTGGTTTGCGTAATCAACAATTAAAATACTATTCTTCGTAGAAATACCAATAAGAATAATCAGGGCAATTTGTGAGAATATATTTACCGAACTATTTAAAAATAGAATAAATACCAAACCACCAAACACAGCCAAAGGAACTGTCAAAATAATTATGAAAGGGTGTACAAAAGAGTTAAATGTTGCTGCCATTACTAAATAAGCAGTTAACAAAGCTAAAGCAAAAATTAAATAAATTTCATTTGTAGTTTCTTTCAATTCTTCTGATTTTCCTTTCCAAGTAATTTGGTTTTGAGGTGCAACTTTTATCATTACATCTTCTAAATATTTAACAGCTTCAGTTAGTGTGTAATTTTCTGATAGTGCAGCTGAAATTGTAACAGCTCTTTGTCGATTATATCTTGGTAGTGTCTCAGCAGTTCCTTTTTCCTCAAATTCAACAAGACTAGCTATTGAAACTAATTTTCCAGTTGTTTCTGATCTTACAAATATTTTTGATAATCCGTCTTGATCACGTCTATCAGCTAAATATTGTTGTAAGATTATTGGGTATTCTCTTCCTTCTTTACTAAATGAAGTAACTCTTTTTCCTCCATAAAGTGTTTCAAGAGTTCTACCTATATTTTCTGTAGATACACCTAAGTCATTAGCTCTATTTTTGTTTGTAATTAATTTAACTTCAGGTTTGTTTTTTGTGTAATCACTTTCAATTCTGAACATATTTCTATTTTTTCTTAATTCTCTTAGAACACTATTTTGAATATCTTCTAATTCTTCATAGCTTGTCCCATAAATAACCATCTGTACTGGTTTGTTGTAGTTTGAAACTCTTATTCCTTGTGGAGATATTGGAAATGCAAAAGTTTCTGGAACCGAAACCACTTGTCCAATAGCTTCTCTTAATACAGTTTGACTATTTTTTTCTCTATTTTTCCATTCATCAAGTAAAGCAATTATTATAAAAGTGTTATAAGATGTTGCTGATCTTCCAAATCCAGGAACTCTCATGATTAGTCTTTCATATGGGCTATTTTCTGCTTGCAATAATCTTAATATTCTTCCTTCAATTATCTGAGCTTTTTCTTGAGTATATTCAAATGAACTACCTTCATCTGTCGAACCTATTATTAAATAAGAACCTCTATCCTCCATAGGCAGTAATTCTTTTTTTGAAAAATTAAAAAGATAAACAGATGCTGCAACGATAAAAATTATAAATATCGAAATAGTTTTTTGTCTATTTATCCAGTACTTGAGTGAATCAATATAAAATCCAGTAAAAGATTTAAATTTATTATTAAATTTTTTAACTAAGAAATTAACTTTTTCTTTTTTATTTAAAAACTTACTTCCAAGCATTGGAGATAGGGTTAATGCAACAAAGGATGATACTACAATTGAAAATGATAGCGCTATGGCTGTCTCTTTAAATAAAGTTCCAGATATTCCTTTAATAAATATAAGGGGCAAGAACACTGCAATTAAAATTAAAGTAGTTGCAATAATAGCAAAAGTAATTTGCTTAGAACCTTTATAAGCAGCAACTAGTGGTGTTTCACCATTTTCTATTCTAGTATAAATAGCATCTGTCATAATTACAGAGTCATCAGTAATTATTCCTATTGCTAAAATAAAACTTAATAATACAAAAATATTTATTGAGAGATCAAAAATGTATAATCCAAGAAATGAACCAATTAAACTAACAGGAAGAGCTACAGCTGGTACAATTACCGCTTTAAGATTTCCAAGAAAAAGATAAATAATTAAAACTACTAAAACAAAAGCAATAATTAAACTTTTATAAACTTCTTCGATTGCAGCACCAATATATGTTGCTCTGTTAAATGCTATCTCCAAACTTAGTCCATCCGGAAGTGACTTATTCAGTTCTTTTATTTTGGCTTTAATTTGGTTTGATAACTCTACTGTTGAAGCACCACTTTTAGCGTATATGCCAATTCCTACAGTTTTTAGGTTGAGAGCATTTTTACTTTGTGCTTTGAATAAAGTTTTCTCTGAAACAGGTCCAAATTCTATATTTGCAACATCAGAAAGTATTACTACTTTGTCTTTATTTTTTCTTAGAGGAAGTTGCTTTATAGTATCTATGTTTGAATAAGACTTATCTATATTTAAAGTTAAATCTTTATTATTTGCCTCTAATGTACCAGCAGGAATATTAAGATTTTCATTTCTTAAAGCTCTTTCAACCTCTTGAATTGTAAGGTTATTGGCTGCTAATTTAATAGGGTCTATCCAAACTCTTACACTAAGCTCTCTTAGTCCACCAACTAAAATCCTTCCAACATTTGGAACACTTGAAAAAGCATCTATCAGATATCTTTCAGCATAATCTCCAAGATCAAGATCATCCCATGTAGGAGATGTTAGTGCTACCCACATTGTAGTTGTGAAACCTGCTGCTTGTTTTAGAATTTGGGGTGGATTAGACTCGCTAGGTAAATTGTCAACAACTCGAGCAACTCTTTCTCTAATATCATTCGCTGCATCGTCTAAATCAATGTCTGTATTAAATTGTATATTAATTCTGCTTCGTCCATTCAAAGAACTAGAGTCTATGTTTTTAATACCTTCTGCACCACCTATAACATCTTCAAGTTTTTGAGTTATTTCTTCATCAACAATTTCTGCTGATGCTGACTTATAATCTGTTTGAACTTGGACTACTGGAGGCTGTATTCCATCTGGAAGTTCTCGAACAGGTAGCTCTGCAAAAACAAATATTCCAAAAATGATTAGAATTAAAGACATTACCCAAGCAACAACAGGTCGTTTAATACTAACTTCGGTTATATACATTTAATTATTTTTTTTCTTTTTCAGATTTTTTAAAAATATTTTTTAACCAATCAAATTTACCTTTTTTTTCCTCAGCTTTTTTAGATCCCTTTTTTTTACCCCAACCAGAATTTCCTTGTTTTTTCTTTGTACCTTTTTCTATAGGTCTGATCGTTAAATTTGGTCTAACTTTTTTTGTGCCTTCAGCAACGATTTTATCTCCTTTATTTAATCCATCTAAAATCTCTACAAATCCTAAATACCTATCACCTACAGTTACATTTGTTTTCATTACTTTATTTTTCTCATCCACTTTATATATAAAAATATTTTCACCTTCGACAATTGTGCTTGTGTCAGGTGCACTTAAACCATCTCTAACATTGTATTTAATTGAAATTTCTAAAAATGAACCTGGTAAAATTTCTCCAGATTTATTATCCATTTTTATTCTTGTAGCTAATGATCTGGTGTCTTGACTTATTCTGCTTGCGAAGGAGTCAACTTCACCTTTATAAATTTTATTTTTATATCCAGAAAACTTTATATCAACAGGTAAACCAACTTTTATAAATGGAACAAAAATTTCTGGTATATCCACATCGCAATACAGTGAGCTAGTATCTTCTAAATTAATTAATAGAGAAGATTTTGATACCTCTAAATCTTCAGAAAATTCTCTTTTCCCAATAACCCCATCAAATTGAGCAATAATTTTTCTATTCTTAAGATTAGCAACAACATCACCTTTTTTAACTTTTTTATTAAAATCTATTGGCTTTAATATCTCATACTTTTCAACCTTAAATGACTGAGTTTTAACTGGTGCTGCTGTTCCGTATGTACTTATAACATTTTCAAAAGTTCTCTCTTGTGTTGTGGTTACTATTATTCCAGGAGGAGGTCTTTTACTAAATTTTTTCTTAAAATGATTTCCAATCATTGTTCTGCCAATAATCACTATGGCAATAATTAAAAAGAAGATGACGATTATACTCGTGATTTTAGTTGATGTTTTCATAATTTAAATTCTTCCATATTCTGACCAAGATCCGTCATAAATGGTTGGGAGATATTTAGTATTAACTAAAGAATATGCAAGCGCTAAAACACAAGCAGTAACACCAGATCCACAAGAAAAAACTAAATTCTCCTCAAAATTTTTTGATATTTCTTGAAATAATTTATTTAAATCCTCTTTATTTTTAAAAGTCTTATTTTCATTTATTACCTCTACAAAAGGTAAACATACCGAATTTGGAATAGAACCACTTCTTACATTTTTTCTTGGATCTGGAGCTTTACCTTCAAATCTTTCTCTACTTCGCGCATCTACTATTTTAAATTCTTTTTTAGAAATATTTTTATCAATCAAGACTTTATTTTTTACAAGTTTAGATAACTCATTACCCTTATAATTAGATTTATTAAAATTTGCTGAAATATTTGAGGTCTCTTTATTTTCACTTTTCCATTTTTTAAAACCACCATCAAGAACATTCACCAATTTTGGATCATGACCAAAATAAATGAAATTATACCAGCCTCTGCATGAACTTATGACATTTGAATTATCATAAATTACAATTTGATCATCATTTGAAATTCCTAAGTTTGAAATTAAATCGTTCCAAACCTCTAAGCTTGGAAGCATATGAGGAAGGTCAGTGTTTTGTTTTGAATTCTTATCTAAATCAAAAAAAATAGCATTTGGGATATGCTCTTTATCAAATTCATCTTGAGCATTTCTATTTTCAGCAGGCATATGCCAAGAACAATCAATTATCTTCACTTTGTCGAGATTTTTTTCTAGCCAATCTGTATCAACTAATGACATACTATCTTTTTTCTAGATACTTTTGGTGATACTCTTCTGCTGTACAATAGTTTTTAGTTAATGAAATTTTTGTTACCACTTTGCCAGACAGTTTAATATTTTCTTTTTCTACCATCTTTTCAGCAATATTTTTTTGATCATCGTTTGTATAAAAAATTTCACTTCTATACTGAGTACCAAAGTCAGGCCCTTGAGAATTTAAGGTAGTGGGGTCATGAAATTTAAAAAAATGTTCAAGAATATTTTCATAAGAAATTATATTTGGATCAAATTCTAATTTAACTACTTCAGCATGATTGGTTGTACCAGAACAAACTTCTTTATAATTTGTTTTGTCAGAGTTACCTCCACAATATCCCACTTCTGTCTTTGCAACACCATCAAGTTTGCTGAATTTTATTTCTGGTCCCCAAAAACATCCTAAACCTAAAATTGCTATTTCCATTGATAAATACCTTAATTAATCTAAGTTAATCACATGTTATCGAAAAATCAATTGGGCTTTTTTTATATGTTTATATCTGTATGCGCTTTCTCGCTAATGGATTTAATTGTTAAATGGTCTGATGATTATCCAGTTGGGCAAGTTTTGTTTTTTAGAGGATTTTGTGGAATAATCCCAATTTTATTCCTTATCCCTAAAGATCGTTATTTTGATTTCTATAAAACAACGCGACCTGTGCTTCATTTTAAAAGATGCTTAGCAGGACTTATAGCTTTAGTTTCTATATTTATTGCACTTCGAAATTTACCTTTGGCAACTGTTGTAAGTATTTCCTTTGCCGCACCGATTTTTATTACAATTTTTTCAATTTTTTTATTAAATGAAAAAGTTGGATTATATAGATGGATGGCAGTGTTAGTTGGATTTTTAGGAATAATATTTATTACTGAGCCAGGTTTTAGTGCTTTAAATGTGTATTATATGTACCCAATTATTTTTTGTTTAGGTCTTTCCTATGTAGCAATTGCTATAAGAAAATTATCATCAACCGAACCTGCCTGGTTGATTAGTTTTTTCTTTTCATTCTCTATAATGCTTCTAAGTTTTTTATCGTTTTATCAGGGGTGGATCTTGCCAAGTTTACTTGATTTATTTTTGCTATCAATGGTTGGTATATTAGGTGGTCTTGCAAATTTATGGCTATCACAATCTTATAAATATTCAGAAGTTAGTTTGGTTTCTCCCTTAAAATATCTTGGATTAGTTTTTGCAATAATATTTGGATATTTTATTTGGAATGAAATACCAACTTCTAAAACTTTATTAGGTGCTTTATTAGTTATTGTTTCATCTATAATTATATTTAGAAGAGAAATGTATTTGAAAAAAAAACTATCTGTTTCACGTCATGAGTAAAACCCCATTATATTGGAATAAAGCAAAAAAGTATTTATCAAAAAAAGATAAAACTATGTCTTCTTTGATTAAAAAATATAAGTCACCATCAGAAACCGTTCTTACATCAAGGCGAGATGTTTTCTTTTCTCTTTGTAAAAGTATAATTGGTCAACAAATTAGTGTAGCCGCCGCTAACTCAGTTTTTTTAAAGTTTACAAAAAAGTGTAAAAACAAAATTAATGCAAAAACAGTGAATAAATTATCAAGCTCTCAATTAAAGAGCTGTGGATTAAGCAGACAAAAAGTTAAGGGTATAAAAAGTTTAGCAGAACAAGTATTAAATAAAACATTTAATCCTAAAGTTATTCCAGGTATGTCTGATGAAGAAGCAATTGTATACTTATCTAAACTTAGACAAATAGGAAGATGGTCAGCTGAAATGATTTTATTATTTACTTATAATCGTCCCGATATATGGCCTGTACAAGATATAGGACTTTTAAGAGCTATTTCAAAAAATTATAATAAAAAATATCTTCCACCAGAAAGCTATGTAAACTTATTACAAAAAAGATTTTCCCCATATTGTTCTGTAGCCACATGGTATCTTTGGAGAAGTATAGATCCTGAGCCTATTCAATATTAAAAGCTTCGACTATCTGTAAGTTTCTTTCGGTAGTATCTTTTGCGAGCGCCCAACCTTCTTGATATTCTTTAGAGTCATGACACTCCATAGCTTTTTCATAACTAGGAAATTCCCAAATTACTGTTCTTGGGTAAGTTTCTCCCTCTAAAGTATTAAATTTTCCTCCTCTTACTAATGGTACACCTCCATAACTTTTGATTATATCTGTAACTTTAGCTCCATATTTTTTAATATTTTCTTGGCTATCTATCTTTTTATACAAAGCAATCCAGTAAACCTTCATCATTTCTCCTTTTTAAATTTTTTTACTTATGATACTAAACTTCATGGCTGACAAACTCATAATCTCTTTTGATGAATATATAAAAATTGTTGAGAAACTGGCAATACAAATTCACAAGGAATACAAACCTACAGTTTTAATTGGTATTATGAGAGGTGCTGCACCGATCCTTGATATCTTATCGAGGATTTTAAAATTACCAATAGCCTACATTGTTATTCAAAGTTATTCAGGCGAAGGAATGGAAGATAAGCAGGGTGAACTTATGTTTGCTAGAGAAATAAGCTCATTAGCTAATAACGAGGATTTTAGTAAAGTTTTATTGATAGATGATCTTTCTGATACTGGTTTAACTTTAAATAAAAGTATTGAGTGGTTAAAAAATTATCCTCAAACAAAAAATTTTATAAAAGAAGTTAAAACTGCTTGTCTTTGGAAAAAAAAATCATCAACTTTCGAACCAGATTTCTGTCCAGTAAGACTAGATTCTGACCCATGGATTGTTCAGCCAACTGAACATTACGAGGAATTATCTATCGAAGAATTAATTAAAAGAAATTAGTTAACAGGGCTAGTTTACTAGCCCTGTTAAGATCTTATTTAACTTACAGCAAAACTTACAACACTAAGTATTGCAACTACCCATATTGCTGGAGAAGTGCTTGAAAACTTTCCAGTAAATATTTTAATTAATGCGTAAGAAACAAATGCTAGGGCAATTCCATTACTAATACTGTATGTTAACGGCATTGCTATCATTGCAAGTATCGCAGGAGCAGACTCAGAAATGTCGTTCCACTCAATATCTGTAATATTTCTTACAAAAAGAACAGACACAAAAAGTAGAGCTGCACCATCAATTTGTTTAGGTAAACTAGTTGCTAAAGGAGCAAAAAAGATACATGCTAAAAACAAAATACCTATTACAAGAGATGTCATTCCTGTTTTACCGCCTGCTTTTACACCGGCACCAGACTCAACATAACTTGTTACAGTAGTAGTCCCCATCATTGCACCTGCAACTGTTCCAACACTGTCAGATAACATTGCTTTATTGATATCTTGAACTTTTCCATCTTTACCAACTTTACCTGCAACGTTTGCAACAGAAGTTAAAGTTCCAGCCGTATCAAAGAAGTCGATAAACAATAAAGTAAAGATTACTGTAGACATACTAGCAGTCATTGCGGCAGACAGATCAAAATCAAAAAGATATGTCATTGGAGGAGGTGAGCTAGCTAAACCATTAAATTTAGCAAGTCCAGCAGCCCAAGCAATGATACTAAATACCAAAATTCCTATAATGATATTTCCTTTTACATTCATTTTTTCTAAAACAATGATTGCTATAAAAGTTGCACATCCTAAAAGAACTAATGGATCTCCAAGATTACCTAATTTAACTAAAGTAACAGGATCATCTACAACTACTTCCATAATTTGTAATCCGATAATCGCTAAAAATAACCCTATACCTGCACCAATTCCTAATTTTAAACTTTTTGGAATTGAGTTAATTAGCCATGCCCTTATGGGCGTTAAAGATATTATTAAGAATAATACACCTGCTACTAATACAGCACCAAGTGCTTCTTGAGGTGTGTACCCCATTCCAGCACATACACCAAATGCAACGAATGCGTTAATACCCATTCCGGGTGCAAGTCCTATTGGCCAAGTTTTTCCATAAAAAGCCATAATAAAACATGCTAAAGCTGTAGCTAAAATAGTAGCTGTATATACTGCGCCAAAATCAAAGAAACCTTTTTCGGGTCCGGCGAATTCTCCCGATAAGATAAATGGATTTAAAAACATTATATAAGCCATCGTTAAGAACGTTGTTGTTCCCGCTATGACTTCTGTTTTAAAATCTGTTTTGTGTTTTTTATAATTAAAATAATTATCAAGCATTTGTCCTCCTAATGTCAGATAAATATTTGATTCTATTGAATAATACTTTGAATAAGTCCATTTTATTCACAAAATTCAACCCACAAGTTTATATTTATGCCATATTTGTAATGATAGTGTTGTTATATGAAAAATTTGCGAATTTTATTTATTACGTTTTTTATCTTTTTATTTGTTTCAGGGTGTCAAACAGTAAAGCAAAAAACTGATGCTGCTATAGAAAATGAAAACAAAAAGTTGAGTGAATTTATTGGTCAATCAGCAAGTAAATTACAAATGGAACTTGGAAAACCTGATGAAGATTTTGAAAATGAAAAAGGTAATTTTATTTTTGTTTACAATACCAAGAAGTATGGATTTCCATGTGAGAGAAGATTTGAGATTAATCCAGATAAGATAGTAATTGGGTTTGCTTCTAATGGATGTTTTTAGGTTTTACCTGCGAGGATAAATCCTCGCAAGTAAGGGTAAACTTATTTAATTTCTATAAGTTTTTTCTTTTTGTGTTCTGGGATAATTCTTTCACAAGATATTGTTAAAAGACCATCTTTAAGTTCAGCACCATTAACTTTAACATCATCAGCAATAGTGAATGATCTTGCAAATTGTCTTTGAGAAATACCTTTATGAATTATTTCTCCATTAACTTCATTGTTTTCAGATTTATTAACTTGTTTTGTTCTTACCGTTAATAAATTATCTTCAAACTCAACCTCAACGTCATTTTTATTAAAACCAGCTAATGCAACTTCAATTGCATAATTATCCTTACCAGTTTTTCTGATGTTGTATGGGGGATAGTTTGATTGCATTGTCAAACCTCCATTACCCAACATACTTTCGAATTGCTCAAACATATCGTCAAAGCCAATTGAAAAAGGTCTTAGTGAGTTAAATATAGATAGATCCTTACTTGTCATAATATCCTCCTTTTTTAAGCAAGTTTATTTTAGGTAAGCCCCATTAGGCGACTTACATTGTATATTTAGGTATGATTAAAAAAATTTCAATATATGAGAAATTAAATTTTTTCTGAAATTTTTAATGCAAATGCGTAGTCGAGTGCAATTTCTTCTATTGCCCCATCTCTACCAGATTTACCTCCATGACCCGCATTCATTTCTGTTTTAAGGAGCAACAAATTATTATCAGTTTTATAGTCTCTAAGTTTAGCTGTAAATTTTGCAGGTTCATCAAACAAAACCCTGTTATCACTTAAACTAGTGGTTATTAGCATATGAGGGTAATCCATTTTTTTTATATTATTATATGGAGCATATGAATATATATAATCGAAGTGCTCCTTGTTATCTTTTGCATTTCCAAATTCATCAAATTCACCAACTGTAAGTGGCAAAGAGTGATCAAGATTTGTTGTTAATGAGTCCACAAAAGGAACAGCCATAATTATACCTAAAAATAATTCAGGAGCTTTATTTACAACTGCACCCATTAACAAGCCACCTGCAGATCCACCCATTCCAATTATTTTTCCTTTTGAGGTATAGTTGTTTTCTATCAAATATTTTGCAGCATAAATATAATCTTCAAACGTATTTTTTTTATTTGTTAACTTTCCTTCTTTCCACCATTTCATTCCTTTTTCCATTCCACCTCTAATGTGTGCAGTAGCCCAAATAATATTTCTATTTATTAAGCTCAGTCTTGTTGAGGAAAAACTTGGACTCATCGAACTACCATACGATCCGTATCCGTATAGTAACAAATTTGCTGTTCCGTCTATTTTTGTACTTTTATGTCTTGTAATCGTAAGTGGAACCATTCTTCCATCATGAGATTTAAACTCTATTCTCTCAACTATATAATCATCTGTATTATGGCCTGATGGTATTTCTTGTTCTTTTACAAGTATTTTAGATTTAGTTTTTAAATTGTATTTGTAAACTCTTGAGGGTGTTTTAGGTGAAGAGTATGAAACATAAACCTCATCTGTATCTCTATTTCTTTGAGTTAATGAAACACCAGGAACACACACTTTTTCGTCAGAAAAAATTAGTTCTTCTTCATTATTTGTTGAAGTATCAATAACAAATAATTTGTCCAAAGCATCTGATGTTTCGGATCTAATTATCCATTTATTTAAAAAAGAAAGTCCACCAATTAGCACTTCTTTTTTTGCAGGAATAAATGTCTCCCAATTCTGATTTTCTAATGTTTCTGAAATATCTATTTTAAAATCCTCTGCATCTTTATTTGTATGATTATAAAATTTTCCATTCCATGAATTTACAGAGTAAAGAATTCCCTTTTCTCGTTTAATTATTAATTTTGGATTTGGTTTTACTTCATTTACGTGAAAGTAATATTGCTCTGAAGTATTATGATCAGAAGTGTTTATGAAATAATATTTTTCATCAGAACTTAATCCAATACTAACAGTGAAAGCTTCACTTTTTTCCTCAAAGATTAGTTCATCTTCACTTTCAAAATTTCCAATTTTATGTCTATAAATTTTTCTAGCTCTATGATTTTCATCTAACTTTGAATAAAAAAGATACTTATCATCCAAGCTAAAAATTATACTTCCCGAGGTTTCTTTGATTTCTTTTGAAATTATTTTATTATTTTTAATATTTCTTACATAAATTGTATAATACTCAGAACCTTTGGTATCTAGTGAGTACCCAAGATATTGATCATTATTACTAACCTCTAAATCTCCAACTCCAAAATATTCCACATTTAATTTTTCTTTTTCTTTATCTCCATTCCAAATTTCTTCAATTTCTGACGAACCAATTTTTTTTCTTAATTTTATAGAGTAATTTCCTTTGGCAGTAGTTTTTGTCCAATATTCATATGAATGATCTTTAAAAGGTAAGCTTTCATCATCTAATTTTATTCTACCTTTAATTTCATCAAATAATATTTTTTGAGCATTTTTAGTATTTTTTAGATGATAATCAGTATATTCATTTTCATTTTCTAAATATTCTTTTACTTCTGGAAGAAGCTTAGTTTTGTCTTGCAAGACTTCTAAAATATTTTCTTGATGTATCCAGCTATAGTTATCTACCCACTCTATATTGTGACAAGATTTTAGCTCTGGTTTTTTTTTTAGATATGGTACTTTCATTTTTAACTGGAAATATATGAATTTTATAATTTATACATTATTAATTGTAGTTGGTTTATATTTTTTATTAAGGCTTTTTACTCAAGTTGCGTCAAAAAAAATATCAAAAGGTTTAAGAGTATTCTTATTTATAGTTTTAATTATCTTTGCAGTTTTGTTTGCAATCGGAGGTAAATTTTTACTTACTTTACCTCTTACTCTCGCGAGTCTTGCTCTTTTAAAATTGAAAGGTATGTCTATTTTTCAATTAATTTCATTGTACAGATTAATACAAACATTAAGAAATTCAGGCAGATTTTCATTTAATAACGCTGCATCAAATTTAAACACAATGTCTACTGAAGAAGCTTATCGTATACTTAATTTAAATCCCTCTAAAAATTTAACTAAAGAGGATGTAAATAAGGCATACATAAAAATACAAAAAAAAATTCATCCAGATATTTCTCCTGAGACTTCTAGGTTATCTACTTTAGTAAATGAAGCTAAAGAAATTGTTCTTAATGATATCAGCTAATTTTTAATTTATTTATTGTTTCGATTACTCTTTCTACAGAAATAAGGTTTGGATCTGCGTTTGTACCATGTGTTATATTCTCAATATTGTATCCATGAGGTACTAATCTAAAATAGTTTTTACTATAATCTGTGTAAGCTTTTGGAGCATCTAATAAAAATACAATACTTTTTTTACCTGATTGAGAAATTACATGAGAACCAAAAGAGTCGTTACCTACATACATGTCTGAAGCACATAAATAAGGTAAAACATCATAAATTTTTTTATCACTTAATGTCATAAAATTATCATTTTCTAAATTCGAAGTAATTTCATATTCAATTTCTTTTTCATTTGGACCGCATAGAATTAGAAAAAAATATTTCCCTGTTTTATTTAAACTGTTTACTAAATTAGAAAAATTTTTTGAACCCCATCTTGTTGTTGGTCCAGAAGATCCCACACCAAGCACTATTTTAAAATAATCATTTTTAATTTCAGATTTGATTTTCTCTAATCTTTCTTTTTTAATGTAAAATTTTGTTTCTGTTGGAGAATTTTTGATATTTAGTGTTTTTTCGGTAAATGATTTAGCTGACCTAATCAAATGTAAATTTTTTTTTTCATAAAATTTATAAGAATAAACATTTTTTATACCTGAAATTTTTGCTGCAAGATATATTCTTAAACTTGGGTAAAAAATTAATAAATTTTCAAAATTAAATTTTTTTAAAATTTTACTAAGTTTAAATATGTCAAAAAATTTTTTAGTAAATTTATCTAAGTAAAATACATTTTCAATTAATGGATCGTCAGCTAAAGCTTCTTTTAAATTTTTACAAAGTGTAATAATTGTAACTGGCCCGTGCTTTTTTGCTACTTCATGGCAGTATGCAAGATGTAATAAATTTGCACCCAGTCCAGAATAGCTTAAATATATTCCTGTATTCATAGTGAGTTATACATTTTTTTAATAAGTTTTTTCCCAACAATATTAAATTTAAAATTGTATGCTTTTTTTAGAAATAAAGAGTTTTTGCTATCACTAGCTAATAATTTGTTTTCTTGTTTTCTGAAATATTTTTTATTTATTGAGAAGTATTTTTTATAATCAAGTTTGTTTAAATAATAAGCTGTTTTTATTATTTCTTTCCCAGATAATTTTTTACCTGGTGAAATAATCAAATCCTTACTTCCAAGATTTGATACTTTTAATATTAATTTTACAACTTCTGTTATCCATGAGTAATCTCTAAATGTATTTATATTTCCAACTTCTACTTTTTTTTTATTTTTTGCGGCTAAGCAAATTTTTTTGATAAAAAAATCATCAGGTCTTAAAGGGGATTCAATCTGCATAAATACTAAGTTAAATAAATTTAACTTATATTTTCTGTATTTTTTCATTAACTTGAATACTTCTTTCTGCGTTTGGATATATGGATTTTTGTTTGTTGAGTATTTGCAATTTAGATTTACCAACCCTTTTTTTGGTGAAAATATATACCCAGAGTTTGCTTTAAAAAATTTTGTTTCTGACTTTTCTTTTTTTAAAATATCTAAGAAATTTTTAGTCCCAACATAATGAGATGAAAAAGTTGCTTTTTTTAATTTGATACTTTTTGGAATTGAGCTTTGCCCACTAAAATAAAAAATTTTTTTAGGATTATATTTATTTAAAATATGATTAATTTGTTTTTTATTATTTGTATTTAGTTTTTCAAAATTAACTTTTTTTTGTATTTTCAGATATTCATAATTAGTAAATTTTTTATTCAACTTTCTTGAGGTTACAATTATTTTTTCATTTTTCTTTAAAAGCTCTGCAGAAAGATATGCCCCTAATACACCTGATCCAATAATTAAGTTTACTTTTTTATTCATTTTTTTTTTGAATTATTATATTCTTTTAAAAAATATATGAGTTTATTAAAAGGTATTTATGCTGCATCAATGTCTGTGTTAAATGACGATTTAACATTAAACATTGACAAAACAATTGAGCATTCTGAGATGGTGATAGAAAATGGTTGCCATGGGGCTGCAATTTTTGGAAGTACAGGACAAGCTCAGCTGATACCAGTTGCTGAAAAAATTAAACTTCTAAACAAAATATCAACTAATAAATACAAAGATAATTTTATTATTGGTACAGGGTTAAATTCTTTAGGAGAAATAATAAATTTAATGAAAGTTGCAACATCATTGGATTTAGAAAAATTTTTAATTATGCCACCTGCATTTTATAAATATAGCGATGAAGATGTTTTTAATTTTTACTCCAGAATTGTAGAGTCAATTCCAAATGCTAAGATTGTATTATATAATTTTGAAAAACTTTGTGGATATAAATTCAGTGTGGAATGTGTTGAAAAACTAGCCAAAAATTTTCCAGATCAAATAGTTGGTGTTAAGGACAGTTCGTATAATCTTTTTGAAAATTTAAAGATAGATAATTTTTCTGTAATGCCAGGCTCAGAAACAAAATTATTAAAAGGACTAGGATTAGGTTGTTCGGGAATAATCACAGCAACATGTAACGCAACATCTAAACTTGCTAGAAAAGTATATGATGATTTTAATGATGGAAAAGAACAGGAAGTTAATACCAATTTATGTGATGTAAGAGGGACATTTGAAAAATATAATTTAATTTCTGGTTTACATACTTTTTTTAAGCATAAAGATAGTATTTATGAAAATTTGCTTCCTCCTTTGAGAATTCTTAATAAAGAGGAAGAATTTGATCTTTTAAATAAATTAGAGAAATTAGATTTTTCGTTTAAATCATCTATGGCAGCTTAATATGCAATTAGCAAGGTTCTTAAATAGTGTTTTTAAGAAAGATGGTTTTATCCTAGTTGATGCAAATTCTAAAAGTTATATAATTGGAAATCCCGAGAATGAAAATCCTATAAAAGTTAAAATATTAAATAAAAAACTTCATTATAAACTTTTATTTCATCCTGATCTATATTTTGGAGAAGCTTATACAGATGGAGAAATAGTTATTGAGAACGGTAGTCTTACAGACTTTTTAGATTTGTCTTTGATGAATTTTGGCAGAGGAGATTTAAATTTTTTTAGTTACTTAATTAATAGATTGAGAGGATCATACAGATATCTAACAAATTTTAATTTTATCAAAAAATCTAAAATGAATGTTTCACATCATTATGATATCAAAGATGACCTTTATGATTTATTTTTAGATCCTAAAAGACAATATTCTTGTGCTTATTTCAAAAATGAAAATGATACTCTAGAGACTGCTCAAAATAATAAAATTCAGCATATAATTAAAAAATTAAATATAAAGCCAAATCAAAAAGTATTAGATATTGGATGTGGGTGGGGATCTTTAGCTGTTGATATAGCTAAATCAGCAAATTGTGAAGTAACTGGAATCACTTTATCAGAGAATCAATTTAAATATTGCAAACAAAAAGCTAAAGAACTGAATTTAGAAAATCAATTAACATTTAAGTTGATGGATTATAGGGAGCTGGATGAAAAATTTGATAGAATTGTAAGTGTTGGAATGTTTGAACATGTGGGAAGAAAATTTTACAAAAAGTTTTTCTCACAAGTTGAAAAACTTCTTAAAGATGATGGAGTTTCGTTAATTCATACCATTGGATCAGTAAATCCTCCAAGAGATCCTCATCCATGGATTACAAAATACATATTTCCAGGTGGATATACACCAAGTTTAAGTGAAGTAACTACTCCAATCGAAAAAGCAGGCTTAATTGTTGCTGATATTGAGGTATTAAGAATGCATTATTCTCACACATTAAGAAATTGGAAAGAAAATTGCCTAAAGAATAAAGATAAAATTATTAATATGTTCGATGAGCGTTTTTTTAGAATGTGGGAATTTTATTTAGCAGGTTGTGAAATGGCTTTTAAATGGGGAGACCAAGTTGTATATCAATTTCAACTTACGAAAAACTATACTTCAACACCTGTTACAAGAGACTATATTTATCAATAATTTATTGATAAATAATAAATTCCTTTAAATGAAAAAAATAAAAAAAAAACAAAGTAAATCTGTTAAAAAAAGTAAGAAAAAATCTCAGCTAAAATCTAAAAAATCTAAAAAAATTTCTAAAGTTAAAAAAACAAAATCTAAGATTAACAAAAGTAATAAAAGAAAAACCAAAAAAAAAAATAATTTAAGAGTTAAAACAAAAAAAATAGTTATTAGAAAAACTAAAAAAAAAAGTTTTTTATTAAAAATAATTAATTTTCAAAATTCACTTAAACCTGAATTCAAATTTAAAATAAATATTAATATAGAAAAATATATTCAAGCATTTTTTGATAAAATTTCTGAAACAATCAGTAATTATAAGGATCTTAAAAAAGAAGAGCAGAGAAGAATAAAACTTGAAAAACAGGAACAAGAAAGACAGGAAAAATTAGCCATACAGCTAGAGAAGCAAAAAGAACAAGAATTAAAGTTAAAACTAAATGAACAAGTATTAAAAGAAGAAATTAGATTAGAAAAACAAAGAAAAAAAGAAATTAAGTTATTCCTAAGAAAAGAGCAGGCATTATTAAGAATTGAACAAGCTGAAAAACAGAAGAAATTTTTACAACAATTAAAATTAGAAAAACAAATTGAAAAATTTAGAGTAAGGGAAGTTAAAGAATTAGAAAAATTAGAAAAAATATCATTAAAAGAAAAAAGAGAAGATTATGCAGGACTTCAACAGAGAATTGAGAAGTTAAAAGAGAAATATCGAATAATCAGAGATCAAAAAATAAGAGAAAGAGTAGAAGCTTTAGGAGTTAAAATTCAAGGTGATGAAGATAGGGAAACATTACTAAGGAAAGAAAAAGAGTATACTTTAGCAAGGCAAAAAATTGAGTTTGCTCTTGAGAGCTTTTATAGAAGTGCTAGCAGTTTAGTTTTCCAATTAAATAAAAGGCATATCACAAGACACATGTCTATTTTTCGATGTATAGATAGAAGATTTGAAACAGGTGAGATATTTGTTAAGTGGGATGAGGCTCCTGATGAAGAGTGGTTATTATTAATTTATATTAAAAATAATTCTCCTGATGAAGGTATAGTGATTGAAGATAAAACTAATCCTGAGAAAAATATCTCTCACGAATTTAAAAATAATGAAATATTTAAGGCTTCAGACACTATGGTGGACTCCTTAACTCAACTAATTGCAAGAAAAAGAGCGAAAAATAACAATTAATTATTACATTTAATTTAAGTATTATTAGTTATGCTTTATGGAATAATTGCAATGGTAATTTTGTATGTGTTCTTAAGTTATATACTTGCTTGGATCAGATACTTTAATAGTCAGGACGAAAGGTTAGGACAATCAACCTGGAGATGGAGTTATGATTATGAAGTTGATGGAGAAAGAGACATATCCGATTTAGATGACAAGAATTTTGTAAGATTAAGAAGAAAGAGAAATAAAATTATTACCCTTATGTATTCAGTAGTTTTAATTATGTTTATTCTTTCAATGTCTTTATTAAGTCAAATTTTGATATTTTTTCTTAACTAATTTTTTAATTGTTTTTTATTTTTTAAATATAAGAAATAAGCAACTATTTCATATCCATATTTAAAAATTGTAAAGATAATAGGAAGTTTGAAAAAACTATATAAGAATTTATATTTTGGTATTCTCTTCCATACATAAAGAAAAGCTTCTGCACCTTCAATTACTTGATCGTTTTCTTTAATGTGCAATCTTCTTAAAAGTTCTTTGTCATTTTTCGAAGTTTCTTTTTCTGCTTCTTTGTTATTTGTAATATCTATCCAATCAATATCTTCAATATTTTCTTTTTTATACATATTGATTTCTGATCTGCAAATTTTGCAAGAGTTATTAAAATAAACTTTCATAGAAAATTATATTAACTTTAAAATTAAGCATGTAAATGCGCCAAATGATTAGTTGAAAATTAATAATAAAGCACTATCTAAAATGAGTGAGTAATTTTTTTGACAAATCTGATTTAACAAGAAAAGATGCTGATGCAATAGTATCTGATACATTACAAAATTGTGATGATGGTGAGCTATATTTGGAGGACACTAAATCCGAATCTATTTTATTAGATGATAATAAAATTAAAAGCTCAAGCTATAGTTCAGATTTAGGTTTTGGATTTAGAGCAATTACAGGAGAGGTTGTTGCATATTCTCACTCTAATGAAATATCAAAAGATTCATTAAAAAAATCTTCTGAAAATTTAAAATCTACACTGAAATCTATGAAAGGTACTTATAATCAAGATATTTCAAGATCTAATAAAAAATTTTATCAAGATATTAATCCCATAGAGCAAAAAACATTAAATTCGAAATTAGAAGTATTAAATAAAGTAAATGAGTATCTAAGAAAAAAAGATCAATCTGTAAAACAAGTTACTACGAGTTTTGCAGGTGAACAAAAATCTATTGAGATTATAAGATCAGGTGGTGAGGTATTAACTGATGTCCGACCACTAATTAGATTTAATGTATCTGTGATGTTAGAAAAAAATGGAAGAAAAGAAACTGGCGTTTATGGAATAGGTGGAAGACAATCTTATGATGAATATCTAAAAAATGACAATTGGAAAACTGTATGTGAAGAAGCATTTAGAATTGCGTCAGTAAATTTAGAAAGTAAACCTGCTCCAGCAGGAGAAATGAAAGTTGTTTTAGGACCTGGATGGCCAGCAATTTTAATACATGAAGCTATTGGACATGGTTTAGAGGGAGACTTTAATAGAAAAAAAACTTCTGCATTTCATGATCTTATGGGCCAAAAGGTTGCCAGTGAGGGAGTTACGATTGTTGATGATGGAACAATTGATAATAGAAGAGGTAGCTTAAGTATTGATGATGAAGGTACACCAACAGAAAAAACAGTATTGATTGAAAATGGGATATTAAAGAATTTTATGCAAGATAGATTAAATGCTAGATTGATGAATACCAAATCGACTGGTTCAGGAAGAAGAGAAAATTATAGACATGTTGTTTTGCCAAGAATGAGAAATACAATGATGTTGAGTGGAAACCAAACTCAAGAAGAAATGATCAAATCAGTAGATAAAGGAATTTTTGCAGTAAGTTTTGGAGGAGGACAAGTTGACATTACATCTGGAAAATTTGTATTTAATTGTACTGAGGCATATGAAATTAATAACGGAAAGATTGGTTCACCGATAAAGGGAGCGACATTAATAGGAGATGGTCCTTCAATTTTAAAAGAAGTTTCTATGGTTGGAAACGATATGATGTTAGATCCTGGTATAGGAACTTGTGGTAAAGCTGGACAAGGTGTACCTGTTGGAGTTGCCCAACCTTCAATTCTAATCGATAAAATGACAGTTGGTGGAACAAAACTTTAAATTATGGTTAAGGATCAAGAATATTTAAGATCAAAAGCATCATTTTGCTTAGATTTAGCTAAAAAATTAGGTGCAACCGGATCAAGTGTAACAGTAGGTCATTCAATTTCTGAAACTGTAAATTTTAGAAATAATACTTTAGACGAGTCTAATAGATCAGATGGATTAGCAATAAGTATAGAGACTTATTTGGGAAAAAAAAGATCTTCAATTTCTTCATCAAACTTATTAGATGATAACATTAAAACCCTAATAGAAAAATGTTTTGAAACAACTAAAAATACCCCTGAAGATGAATTTAATTCTTTACCAGATAAAGATCTTTTGGCTAAAGAAATTAAAAATTTAAATTTATATGATGAAACACACTTTGATAATGAAAAAAAAATTGAGTATTTAAAAGAACTTGAGAGCGTTGCATCTTCAGAAGAAAAAATCATAAATACAGAGTCTAGTTTTACTGAAAATAAATCTAACTTTATTTTAGCAAATAGTGATGGATTTTGTGATGGATACAAATCATCTTCATTTAGTGCATCTTGTGTTACTGTTGCTAAAGATGAAAATAGTATGGAAAGAGACTATGAATTTACAAGCAAACGTCATTTATCTGACATTAAGGGCGCAAAAGAACTTGGTCAAAAAGCTTCTGAACAAACTATAAAAAAATTAAGCCCAAATAAAATTGGAAGTGAAAAAATAAGCATTATATTCGATAAAAGAATTGCAAAAGGGATGTTGGGAGCTTTTGCAGGGGCCATATCTTCATCTGCGATTTCTAGAGGAACATCTTTTCTTAAGGACAAAATCAATGAACAAATATTTACAGAAACAATAAATGTTATTGATAAACCCGATATAAACAAAGGTGTTGGGTCCCAAATTTTTGATTCAGAGGGAGTAAAATCAGATACTTTAAATCTTGTACAAAATGGTGTTTTAAAAAATTATTTAGTCGATACTTACAATGGAAAAAAACTTAACTTAAAATCAAATGGACGATCTGGTGGTACAACAAATTTATATTTCGATAATGGAAATATTAGTTTTGAAGATTTATTAAAAAGTAATTCAAAACATATTTATGTAACCGAAACAATAGGCCATGGAAGTAATTTAGTTACAGGAGATTATTCAGTGGGTGCAACAGGCTTCCTAATTGAAAATGGCGAATTTAAATTTCCAGTAAATGAGATAACAATTGCAGGAAATTTCAAAGATATGTTTAAAAATATAACTTTAGCCAGTGATTTAGATTTTGAATATTCCATTAACTCACCAACTATGATGATAGAAGGAATGACAGTTGCAGGTAAATGAGCACTTACTGTGTAATTGGATCTGGAATATCTGGTGCTACAATTTCAAATCTATTAAATAAAAAACACTCTGTAGACCTCTATGACAAAGCAAGAGGTCCTGGTGGGAGATCGTCATTTAAAAGGTTAGATAAAAAAATAGGCTTTGATCATGGCGTTCAATATATTTCCCCTAAGACTAGTGAGTTTAAAAAATTCACAACAAAACTCATAGAAAAAAAAATATTAAAAAATTGGAAGGGCCAGCATATTTTTCAAAATAAAAAAATTAAAGAAAATAAAAATCATCAAAAAATAATTGGCAGAAAAGGTAATAACGATATTAGTAAGTATTTATTAAAAAAAATTAATTGTAATTTTCAAAAAGAATTAAAAAAAATTGATTATAATAAAAACAAATGGAAACTTACCTTTGCTGATGGTGATAATAAATTTTATGATAATCTAATTTTAACTTGCCCACATCCTCAATTACTTAAATTAGCAAAAAAATTTATTAATCATTCTTTTATTAAAAAAAAATTAAAAATGGATGCAAATATTACTGTCATGATAAAAATGAAAAAAACAAAAAAAAATATAAGTAGTTTTTTGTTTGATGATCAAATTTTAGGTTGGGCTGCTAGAGAAAATAGTAAGTTAAGATTTAAAAGTATTTATGAATTTTGGACACTTCAAAGTACAGCAATATGGGCAAATAAAAAAATTTTAAAAAATAAAGAAAATAAAGATTTAAATTCAAAAATATTAATTAACAAATTTTTTGATCTGACTGGTATTAAAAAAACCAACATCCTTTTTTCTTTAAATCATGGATGGATGTATTCATCAAATTCAAAACCTTTAAAAATTAAAAGTTATTGGAATTCAAAAATTAATTTAGGAGTTTGTGCTGATTGGTTTGTTGGACCCAGATTAGAAGCGGGATGGATAAGTGCTAATGACCTTTTTAGGAAAATAAAGAGATAAAATTACTCAATATTTTTAATTCTATACTCCCAACTTCCCATTCTTTCATAGGTAACTTTAACTATCACTGAAGTTTTTTTATCAAGCCATATATCAAAATTTAATCTTTTGTCTTCTGGAAGTGTCATGTCTTTTGAAGTGAGTTTAAAATGATCAGTATTAAATTCTTTTCCATTGATAGTGATTTTTTCCTTACCGATAAATGTAACTAGTTGTTCTTTTATACTTCCAGAAATAGGACTAATTTGGCTTTCTGCCTGTAATAATTTATGGCTCCACCAATTTCCAATTGTACTTTTCAAAGAAGCTTCACCAGAAAAAGAAGAACCTTGAATATCAAATTTATTAGTTTGATTATTTAATATTAAATTTACAAATTTTTCTTTTTTATTCTGACGTGTTTTAGATTTAAAGGAAATTAAATTATCTCCTAAATATTTTTCTTCTCCAAAACCTTCTACTTCAAAAATAGTTGCTCCAAGTAGTTTTACCGTAAATTTATATTCATTATTTACAGTTGTTTGATTGTCTTTCCTAGAAAAAGAGTAATTGTTGTATCCTATAACTTCATTATTTCTTAATATTTCAAGTTCAATTTTTTTAAAGTTATTATAATGACCAACATGCGCGTTTGAGTTAAAAGTAATTAAAAATAATATAAGAATAAAATAAAATTTTTTCATGATAACAATATAAATAAAAAGAAATTTAAGAGTATCAGTATTTAATGTTCCTATCTATAAAAAATATTCCGAAAGTAAATTGGAGCTCAAATGAAAGTTTGAATTTCAGACCAAAATTTTCAACGTCATTTTTCTTAATTTTTGGATTAACAATTTTTGGTTTAGGAGAAGGTTTGTTAATTTTATCAACAACTGGAAACTCACCCTGGTCAGTATTAGCTGAAGGAATTTCACTTAACTCCAGTTTATCCATTGGAGCAGCAACTTTTTTTGTAAGTGTAGGAGTACTTTTTTTATGGATTTTTTTAAAACAAAAACCAGGCCTTGGAACAATATTTAATATCATCGTGATTGCTGCTATGATTGATTTCACTCTAAATTATTTTCAACCGCCTTCATCTCTTTTTACAAAATATTTATTAGCAGTTCTTTCAGTAATTTTAGTAGGACTTGGTAGTGGTATTTATTTAGTAGCTAACCTTGGTCCAGGTCCACGAGATGGTTTAATGACAGGACTAACAAAAACAACAAATTTACCTATAGCCTTGGTAAGAGCTTTTTTAGAAATTACTGTTGTAATTATTGGTTGGTATTTAGGTGGGACCGTTGGAGTGGGCACACTTATATTTGCTTTTGGAATTGGCCCTTGTGTAGCTTTAGGACTATTTTTAGTTGGAAAAATATTTAACTAAGCAGCTGCGCTAGTTTTCTCACTTTTTTTTCTTTCATGAGGATCAAGAATTGCTTTTCTCAATCTACAAGACTCAGGAGTAATCTCTAATGCTTCATCACTGTTAAGCATACTTAGTTGTTCAGCTATTGACATTTTTCTAACAGGAGTAAGAACTACGTTTTCGTCAGTTCCTTGTGTTCTCATGTTTGTTAATTTTTTTCCTTTCATGACATTTATAATCATGTCTCCTGGTTTTGGTGATAATCCAACAATCATACCTGGATAAACAGGATCATTATGAGTGACAAACATTTCTCCTCTTGCTTGAAGGTTAAAGATTGCAAAAGCTACTGCTTTACCTTGTTCCATAGCAATCAATGCACCATTTCTTCTACCTTCCATTTCACCTTCGAAAGGTCCGTAGTCGTGGAATATTCTATTAATTACACCTTCCCCTTTAGTAAGAGTTAGAAATCTACTTGTGTATCCCATCAAACCTCTCGTAGGTGCATGAAATATCAATCTTTTCTTATTTGTACCGGTATCTTTTAGTTCAATTAACTTACCTTTTCTTCTATTCATTGAGTCGATTACTTTTGAAGAGTGTTCTTCATCTAAATCCATAGTAATTTCTTCAATTGGTTCAAGTTTGTTTCCTTGCTCATCAGTCTTAAACAAAACTTTTGGTGGACTCACTGTCATTTCAAAACCTTCTCTTCTCATTTGAGTAAGAAGTATTTCCAACATTAATTCACCTCGTCCACTTACAACGAATGAGTCTTTTCCATCATTTTCTGAAAAAGTAATTCCAACATTGTTTTGTGCTTCTTGAACTAATCTTTCTCTAATTTGTGTACTTGTAAGTTTTTTACCCTCTGTTCCTGCTAATGGAGAAGTATTAACAGTTATTGTAATCGACATTGTAGGAGGATCAATCGGAGTTGCTGGTATAGGATCATTAACTTCCAAATTACAGATTGTATCAGCAACATTTGCCTTTTCTAATCCAGCTACAACGACAATATCTCCTGCTTCTCCAACATCAATTGGAACTTTTTTAGTTCCTTCATATCTAAAAATCTTTGTTAATTTTCCTTCATCAACTTTTTCACCATTTAAATTAATAGCTTTGATTGGTTGATTTGCTCTTGCTGTACCTTGTGTAATTCTACCCACAAGACTTCTACCTAAAAAACTGTCTGAATAAAGCAATGTAGATAACATTGCAAAAGGTTTGGTTTTATCTAATTCAGCCGGTTTAACGTGCTCCACAATTAAGTCTAATAAAGGATTTAAATTTTCTCTTGGTCCATCTACCTCATGATCAGCCCATCCAGATCTTCCACTTGCATATAAAACAGGAAAATCTAATTGTTCTTCATTTGCATCTAAACTTACAAATAAATCAAAAGTTTCATCTAAAACCTCATTAGCCCTTTGATCCGCTTTATCTAATTTATTGATCACTACAATTGGTTTCAAACCTTGTTTTAATGCTTTCGATAAAACAAATTTTGTTTGAGGCATTACTCCTTCTGCAGAGTCGATTAATAAAAGAGCTCCGTCAGCCATACTCAAAACTCTTTCAACTTCTGCTGCAAAATCTCTGTGGCCAGGCGTATCGATAATATTTATTCTTGAATCATTCCAGTTAATAGATGCAGGTTTTGCAAGAATTGTAATTCCTCTTTCTTTTTCTAGTTCCCCAGAGTCCATTAATCTTTCATCAACAACTTCATTTTCTCTAAATGATCCACTTTGTTTCATTAAATTATCAATCAAAGTAGTTTTGCCATGGTCGACATGGGCTATGATTGTGATGTTTCTTATATTGTTGCTCATAAATTGTGGCTCTTATACATATTTAATTTGATATTAAAACTTAAAAAAACTCATGACTGGCTTGATTAATTTAAATAACTTGTGATTAATTAGGCTTTTTTTGTTTATCTTTTTTAAGTTTCCTTTTTTCTTTAAAACTTAATTTGGGTTTTTTTTTTACACTCGAATCTTTAAATGACTTTCCACTGTATCTTTTAGACATAATCAATATTTACCTAAAAAAAAAGGCCATCATATGATGGCCTTTTAAATTTTAGTTTTAGAGTAGTGGGATTACATTCCCATTCCACCCATTCCTCCCATGCCGCCCATACCACCAGGCATACCACCAGGCATTCCACCACCAGCAGCATCTTTTTCTTCAGGTTTGTCAGCAATCATCGCTTCTGTAGTTACTAATAATCCAGATATTGAAGCAGCATCTTGTAGAGCAGTTCTTACAACTTTAACAGGATCTATAATACCTTTAGCAAACATATCGCAATATTCTTCACTTTGTGCATCATATCCATGTGTTTTTTTATTTTGCTCTAACAATTTACCAACAACTACTGAACCGTCTACACCAGCGTTTTTTGTAATTTGTCTGATTGGAGCTTCAAGTGCTTTTCTAACAAGCTCTACACCAGCTTTTTGATCGTCACCTTTTGCTTTAACCTTATTAAGGTCTTGAGCAGCGTAAAGTAATGCACAACCACCGCCAGTTACAATACCTTCTTCAACTGCGGCTCTTGTTGCGTTCAAAGCATCTTCAACTCTATCTTTTCTTTCTTTAACTTCAACTTCAGTTGCACCACCAACTTTGATTACAGCAACTCCGCCAGCTAGTTTTGCAAGTCTTTCTTGAAGTTTCTCTCTGTCATAGTCAGAAGTTGTTTCGTCAATTTGTTGTTTAATTGAAGCACATCTTCCTTCGATATCAGATTTTTTACCACTTCCATTAACAATGGTGCTGTTATCTTTATCTACTTTAACTTTCTTACATGAACCTAGGTCATCAAGTTTAACATTCTCAAGTTTAATTCCTAAATCTTCAGAAATAACCTGACCTCCAGTTAAGATAGCAATATCTTCAAGCATTGCTTTTCTTCTATCACCAAAACCAGGTGCTTTTACCGCAACTACTTTTAGACCACCTCTTAACTTGTTTACAACTAAAGTTGCTAAAGCTTCACCTTCAACATCTTCAGAAATAATCATTAATGGTCTACCTGCTTGAACAACAGCTTCTAAAAGAGGAACCATTGGTTGTAGATTTGTTAATTTTTTTTCATGTAAAAGAATGAAAGGATTATCTAACTCAGTAGTCATTTTATCACTGTTTGTAATAAAGTATGGTGATAAATAACCTCTGTCGAATTGCATACCTTCAACAACGTCTAGTTCAGTTTCAATTCCTTTATTTTCTTCAACTGTTATAACACCTTCGTTTCCAACTTTTTGCATTGCTTTTGCAATCATAGTTCCTATTTCTTTATCACCATTTGCAGAAATAGTTCCAACTTGTGCAATTTCATCACTGTCTTTTACTTTTTTAGCTGATGCTACTAAGTTTTCTTTTACAACTTCAACCGCTGCATCAATTCCTCTTTTAACATCCATAGGATTCATGCCAGCAGTTACGTATTTTACACCTTCTCTAACAATTGCTTGTGCAAGAATAGTTGCAGTTGTTGTACCATCACCAGCTTCATCGTTTGTTTTGCTAGCAACTTCTTTAACCATCTGCGCACCCATGTTTTCAAACTTATCTTCAAGATCAATTTCTTTAGCAACAGAAACACCATCTTTAGTAATTCTAGGTGCACCATAAGATTTATCCATTACAACGTTTCTTCCTTTAGGACCCAAAGTTACTTTAACAGTATCAGCTAAGATATTTACTCCTCTAATCATAGCTGCTCTTGCTTCAGCATCAAATTTAACAACTTTTGCCATTTTGTTTTCTCCTTTAAATTAAATTACTTACTTGAAATACCCATAATGTCAGACTCTTTCATTATGCTATATTCTTTGCCATCTATTTTGACTTCAGTCCCAGACCATTTGCCAAATAAAACTTTGTCTCCAACTTTAACATCCATTGGAATTGTTTTTCCATCTTCTGTTTTAGCTCCACCACCAACAGCAACAACTTTTCCTTCTTGAGGCTTTTCTTGAGCTGTATCTGGTATAATTATTCCACCAGCAGTTTTTTCACTACTGTCTAAAACTTCGATTAGTACTCTGTCATGTAACGGTTTAAACTTCATAAATCTCCTTTATAATTCTATATAAATATGAGCCTCATATAGATATTTCGTAGCCTATTTCAAGATTAGAGAATCTTTTCAGAGTAATTATGCTAGGAAAATATAAATATTATGGTTTATAGGTAAAATAATGACTAAAAATTTAGACCTAGATGGCCTTCAGTCAATTGCTAATAATTATGACCTATTTTACATAGATTTATGGGGGGTCATTCATAATGGTGTCAAATTACATAACTCGGCAATAGCAACTCTGAATGAACTGAAGAAAAAAAATAAAAGTTTTGTTCTATTAACCAATGCTCCAAGACCAAATACTACAGTGAATAAATTTTTAGAAAAAATGGGTATGAGTGAAGATTTGACAAAGCATGTTTATACCTCGGGTGAAGCAGCTTTAAATTTTTTAAAAACATCTTTCAAATCTAAGAATTTTTTTCATATAGGTCCCCCTAGAGATTTTGATTTATTCAATGAATTTAAAAATAATAAATCAACCGAACTAAATGAAAGTGAATATTTACTTTGTACAGGTTTGTTTGATGACCATGAGGATGATTTAAGTTATTATAAAAGCTTGCTTGAAAAACACATAACAAAAAAAATGATTTGTACCAACCCTGATTTAATTGTTGATAGAGGTAATATTAGAGAATTGTGTGCAGGTTCAGTTGCTATGGTTTTTGAAAAAATGGGAGGAGAAGTAATTTATTTCGGCAAACCTCATGCTGAGGTTTATAATCAGTCTATAGACAATATTGGTAAGAAAGTTTTGGCAATTGGTGATAATTTAAATACAGATATAAAGGGTGCTAACTTATTAAATTACCATTCCTTGTTGGTTTGTAATGGAATTCATAAAGAAGAAATACAGAACAAAGGAGTTACCGAAGTATCAAAAGAGTATGAAGCTATCGTTAATTTTACTCAAACAGAATTAAAATGGTAAAGTTATATAAAAATTTCAATATTAATAATCACCATAAAAACTCAATTATATTAATTGGAAATTTTGATGGTCTTCACTTAGGACATCAAAAATTATTTAAATTAGCTCTATCATATAAAAAAAAATATAATTCAAAAATTGGTGTGATTAATTTTGATCCAATGCCTAAGATGTATTTTAATAATTCATTGAAGAATTTTAAAATTTCTTCTGTAAATCAAAAAATAGAATTACTCAAAGAATTAAAAGTAGATTTTATAATTACAAAAAAATTTGATAAAAATTTTTCTAAAATAAAATCAACTAAATTTATAAAAGAAATTTTATATAAAAAACTCAATTGTAAATTTATATTTGTAAGTAATAATTTTAGATTTGGAAATAAAAGAGAAGGTGATGTTAAATTACTTATACAAAATGAAAAAAATTATAATTATAAAGTAATCAAACCAAAGCCACTTTTAAAAAGTAAAAAAATAGTATCTTCAACGATAATAAGAAACTTGCTGGAAAAAGGTAATTTAAATAGAGCTAATAAATTTTTAGGAAGAGAGTGGACCATTGATGGAATAGTTCAAAAGGGAAGACAAGTTGGAAAAAAAATTGGTTTTCCAACATGTAACATAGATATTAAGGATTATGTCTTAGCACAGCCAGGAGTTTATGCAGTAAGAGTATTAAGAAAAAAAAATCAAAAAAAATTGAGTGGTATAGCAAATCTTGGCTACAGACCCACATTTAATCAAAAAAAAATCTTACTTGAGGTACATTTGTTTAATTTTTCTGGAAATCTTTATAATAAGCTTTTATCAGTGCAGTTTTTAAAGTTTATTAGAAAAGAAAAAAAATTTAAGAATGTTGATCAACTCAGAAAACAAATTAAATCTGATTTAAATATTGCAAAAAAAACTAAATGAGTAAATCTAATATAAATTTACCTAAAACAGCTTTCTCTATGAAGGCCAATTTACCAATCAGAGAGCCTGAGATTCTGGATTATTGGCAAAAAATAAATCTTTATGATCAATTGAGAAAATCTAGTAAAGGCAAAGAAAAATTTATTTTACACGATGGCCCTCCCTATGCAAATGGCAATATTCATATGGGGACAGCATTAAATAAAATTTTAAAAGATATAATTGTAAAATTTCATCAAATGGATGGAAAAGACTCAATTTATGTCCCTGGATGGGATTGTCATGGTTTGCCCATTGAATGGAAAATAGAAGAGGAATACAAAAAAAATAAGAAAAATAAAAATGATGTTCCTATAGTTGAGTTCAGAAAAGAGTGTAGATCTTTTGCGGAAAAATGGATTGAAATTCACAAAGGTCAATTTAAAAGATTAGGCGTAGTTGGTGATTGGGAAAATTATTATTCTACAATGAGCTTTGATGCGGAAGCTCAAATAGTAAGAGAGCTAGGAAAATTTCTTAAAGAAGGAAGTTTATATCGAGGTTACAAACCAGTTTTATGGTCAACTGTAGAAAAGACTGCACTTGCTGATGCAGAAGTAGAATACCAAGATCATAAGTCAGATACTATATATACATCGTTTCCAGTAAGGTCGTCTAAGATCAAAGAATTAGAAAAAAGTGAAATTATAATTTGGACCACAACACCATGGACGATTCCTGCAAACAAAGCTTTAGCTTATAATGAAGCATTAGAATATGTTTTATTGCAAGTTAATGATGAGGGAGATTTTCAAAACAGAAAAATAGTTGTCGCACAAGCTTTACTTGAGTCAGTCATAAAAGAATGTGGAATTAAAAATTATAAAGAGATTAAAAAGTTTAAAGGAAAAGAGTTCAAAGATACTATTTGTAATCATCCCTTTTTAAAATTAGGTTATGAAACTGAGATCCCAATGTTAGAAGCAAGATTTGTGACGACAGAGCAGGGTACTGGAATAGTTCATTGTGCGCCAAGTCATGGACCAGATGATTTTAATTTATGTTTGAATAATGGAATAAAAGCAATAGAGACAGTTGATGGTGATGGGAAATATACAAATAATGTAAAATTATTTGAAGGTATTCATATTTTTAAAGCTAATCCAATAGTAATTGAAAAACTTAAAGAGCAAAAAAATTTATTATCAAATGGTGAGCTAGTTCATTCTTATCCTCATTCTTGGAGATCAAAAGCACCATTGGTTCATAGAGCAACACCTCAGTGGTTTATTTCTATGGAAAGTCATAAATTAAGAGACAAAGCTTTAAAAGCCATTGATGATACAACATTTTATCCAAGCAAGGGAAAAGAAAGATTAAAATCTATGATCGAAACTAGACCTGATTGGTGCGTTTCTAGACAAAGAGTGTGGGGTGTCCCTTTACCTATTTTTGTTAATAAAAAAACTAAAGAAATTTTAGTTGATGATGAAGTTAATGAAAATATTGCAGCAATTTATGAAAAAGAAGGATCTGATTGTTGGTTTTCAGACGATCCGCAAAGATTTTTAGGCGATAAATATAAAGCCCAAGATTATGATAAATTAAGTGATATCGTTGAAGTTTGGTTTGATAGTGGCTCAACTCACTCATTTGTATTAGAGAAAAGAAATGACCTTAAATGGCCAGCATCAATGTATTTAGAAGGTTCAGATCAACATAGAGGGTGGTTTCATTCATCATTATTAGAATCATGTGGAACTAGAGGCAGAGCTCCTTTTGACTCAATTTTATCTCACGGTTTTGTCGTAGATGGAAAAGGTTTAAAAATGTCTAAATCATTAGGAAATGTGATTGCTCCAGAAGATATTTTAAAAAAATATGGAGCAGATATTTTAAGAATTTGGGTAGCATCATCTAATTATTCTGAAGATTTAAGAATAGATTATTCAATCTTAGATCAACACGCAGACTCCTATAGGAAGATTAGAAATACATTTAGATATTTGTTAGGAAATCTTAACGATAATTTTGAGATAATTGATCTTGAAAAAATAGAACTAAATAAATTACCTGATTTAGAGCAGTATATGCTACACAAATTGTATTCTTTAAACAATAATTTCAAAAAATATTTTGAGAATTATGATTTTCATAATTTGTATAAAGAATTATTAAATTTTTGTACTGTAGATTTGTCAGCTTTTTATTTTGATATAAGAAAAGACACTTTATACTGTGATTCTTTAGATGACCCTAAGCGAAAATCAACTATCTTGTTGCTAAATATAATTTTAAATTCTCTGCTTAGATGGTTTGCTCCAATATTGTCTTTCACAACTGAAGAAATTTATCAATTATTATTTAAAAACCAAAAAAGTATTCATTTAGAAAACTTTTTAACTTTCCCAAAAAGTTTTCATAATGAAAAATTAAATAAGAAATGGATTGAGTTAATTAAAATCAGAAATTTATGTAATGTAAGTATAGAAGAAAAAAGAGCAGCCAAAGTAATAGGATCAAGTTTAGAAGCTGAAATTAAAATTCATTTAGATCAAAATTTAGAAAGTATCACAAAGGATATTGATTTTTCAGAGCTTTGTATAACATCTAAAGCTGAAGTTAAATATGAAAATAATATCGACGTAAATGTTCTTACAGAAAAAGCAAAAGGAACGAAATGCTCTATGTGTTGGAAAATAAATGAAAAAGGATGTGCCAGATCTAATTGTCCTCAAAGTTCTTAATGTCTTTAAATAAAATATTTAAAAATTATTTTTTAGAAATGGTTATTATTTTAATCATTTTTTTTTTAGACAGAATTTCAAAACTATTTGTAATTCATCAGGATAAACTTAATTTTAATTCTGAAATATACTCATCAAAATTTTTGAATATTCATTTAATTTGGAATGAGGGAATAGCGTTTGGATTATTTTCATTTAATGACGATTATTTTTATAATTTACTAACTTTTTTAATATTTATAGTAATTATTTTTATTATTTTTATGATAAAGAAAAGTGATCCTTTAAGAAAATTTGCACTATTATTAGTACTGGGTGGTGCTTTGGGAAATTTTTTTGATAGACTAATTTACAAAGCTGTACCAGATTTTATAGATTTTCATGTGGGTAATTTTCATTGGTTTATTTTTAATGTATCAGATATATTTATAACTATAGGTATAATTTTAATGATATTAATTGAAATTATGAACAAATCTGAAGAGATAAATAATGAAAAAATTTAATCTTATTTTCATTTTAGGTTTAATATTAACTATTTTATCAGGATGTAATACAGTTAAAGAAGGTTTTAAAAATCCAAAAAAAAATAGTAGCGATGAGTTTTTGGTGGAAAAAAAATCTCCATTGGTGATGCCTCCAGAATTTAATGAGCTTCCTATTCCTAATGAAAATAAAGATACAGAACAGAAAGAAGAGAACAAAATTAAAAGTCTAATCACTGATAGTAGTGCGAATACCGAACAGGAAGTGTCAGATATCGATCTAGAAGGATCTATTTTGGACAAAATAAAAAATAATTAATGCTCACAAAAAATATTAAACTTAAGCTTTTTAGGGAAAAAAAGTTAAACAGAAACTTAAAAAAAAAATTAATAAATCTCCTCAAAGAAGATAATTTTGTAATCAAATCATTAAAAAAAGAATACAAAAATAATTTTAACAAAAAGACAATTTCTAAATTTAAAAGTTATATTAATTTTAGAGTTTTTGGGATGGGAGGATCCTCACTAGGAACCCAAGCGATTTATGATTTTCTAGGACATAAAATAAAAAAAAAATTTGAATTTTTAGATAATTTAAAATCAAATAAAAAAAAAAATACAAAAAAAAGATATTTAAATTTAATAATATCTAAATCTGGCAATACTATTGAAACCATTGTTAATACAAATATTTTTGTTAAAAAAAAAAGTGAAAGTATTTTTATTACAGAAAATAAAAAAAATTATCTTCATACTTTAGCTGAAAAATTTAAATCAGAAATAGTTCATCACAATAATTTCATAGGAGGAAGATACTCTGTTTTATCAGAAGTAGGAATGTTGCCAGCAGAGTTGATGGGTCTAGATTCAAATAAATTTAAACAACTTAATAATTTGATGAAAAATAAAAATTATTTTAATTCTTTAGTAAATAATGTTGACCAAATTCTATTCTTTGTAAAAAGAAAAAAATTTAATTCCGTGATCATAAATTATGATGAGAAATCAATAAATTTGTTCAATTGGTATCAGCAATTGGTAGCTGAAAGTTTAGGAAAAAAGAGTATTGGTGTACTTCCTATTATCTCAAATATGCCAAAAGATAATCACAGCGTTATGCAATTATATTTAGATGGTTTTAAGAACAATTTTTTTACTTTTTTTTACGTAAAAGAAAAAAATTCTCCAAAAATCAACAATAGTCAAATTTTACAAATGCAAAGTTATTTGAAAAATAAAGATATTGATCATATTATTTATGCTCAAAAACAAGCTACTGAAAATGTTTTTAAAAATAACAAATTACCCTTCAGGAGTTTTGAGATTTTGAAAAGAGATGAAAAAACACTAAGTGAACTTTTTACTTTCTTTATTTTAGAAACAATCTTGTTGGGAAGAGCTCTTAAAATTAATCCTTTTGACCAACCAGCTGTTGAGTTAATTAAAACTGAAACAAAGAAAATTTTAACTTAAATAAATTTTCCAAATATTATTTTAGAAATTCCATATTTTTTTTCTTCAATAATCTTAAATTTGTCTGGAAAATTATCCTTTTCTTTTTTATGTCTATGAATAATTATTATTCCATCTGGTTTAAGAGTTTTGAATTTAGAAAGATTATTTAAAATAGTATTAACATCTCTTTCTTTGTATGGAGGATCTAAAAAAATAATATCAAACTTTTCTATCTTTTTTAAAAAATCAATATCAATAAAAATATTCTTCTCAATAATTGAATAATTTTTGACCGTTTTTAAATTTGTTAAATTTTTTTTTAAGATTGGTAATATTCCTTTGTAATTTTCTACAAAAATTACATGTTTTGATTCTCTTGATAAACATTCCAAACCAAATGATCCTGTCCCAGAAAATAAATCCAGGACATAAGATTTTTCAAGATCTATAGAAAATTTATTTGAATGATTAATAATGTTAAAAATAGACTCTTTTGTTAAATCTTTTAAAGGTCTTGTTTCTTTATCTTTAGGTTCAAGAATTTTTTTACCTTTAAAATTACCACCAATAATTCTCATTTATTAATGACTTTGTATCCAATATCTTTTCTAAAAAAACCCTTTTCCCAGTTTAATTTTTCTAAGTTTTCGTGAATATTTTTTTTTGCTTCACTGTAAGTGTTTGAAAGTGATATAAAATTTAATACCCTGCCTCCAACAGAATAAATTTTATTATCTTGTTTTAGTGTTCCAGCATGAAATAGATAATTATTCTCATTTAAATTTAATTTATCAAAATTATTTATAATTAAATTTTTATCATATTTATCTGGATAACCATTTGAGCATAATACGACACACAAACTTTTTTTATTTATCCATTTTATATCTATTTCATCTAGTTTTTCATCAATACATGATTGAAAAATTTTAATGATATCAGTGTCTAATGTTGGCAAAATTGTTTGACATTCAGGATCACCCATCCTTACATTGTATTCAATTAAAAATGGTTCATTCTTAACAATCATTAATCCTGCATATAGAAAACCTCTATATTTTGTTCCTAAATCATTTATACCTTTTAACGTTGGTTTAATAATTTTTTCTATAATTTTTTGCTCTAATTTTTCATTAAATAATCTTGATGGTGAATATGCGCCCATCCCACCAGTATTTTTACCTTTGTCTCCTTCACCAACTCTTTTATGATCTTGAGCTGAGCCAAAATACTTAAATGTTTTTCCATCACTAATTATGAAATAGCTCATTTCTTCACCTTCTAAAAATTCCTCAAAAAGAATATTTTCTGCAGCTCCAAACTTGCCATCAAATATTTCTTTTACCGCTAAATATGACTCTTTTTTTTCTCTACAAATATAGACACCTTTACCAGCTGCTAAATTATCTGCTTTAATTACTAATGGGTGTTTTGCATTATCTATATAATTACAAGATTCCTCAGCATTTTTAAAAACACCAAACTCTGCTGTTGGTATATTATATTTTTTACATAGATTTTTTGTGAAAATTTTTGAACCTTCTAATTGTGAAGCAATTTTATTTGGTCCAAAAACTTTTATTTTTAATTTTTCCAAGTAGTCTACAATTCCATTCACAAGTGGATCTTCAGGACCCACTACAACAAAATCGATATTATTTTTTTTTAAAAATTCATGAACTTGTTTGAAGTTATTTATATCTAGCGAAATATTTTCAGCTATTTCAGATGTTCCTGCATTACCTGGTATGCAGTAAATTTTTTCAACTTTGTTTGACTTAGATATTGAAAATGTAAGAGCATGTTCTCTCCCTCCACTGCCTAAAATTGCAATTTTCATATAACTATTTATATATCTTAGAAATGAAAAATAAATTAGCTAAATTAAAGTATCTTCCTAATAACTTCAATGTATTGGAGGCTGGTGACCATGTAATGTGTGCTGTTTCAGGTAAAAAAATCATGTTAGAAGACTTAACATATTGGAATGTTGAAAAGCAGGAAGCTTATTACTCTTATGTAGAAGCAAACAAAAAAAGAGAACTATCTTTTAAATAATAAATTTACTTCCAACGGTTGTGAGACCAAATCCAGTGCTCAGGTTTCTTTATTATCATTTTTTCAAGAATTTTATTTAATTCATCAGTAATGGAATTTATTGAGATATCTTTTGAAAAAAAGATTGGTTTATTAATAGTTATCTTAAATTTTAAATCATTCATTCTTTCTATAAAGACAGGCACTATAGGAATGTTGTATTTTTTAACCAACTGTGCTGGAATTGTTGTTGTTAATGCTTTTTTGTTAAACAAATTGCTTAAAATTCCCTCTGATACTCTTTGATCTATCATTAATGCAGTCGAAAAATTTTGTTTCTTATATTTTACTAAATTTTTTAAACCACCTATGCCTTTTTTAATCTGATTTTGGCATATGTATTTTTTTCTAATTTTTTCCATTATTATATTCAAGAAAATATTATTTAATGGACGATAAATAGTTGCAAGTTTGATATTATTTTTTTCTAAACTCATTGCCATTAATTCAAAATTACTAAAATGTCCTGAGATAAAAACTACCTGTAATTTTTTTTCTTTTATTTCTTCCAAAATTTCTTTTCCATCTATTTCTATATTTTTTTCTAAATTTCCATATCTAAAATTTTTAATAAAAATATATTCTGCAAATACCCTGCCATAGTTATTCCACATTGAAATTTTGATCTGATCTAGATTTTCTTTGCTTATGTTTGGTAATGCTCTTTTAATATTTTCATCAATTATTCTTGTGGATCTAAAAAATGGTCCTATATTTTCAAATATTTTTCCACCCAACTTTGAGGATAATTTTACCCCTAATATTTTAAATAATATAAAACAAAACAAAGTTAGTAAAAATTGAAAAAAATATTTTATAAATTTCATATTTTAGATTATTGACTCAATAAATTTTTCTTTCTCTAGGATGTTCAATTTAGATTTTATAAATTTTAAATTATTAAAGTTCATATCTTTTAACCTTAAAAAATCTTTTTCAGTTGTCACAATCTTGCAATCTAATTCTTTTGCTAAATTGATTATTTTTTTTATATCTTCATCTTTGTAATCATAATGATCTGCAAATTCTAAATCTTTTAAAATTTTAAAACCACATTCTTCCATCATTGAAATAAAAGTTCCATGATTACCAATTCCTGAAAACGCCAAATAGTTATCTTCAATATTAAACTCATCTAAATTTTCTGGCATATATTTTCCTATATATATCTGAATATTTGGGTTGATATTAAGTATCTCTTTTTTAAGTTGCTCTAAATTCTGTAAATTGCCATTTATAAATACATTTTCATAATTCTTTAAGTTACTAATTTTTTCTCTTAATGGTCCCGCAGGGATTGTAAATCCGTTCCCAATCCAATTAATATTATTAAAACAAACAATTTTTGTGTCATATTCAACACTTTTATCTTGAAGACCATCATCCAAGATAGCAACCTCAAAACCTTTCTTTTCAGCTTCCGTAATAGCGTTAAATCTTTTTTTAGATAAAAAAAGTTCACCATGATTTTTTAAGAGAATTTGTTCATCTTTTTGATTACTATAATATTTTTTAATAAAACAAGATTTTATACTTTTTTTTTCTAAAATATTTTTAACTTCTATACTTAGAGAAGTTTTTCCAGTACCCCCTATATAAATGTTTCCAATGCAGATAGTTTTTATTTTAAATTTAGTTTTTTTTGGACTACTTTTAAGCAAACTTAAAAATTGAATTAATACTGCAATAGGAAGTAATAAATATGCTAAAAAGTTAGGTTTCTTAATTTCCCAAAATCTAGGTTTTTTTAAATTCATTTAGGATATATTTATCTAGCTCTTTTATAGTTTTTTTTAAAATTTTATCTCCAATCTTTTTTATTTTCACCCCAGTATTTTTGTTTTTTTTGAATTTAATTAAAGAAGCTAATTGTTTTGGGGAGTAAATAGTTCTTGATACATTTAAAGATTTAAGATGTTTATAAATATCAGTAAAATTATTTACATTAGGACCATGCAATATATTTGCTCCAAATCGAGCTGCTTCTAATGGATTTTGTCCACCTTTATTGACAATTGAGCCACCTAAAAATACTGATGGACTAATTTCATGAAATTTTTTTGTTTCACCAAAACTATCAACTAAATAAATATCTACTTTTTTTAGTTTTTGATTTTTTGAACTATGTAAAGTTATATTTAATCCAAGGTCATTTAGTTCAGAACTAATTTTATTTACTCTATGTATATGTCTTGGAATAATAATTGTTAAAAGATTTTTATATTTTTTTTTAAGATGCAGATGCGTTTTGCCACAAAATATCTCTTCAGGACTGTGTGTGCTTGAAGCAATCCAAATTTTTTTCTTTTTAAATTCTGATATTAGGCTCGAATTAAATTTATCAGAATAATAATCTCCAATTTCTGCAAATTTTAAATTTCCTAGATTATTGATTTTAGTATTTGAAAGTTTTTTTATATAAGAAAACGTTTCTATATTTTGTGGATAAGCAATTGTTAAATTGTCAAAAACTGATTTTCCAAAGCTCTTAATTTTAATCCAATTATTATATGTTTTTTTTGTTAATCTTGCGTTTAATAAAATTAAGGGTATTTTTCTTTTATTTATATTTTGAAACATACAGGGCCAAATTTCTGAGTCGATGAAGATAGCCACATCAGGTTTCCAAAAATTTAGAAATCTATTTATAATTTGGTAGAAATCTACAGGATAAAATTGATGCGTAGTTTTTTTGAATCTAAATTTTTTTATAACTTTTGATGAACTTAATGTACTGGATGTAATTAATATTTGTCTGACAGATTTATTTTTTTCATAATGTTTAATTAAAGGGATAACACTCATAATTTCACCTACACTTGCACCATGAAACCAAATGAGTTTGCCTTTAATTCTTTTTTTTGATGGAAAACTAAATTTTTCTGTAAACCTATTTTTATCTTCTTTTTTTTTTATTAATCTAAATACAATTATAAAAGGGGATAATATTAAAATTAACAAAACAATTATTTGATATAAAAATAACATTTCTATTTTTGTATTTGTTTCTCATAAAAGCTTTTGTAAAGTTTAGATCTTCCAAGCAAATCTTCGTGATTACCATTATCAACAATTTTTCCATTATCTATTAAGTAAATATTATTAGAATTTAAAATAGTTGAAAGTCTATGAGCAATAACAACAGTTGTTTTATTTTTAGTTAAAATTTTTAACGCTTCTTGTATCTTTGTTTCTGTTTCTGAGTCCAATGATGAAGTGGCTTCATCAAGAAGAATAATAGAACTTTCCTTCATCATAGCTCTCGCAATTGATAGTCTCTGTTTTTCCCCTCCAGATAATCTTACTCCATTTTCACCAATTATTGTTTCATATTTATTTGGTAAATTATTTATAAATTCATGACAAAAAGATAATTTTGATACTTTAAAAATCTCTTCATCTGTAGCGTCGTCTTTGGCATATTTAATATTATTAATTATTGTATCATCAAAAAGTGTTGTTTCTTGGCTTACAAGAGAAATTTCTTTTCTCAAAGATTTTATGCTCACATCATATATAGATTGGTTGTCTATTAAAATATCTCCAGATTTTTTGTCATAAAACCTAGGAATTAGATTCATAATTGTTGATTTGCCTGACCCACTATGACCAACTAATGAGGTCATTTTTCCCCCTTCAAATTCAAGGTTAATTGAATTTAGTGTATCTTCGCTTTGGTTCTCATAAGCAAAATTTACATTTAAAAATTGTATTTTTGAATTTTTAATTAAAAGTCTACTTGCTCCTTTTTTGTCATTAATTTTATTTTTTTGGTCAATTATTGGAAGTATCCTAGAAGCTGCAGATAATCCTTGATTTGCAACCAAGTTTAGCGTCGATAGCGCCCTCACAGGTTGGTAAGCTAACATCATTGCTGCTAAAAAAGAAAAAAAATTATTAATTTCAAGTTCACCTTTAGACATTAGTAATCCTGAATAAAAAATTAAAATTGCAATCATTATACCGGTAAAGGTCTCCATAATTGGAGACATCCTTACGAATACAGTTTGTATTTTTTGATTTTTCTCTTTTAATTCTGTTAAAAATACATCAGCTCTACTTTTTTCAAATTCCTCTTTTTGAAATATTTTAATCAGTTTGTGATTTTTGAAAAGTTCAACTAGATAGGTGGTTAGAAAACCAGATTTTTCTTGAGCTTCTGTAGCTACTTTGCTGATTCTTTTTCCTAAAGTTTTAGCAGATAAGCTTGCCAAAGGTATCATTATGATAGAAATAAGAGCCAATTTCCAATTTTGTGAAAACATTACTATTAACAAACCAACTAGTGTTAATGAGTCTTTGAATAAAGTTAATATTGAATTACTTAGTAAATTTGTAATGTGTGTAACATCATAAGTAAGATTTGAAATAAATTTTCCCGAATGTTTTTTGTCAATAATTTGTGTATCTGTTGAAACTAAATTATTTACCATGTCATTCTGAAGTTTTTTTTTAATCGACTCCCCAACATTTATCATCGTTGCTTTTGCAAAGTATAAAGATAGACCTTTGGTTGTAAAAGCAAATATTATCATTAAAGGTATCAAAACTAATAATGACTGATCTTTATCTATAAAAAGTTTTTTAATTGCAGGATCTAAAAGCCATGCAATTGATGAAGTGCTCCCAGCCACTAATATAGATAAAAAAGCTGATAAAAAAATTTTATTTAAATATTTTTTCGAATAATCTTTATACAATCTTTTATAAATTTCAGATTTATTCATTAAAAATTTTTAGAGATTAAAATATTTATAAAAATAATTAGACCAAACACATTATTACTTTTAAAAGCTTTTAAACAGCTAAAGGGATTAGTTAAATTAAAAACTCTCATTTGATATAAAAATAAATGCATTAGAGGCAATATAGATAAAAAATAATAAATAGATTTAAACTCTATTAGATATCCTCCAATAAAAAATAAAACCAATAAAATTGAGTAACATAAAAATAGAAATTTTTTTGCATTTCCTTTAAATTTAATTGAGGTTGATTTTAGTCCAATAATTTCATCATCTTTAATATCCTGAAACCCATATATCGTGTCATAGCCTAATGTCCAAAATATGGCTCCTAAATAAAATAGAACAGGAATTATATCAATCTGACCTTTAATTGCTGTCCATCCAAGTATTAGACCATAATTAAAAGTAATACCTAAAAATAATTGAGGCCAATAAGTAAATCTTTTCATTAAAGGATAAGTAAAAGCAAGTGGCATTGAACCTAGAGCTAATATTATAGTGAATAAGTTAAAATTAATTAAAACTAAAAAAGCTAATAAGCAAAGTGTTGTTGAATAAAAGATTGCAAGTTTAACTGAAATTTTTCCTGAGGCTATCGGTCGATCCTTAGTCCTAAAAACTTTAGCATCAAATTCTCTATCTAAAATATCATTCACAATACATCCGGCTGAACGCATTAGAACTGAACCAAGAAAAAATAAAATTAAATAAAAAAAATAGTTATTCCAACTCAATGAAAAATCATATGCTAGTGTTAAACCCCATGCACAAGGCCAAAATAAAAGCATGTAACCGATAGGTTTTTTTAATCTTGTCAATTCAATGAAAAGTTTAATTTGGTTCATAATAATTTACTTGTAAATAACAAAGGGTAGTTTCATAATCAAATTGATTCGTATGAACATAGATTACACAGTTACTGCTTTAATGTTTCCGGCTATTCCATTGCTTATGAGTGTCTATAGCAATAGATTTCACTCATTAAGTATTTTAATTCGTCAACTTCATGACGAGCATGTTTATGAAAAGCATATTCCACCTGAATGGAAGAAGCAGTTTATCAATTTAAGTGGCAGGATAACACTTCTTAGATGGACAATTTTATTTGCTTCATTTGGCTTCCTATTCAATATGCTTACTGTTTTCGCACTTTATTTAGATGAAGTGTTTGCAGCGAGAGTAATTTTTGGCTCATGTTGTTTATCCATGATTATATCAATTATTTTTTTTATTAGAGAAATTCAAATTTCAACAAATGCCCTTAAACTCCATATGTCTGATATGGATGTAGATGTAAATTAGGGAAGTATAACTGCTGGACCAGTAAGAACTCTAGACTCTAGATCTTTGTGTGCTTGAGCAATATCTTTTAAAGAATATTTTTTTGAAATTTTTACTTTTACTTTTCCACTTGAAGCCATTTCAAAAACTTTATTAGCAGCTTCATCTAATTCTTCTCTTGTAGTTGTGTACTGCATAATACTTGGTCTTGTTAAATAAAGTCCCTTTGGTTGAATTGATTTTGCAACGTTAACTGGATCTAAAGGTCCTGATGCGTTACCAAAAGAAACTAACATTCCTCTTAATTTTAAACATTCAATTGAACCATCAAAAGTATTTTTTCCAACACCATCATAGACGACAGATAATCCTTTTCCTTCAGTAATTTCTTTTACTTTTTCAGCAAAATTATCTTTGTTATAATTAATCACATGGTCGTAGCCATTTTGTTTTGCATTTTCTATTTTTTCATCTGAACCGACAGTACCAATAACATTGCATCCTAGACTTTTGGCCCATTGTCCAAATATTTGACCAACACCACCAGCTGCTGCGTGAAATAAAATATCTTCTCCAGATATTACAGGATAAGTTTTGTGTAAAAGATAAAATGTAGTTATTCCTTTTGTCATCAAAGTTGCTGCTGTTTCTAAATCAACATTATCAGGAACTTTTACCAAGTTTTTAGTTGGGTAATTTCTATGAGTTGAGTAAGCACCAAGAGGAGCTGCACAGTATGCAACTTTATCTCCAACTTTAAAATCTTTTACTTCTGAACCAACTTTAGTTATTTCTCCAGCTCCCTCTAGACCTATTGGGGAGGGTAGAGTTAATGGATAAAGTCCTGATCGATGATAAGTATCAATGTAATTTAAACCGATCGCATGATTTTTAATCGTTACTTCATCAGCTTTTGGATCTTCAAGTTTAAGTTCTTTATATTCTAAAACTTCTGGTCCACCTGCTTTTGATATTATAACTGAATTCATAATTTATTTTACAAATGTACCATTATGATAATCTTGAACTGCTTGCAAGATTTCTGCTTTAGTATTCATCACAAAAGGACCACCTCTTGCAATTTCTTCATTTATCGGTTTTCCAGATATTACAAGAAATTTAGCATCTGTTTTTGCTTTTACTTTAAGCTCTTCACCTTTTGTTAATAATATTAAAGTACTATCCTTAACATTATCATGTTTCTCACTGCCAATTTCGATTTCACCATCAATTAAGTAAATAAATGTATTGTGAGTTGATGGAATATTAAAATTAAACTCTTTTTCTTTATCTAATTCTACATCAAAATAAACTGGTTCTACATTATGACCTTTTACAGGTCCTTCAGCATTTTCAAATTTTCCTGCAATAACTTTTACTTGTTTTTCATCATCTTTATGAACACTCATTTTATCAGCATCAATATAAATATATTCAGGCTTACTCATTTTTAATTTAGCAGGCATGTTAATCCATAGTTGAAAGCCATGAAGTCTTCCTTCTTTCATAGCAGGCATTTCTGAATGAATAATTCCACTTCCTGTTTTCATCCACTGAACATCACCTGCAGTCATTCTTCCTTCACCACCAGTGCTATCTTTGTGTTCAAAATCTCCAGCGAGCATATATGTAACGGTTTCAATTCCTCGATGTGGGTGGGGAGGGAAACCAGCAATATAGTCTTCGCTATTTTCAGATCCAAATTCATCTAGCATTAAGAAAGGATCAAAGTAATTTGGCTCAACACCAATACTTCTTTTTAATTTTACTCCCGCACCATCCGAAGCTGGAATAGGATCTATAATTTTTGATACTTCAATTGATTTCATGTAAGTTGATATAATTATCTACTTAGTTATATCAAGTAGATCATTTAAGTTTTTAATTTCATTTTGTGGTGAATAATCAAGTTTATCAAAGATATTATTATTTCTATTTACCCATATAGAATTGTATCCATAGTTTCCTCCACCAGATACATCCCAAGTATTTGCACTTAAAAAAGCAACTTCATTTTTTTCAATTTTATATTTTTTTATTGGCATATCATAAACTTTAGAGTCAGGCTTAAAAATACCAACTTCTTCGACAGAAAAAATATCATCAAATAAATTGTCTAATTTATTACTTTGTACTAATTCATTTAACAAAGAAGGCGTACCGTTAGAAAGTATTGCTAGTTTTAAATTTTTTTCTTTTAAAGATTTTAAAACTTCTGGTACTTCTTCAAAAGGAGAGAGTATTTTATATAGATTTAATAATTCATCCCTCATTGAATTATCTATTTTAAACACACTCATTGATTTATCCAAACTATTTTCAGTGATTTGCCAAAAATCTTTATGTCTTTTCATTAAACTTCTAAGCCATGTGTATTCTAATTGTGTGGTTCTCCAATAATTTGCAAAAGCCTCCCACTTATCACCAATTTTATCTTTGCATTTTTCTGCTGCTGAATTTACATCGAATAAAGTGCCGTAAGCGTCAAAAATTATTGCTTTAATATTTTTCATAAACTAATTTAATAAAATGAGTAACATTAGATTATATTTTTCTAAAAGTTTATCTAATAATTTAACTGATACACTTGATAAATCCCAATCACATTACTTACACAAAGTAATGAGAGTTAAAGAAAATGAAGTTTTCTCATTATTCAACAGCAGTGGTGAATGGGAAGCAAAAATTTTAAATATCTCAAAAGGTGTTGTTGAATTTAATATTACAAAACAATTAAGACATAAAGAAAATCCAAAAGAATTGTGGTTGGCATTTTCTCCAATTAAATCAAATTACTTTAACTTTATGATACAAAAAGCAACTGAGTTAGGTGTTACAAAGTTTATTCCCATAATATTTGATAGAACGATTGTTCGTAAGATTAATAAAGAGCGATTAGAGAAAGTAATTATTGAAGCATCAGAACAATCAAATAGAATTAATATTCCAGATATTGAAGACCCAAAATCATTAGATGATTTTTTAAATAACAATAAAGTTGATTTAATTTTTACTGATCTAAATTCTGAAAATACCAGAATAGATTTAAATAAGGTTACAGATAAACCTACATGTGTAATTATCGGTCCAGAGGGAGATTTTTCTGAAGAGGAAAGGGCTAAGATTCTAAAATTTAGTGGAGTTCAACCATTGAAAATTAATGAGAATATATTGAGATCTGAAACAGCCGTAATTTCAGCTATATCGATCATAAAATACGCCATAAATTGATATTTTGTCGCGAAAACTAAAGTGTAATTTTTTTGAAGACGTTCTATATAGGGTAAAAAAATGAAAAAAATTTTATTAACAATTCTTTCTACTTTAACTCCTGCAGTTGCGTTTGCTAACCAGCCGAAAGATTGGCAATTAGGTTTTCAAAAAGCAGCATCAGAGTCTATGAGAGATATCGTTAATTTTCATGATAAATTGTTATTACCAATCATAATTGCGATAAGTGTTTTCGTTTTATTTTTGATGGTCTATGCATGTATCAGATTTAGAGCATCAGCAAATCCAGTTCCTTCTAAAAGAACTCACAATGTTGCAGTAGAAGTTTTATGGACATTAATTCCATGTTTAATTTTAATCGTGATGGCAGTTCCATCGTTTAAAATTTTATATAAACAAGATTCAATACCGAAAGCAGATGTAACAGTTAAGGCAATTGGTTATCAATGGTACTGGGGATATGAGTATCCAGATGAAAATATTATTTTCGACTCTTACATGATTGAAGATAAAGATTTAAAAGAAAATCAGCCTAGATTATTAGCTGTAGATAATGAATTAGTTGTTCCAGTAAATAAAGTAGTTAAAGTTTTAATTACCGCAAATGATGTTTTGCACGCTTGGGCTTTACCATCTTTTGGAGTTAAAAGAGATGCAGTTCCTGGAAGAATAAATGAAACATGGTTTAAAGCAGAAGAAGTTGGAACTTATTATGGACAGTGTTCTGAGCTTTGTGGAATTAAACATGCTTTTATGCCGATTACAGTAAGAGTAGTTTCTGAGGAGGAATATCAAGAATGGCTTACTGGTGCTAAAATAAAATTTGCAAAAGAAATTAATGAAGAAGATCAATTTAAAAAACTAGCGAGTAAATAATATGTATACACAAACTGCATCACACGACGATCATCATACGCCAACTGGTTGGAAACGTTGGGCATATTCAACTAATCACAAAGATATTGGTACAATGTACCTTATATTTGCAATTGTTGCTGGTGTGATCGGAACTGCATTTTCAGTTTTAATGAGAATGGAATTAATGCATCCAGGTGATGGAATTTTAGGTGGAAATTATCATTTATACAATGTCTTAGTAACAGGTCATGGTTTAATCATGATCTTCTTTATGGTTATGCCAGCAATGATTGGTGGTTTTGGAAATTGGTTTGTACCAATCATGATTGGTGCACCTGATATGGCATTCCCAAGAATGAATAACATTTCATTTTGGTTACTACCAACTTCATTCATTTTATTAATCATGTCTATATTTATGGATGGCCCTCCAGGTCAAACTGGAGTTGGTGGTGGATGGACAATCTATCCTCCTTTATCATCTACAGCAGGACAGCCTGGTCCAGCAATGGACTTTGCTATTTTAAGTTTACACTTGGCAGGAGCGTCTTCAATTTTAGGAGCAGTAAACTTTATTACTACAATTTTAAACATGAGAACCCCAGGTATGACATTGCATAAAATGCCTTTATTTGCTTGGTCAATTTTAGTTACAGCGTTCTTATTACTTTTATCACTTCCAGTGTTAGCAGGTGCAATCACAATGCTATTAACAGATAGAAATTTCGGAACTGCATTCTTTGATGCTCAAACAGGTGGAGATCCAGTATTATTCCAACACCTATTCTGGTTCTTTGGACATCCTGAAGTTTATATTTTAATTTTACCTGGTTTTGGAATGATCAGTCATATTGTTTCAACATTCTCAAGAAAACCAGTATTTGGATATTTAGGTATGGCATATGCAATGGTAGCAATTGGAATAGTTGGTTTCGTTGTATGGGCTCACCATATGTATACAGTTGGTTTAAGCACGGATACTAAAGCTTATTTCTTAGCAGCGACGATGATCATTGCCGTCCCGACGGGAATTAAAATATTTTCTTGGATAGCAACTATGTGGGGTGGTTCAATATCATTTAAGACACCCATGGTTTGGGCTTTAGGATTTATATTTTTATTTACAGTCGGTGGAGTTACAGGTGTTGTTCTTGCAAATGCAGGTGTAGATACAGCAATGCATGATACTTACTATGTAGTAGCTCACTTCCACTATGTATTATCTTTGGGTGCGGTGTTCGCAATCTTTGCAGGCTTTTATTACTGGTTTGGAAAAATGAGTGGTTACGAGTATTCAGAGTGGTTAGGTCAATTACACTTCTGGTTAACATTTATTGGTGTAAACTTAATTTTCTTCCCTCAACACTTCTTAGGTTTAGCGGGGATGCCTAGAAGATATGCAGATTATCCAGATGCATTTGCTGGTTGGAATTATATATCTTCAATTGGATCATATATTTCTGTAATTGGTTTAGGAGTATTTTTCGCAAATCTAATTTATGCATTTTATAAGAAAAAAGCTGCTGCTCAAAACCCTTGGGGTGAAGGAGCAACAACTTTAGAGTGGACAGTACCGTCTCCTCCAAATTTTCATACTTTTGATGAATTACCGAAGTTTGAAGATGAAGAGAGTGCAGAAAAATCTACTACTTAAAAAGTATTTAGATTTTTTGTCTAAAATTAAATGATTAAGTCTAAGTTAAAAAATAGAAATTTAAGTCAAGAAGACGTTTTCAATTTCTCTGAGTTATTTAAACTTATGAAGCCAAGAGTAATGTCTCTTGTGATTTTTACTTGTGCAGTTGGATTGTTAATGGCGCCAAATATTATTCCAACAAAAGATGCAATAATTGGAATTATTTTAGTTTCTATTGGCGCTGGTGCCGCTGGAGCTTTAAACATGTGGTACGAGTCTGATTTAGATGCATTAATGACAAGGACTTGTTTGAGACCTATACCAACTGGAAAGGTTAATAAAAACCAAGCTTTGATTTTTGGTATCGCTTTATCAATATTTTCTGTTGTTGCTTTAGATTATTTTGCAAATACAGTTTCAGCAGCTTTATTGTTATTTACAATTTTGTTTTATGTGCTGGTTTATACTATTTGGCTTAAAAGAAAAACGCCTCAAAATATAGTTATTGGAGGTGCTGCAGGAGCATTACCTCCTGTAATTGGTTGGACTATAGCTACTAACTCACTTTCACTTGAGCCATTAACTTTCTTTCTAATTATCTTTTTTTGGACACCATCACACTTCTGGGCACTAAGTTTATATAAATCTGATGATTATAAAAAAGCAAATATTCCAATGCTTCCATTGACTAATGGTGTTGAAAGCACAAAATTAAATATATTTGTTTATTCGTTAATAATGTTGCCAGTTATTGTTTTCCCATATGCAATTAATTTTGTTGGTCTAGTATTTTTGATCCCATCGTTAATTTTGACAATTTATTATAATTACTTATGTTTTGAACTTTACAAATTTAAGAAGAATAAGTTTGATGCAAAAAAAGCAAAAACAATTTTTGGATACTCCATATTATATTTGTTTTTAGTTTTTGTATTTTTCTTAATAGATAAAATTTTATGATAACACCCGATAAAAAAACAAAGAAAAAAAATATTATTACTGCTTTAGCAATTTTAGCTTTTATGGTTTTTTTGTTTGTTTTTACATTATATAACGTTGGCGTATTTGATAGGCAGATATGATTAAGAGCAAAACATTAACTCCATTACTTCTAGCAGGTATTTTTTGTTTAATGTTAGGTTTATCTTTTGCGGCAGTGCCCTTATATGATCTTTTTTGTCGTGTAACTGGCTTTGGAGGAACAACCCAAGTATCTAAAGAAGCCCCGAAAATAGTTTTAGATAAAGTTGTAAGTGTAAGATTTGATACGAATGTAAACAATCTCACTTGGGATTTTAAGGCAAAATCAAATGTCATTGATGTTAAGGTTGGTCAGGTAAATAGAATTGAGTTTGAGGTTGAGAACTATGGAGACGAAACAACCTATGGAGTTGCTAGTTTCAATGTTTCGCCTGCAAGTTTTGGTAAATATTATAGTAAATTAGGCTGTTTTTGCTTCGAAAAACAGGAACTTAAGGCAGGTGAGAAGGCAACTTATATTATGACTTTTTATTTGGACCCAGAACTGGTAAATGATCCAACAGTTAAAAACTTACAGGATGTAACTATGTCGTATACTTTTTTCTCGACAGATTATTATAAACAATCATAATTAAAAAAATATGTCAGCTGAAAAAAAACATGATTATCACTTAGTAGACCCAAGTCCTTGGCCTATATTTACATCTTTTGCATGCTTGGTACTAGCTATTGGAGCAATTTTTTATATGCACAATGATGTATCTTGGGGAATGTATTTGGGATTAGCTCTTGTAATTTATGCAGCTTATATGTGGTTCAGAGATGTTGTGATTGAAGCTGAACATCAAGGTCACCATACTCCAGTTGTTCAAATCCATCATAGATATGGAATGACGTTATTTATTGCTTCTGAAGTTATGTTCTTCGTTGCATGGTTTTGGGCATATTTTGATATAAGTTTGTTCCCAAATGAGTTTGTGGGAAATGTTTGGCCTCCACAAGACATAGAAACTTTTGATCCATGGGACATTCCATTAATTAATACACTAGTTTTATTATTATCAGGTACTACAGTAACTTGGGCTCACCACTCTTTATTAGAAGACGATAGAAAGGGATTTATTCAAGGATTAACAGCAACTGTTGCACTAGGCTTCTTTTTTACTTTATTACAGGCTTACGAATATCATCATGCTACATTTGATTATTCAGGACATATTTATGGTGCAGTATTTTATATGGCAACAGGTTTTCATGGTTTCCACGTAATTGTTGGAACAATCTTTCTTGCTGTTTGTTTATGGAGAGGAAGATTGGGTCACTTTACGAAAGAACACCACTTTGGTTTTGAGGCAGCTGCTTGGTACTGGCACTTTGTGGATGTTGTTTGGTTATTCTTGTTTGCAGCTATCTACGTTTGGGGAAGTTAGTATTTAATCCTTGAAGAATAAGCTTCTATTTTCAGTTTTTGTTTATTTTATAATTTTAGTTTTGTTGTCATTAGGCTTTTGGCAATTGTATAGATTGAGTTGGAAATTAGATCTAATCAATCAAATTGAAAATTCTTTAAAGATTGATCCAGTTGAACTTCAAAATGTAGAAAAAAAAAATTATTTAAGAATTAAAACATCAGGACAAATTGATTTTGAAAAACAAATTTATCTCTATAATCTTAACGAAACTGGTAAACCTGGATTTGAAGTTATTAACCCAATTAAAGTTGGAAACGAAGATTATTTAATTAATAGAGGCTGGATATCTTTTGAACAAAAAAACAAACCAGAGATTAACGTTGTTGATCAAAAAAATATTATTGGTACTTTAATGCTTCAATCAAAATCAAGCTCATTCAAACCCAAGAATGAAGTGGATAAAAATTACTGGTTTACACTAGATCGGGAAGATATTTTAAAATTTACAGGAAAAAACTTTTCAAAATATATTATTTATTTAAACGGTAACTACGAAAACCCAAGACCAAGAGTTATCACTGCTAAAATTTCAAACAATCACAAAAAGTACGCAATTACTTGGTTTTCGATGGCGATTTCAATCCTTTTAATATATCTATATTTTAGAAAAAAAAATTATTAAATGAGATACGTCAGCACTAGAAATACTTCAAAAACATATGAATTTAAGGATGTTTTTATCAAAGGTCTTGCTGATGATGGGGGATTGTTTATTCCTAGCTCACTTCCAAACTATAGTGAAAAAGAAATTCAAGAATTCAGGTCACTAAATTATTCAGATTTAGCAAAAAAAATCATTTTTCCTTTTATAGGAAATTTTATGGATAAAGATGAATTGTCTAAAATAATTGACAAATCTTATTCTGTTTTTAGGAGAGAAAATGTAATTGATTTCATAAAAATAGGAGATCGATCAGTCTTAGAGTTATTTCATGGCCCAACACTAGCCTTTAAGGATGTTGCTATGCAACTTCTTGGAAATTTTTATGAATTTTATTTAAGCAAGCAAAAAGAAAAAATTAATATTGTAGTTGCCACATCTGGAGATACGGGGGCAGCAGCTATAGATGCAATAAAAGGAAAAGAAAATTTAAATATTTTTGTACTACATCCTGATAATCGAGTTTCTTCTGTTCAGCGAAAAATCATGACTACTGGAAAACATGAAAATGTATTTAATATCGCTATTAAAGGAAATTTTGATGACTGCCAAAACTTAGTTAAATCAATGTTTTCTGACACAAAATTTTCTCAAGATATTAATATGTCAGGTGTAAATTCAATCAACTGGGCAAGAATTATTGCTCAATGTGTTTATTACTTTTACAGCTATTATCTCATTGAAGATTACACTAAACCCACTAATTTTTCTGTTCCCACAGGGAATTTTGGAGATGTATACGCAGGTTATTTAGCCAAAAAAATGGGTTTGCCCATTAATAAATTGATTGTTGCAACAAATCAAAATGACATTCTCCATAGAGCTATTTCAAACGGTAATTACGAGGCTGAAACTGTTTCCGAAACTATTTCTCCTAGCATGGATATACAGATTGCAAGTAACTTTGAGAGACTTATTTTTGATTTGAATGATAAGAATTCAGAACAAACATCAAAAGACATGATGAAAATTAAAGAAGAAGGAAAATATTCAATTGATAAAGAAAAGTTAAATTTAATTAATCAAGATTTCTTATCAGCAAGAATGAGCGAGACGGAAACACTTGATATTATTAAGTCTGTTTATCAAGAATTTAATATTGTTTTAGACCCTCATACTGCAATTGGTTATGGAGCTTTTGATAAACACAATCTCAATGGTAATAATATTGTGCTAGCAACTGCACATCCATGTAAGTTTCCTGATGCAATTCAAAGTGCTATAAATATTAAAGCTGAGTTACCAAATGAACTTCAATTTATATTAAATGAGAAAGAAAATTATGATATTCTTGAAAATGATATTGAAAAAGTAAAAGAACATATTAAAGATAGATCCAAATGAAAATAAAAGAAAACGATAATCTACCAAATTCAGAAATTTTTGTTCTTCAAGATGGAGAACCTGTGAAAAAAAATATAGAAGATTTTTTTAAAGACAAAAAAGTTGTAATATTTGGACTACCTGGTGCATATACTTCTGTATGTTCTGCTAAACATTTGCCAGGATATATTAAGATGCATGATCAATATAAAGAAAAAGGTATTGATCATATAATTTGTATTTCAGTAAATGATCCCTTTGTGATGAATGCTTGGGGTAAACAAAATGATGTAGGTGAAAAAATTGTTATGATGGGTGATCCATTTCTTAATTTCACAAAAGAAATTGGTGCAGATGTTGACAAAAGTGGCAGAGGTTTAGGAATTAGATCTAATAGATACACGATGTTTGTTGATAACATGAAGGTTATTAAAATTCAGGAAGAAGCAGATACTGGATCTTGTGAAATCTCAGCAGCAGAAAATTTCTTTAAATTAATCTAGACTTGCAGCTTTTTTAGCTAATAAATCAACTTCTTCATTTAGTGGATTTCCAGCATGAGCTTTAACCCAGTTCCACTTAATCTTAAAATTATTATTTAAATCATGCAATTGAACCCATAAATCTTTATTTTTAACATCTTCTTTATTAGATGTTTTCCAATTATTTTTAATCCAATTGTGGATCCAATCAGTAATTCCATTTTTAACATATTTAGAATCTGTGTAGATTTCTATCAAATCTTCAGAATTTACTTCTTTTAATGCATTGATTGTCGCCATTAATTCCATTCTATTATTTGTTGTATCTTTTTCACTTCCACTTATTTTTTTCACTTCATTATCAGTGCATATTATTGCTGCCCATCCACCATTTCCTGGATTTTTTAAACATGAGCCATCAGTATAAATTTTAATCATTAAATCAAATAATCTTTAAAACTATTCAAATTGTTATGAGCAATAAGTTTTTGATAATATTCGTTTGGATCCTTAATTTTGATTAATGCTGTTTTTGGAGTATTTGTATAATCATATAGTCTAGTTAAAAGATATCTAAGAGCAGCACCTCTACACAAGATATTTAAATTATTTTTTTCATTTAATTTAATTTTTTTAACGCTGTTGTATCCCTTGATCAATTTATCAATTTTCTTTTTATTAATTATAAATTTTTTATTTTTTTCATCAAAACATAGAGCATTAATACAGATTGCTATTTCATACATGTAGTAATCATTAGCGGCAAAGTAAAAATCAATAATTCCAGACAGTTTATTTTTGTTAAAAAAAATATTATCTACGAATAAATCACCATGTATAATTCCAGAAGGAAGTTTTTTTGGCCAATTTTTTTTAATATCTTTAAAATTATTATATAAAAATTTTTTTAAATTTGATCCTTTATTTGATTTAAATTTAATACTCTGAAGTAAAGGTTTTAAATATTTTACACCCATTGAATTTTTTCTTGTAAATTTTATCCTCTTAGTAACCAGATGCATTTTAGCTATTGCTTTTCCAATAGCATAGCAGTCAGTTTCATTAACTTTCATTTTATCTTTTCCACTTAAGAAAGTGACAATACAAGCTGTTTTATTTTTTAGTTTAATTAAATAATTTTTGTCTTTAGTTTTAAGTGGTCTTGGGCAATTAATTTTTGAATCATTTAAATGATCCATTAATTTCATAAAAAAAGGTATCTCTTTTGGAAGAACTCTCTTCTCAAAAATTGTGAGAATAAACTTTTTATTTTTGGATTTTAAAATGTAATTTGTATTTTCAATTCCTTTAGTAATTCCTTGGAAACTTAAAATTTTTTCAATATTAAACTTGTTGTTTATTATATCGATATCACTCTGATTTATTTTTGTATATACAGCCATTTAATTTAATTTGTTAGGAACTTTAAAGACCACATTTTCTTTTATAATTTCTACTTCCTCAACATTTATAGAAAATTTTTTTTTTAATTTATTAATAAAATCTTCTACAAGAATTTCGGGTGCTGATGCTCCTGATGATATACCAATAGTATTTGAATTCTGTATTTGATCAAAAGGAATTTCACTTTCAGAATGAAAAAGTTGTGAATTTTGACAACCTGATTTTTTTGCTACTTCAACAAGTCTAACTGAATTTGAAGAGTTTCTACTACCTATTACAAAAAACATATCACACTCTTTCGCAATATTTTTTACTGCCATTTGTCTATTAGTTGTTGCATAACAAATATCCTCTTTTGCTGGCTCTTTAATGTTTGTAAATCTATCTTTCAAAATCTTTATTATTTCTTTAGTGTCATCAACGGATAGTGTTGTTTGAGTTATATAAGCCAATTTTTCTTTATGATTGGTTTTGTACTCCATTGCTTCAGCTTCATTTTGAACCAAATCAATAGATCCTTTAGGTAATTGGCCCATAGTGCCTATTACTTCTGGATGGTTCTCATGTCCAATCAAAATAATATGATAACCAGCTTTATTTAAGTTTTCCGCTTCTCTATGAACCTTAGAAACTAGTGGACAAGTAGCATCTACATAAGTCATTTTATAATTTTCAGCATCTTTTGGTATTTTTTTTGGAACACCGTGCGCAGAAAAAATAACAGGTCTAGATTTGTCATTAATTTCCTCTAATTCTTCAACAAAGATAGCACCTTTATTTTTTAAATTATCAACAACATGCTTGTTATGAACGATTTCGTGTCTAACATAAACTGGCGATCCATATTTTTGAATAGATTTTTCTACAATCTCTATAGCTCTCTCAACACCAGCACAAAAACCCCTTGGAGCAGAAAGTAAAATTTTAATTTGTTTGTTTTTCATTTTTCTCTAAAAAATATTCCAGCAATATATGTGGAAAGGTTAAAGACGCCAAACCAATAAAAATTAGTTTTAAGATTGCATCATCTATATAATTAACCTTATTTAATAATAATAATACAATTATTGAAACGAAAATTGTTAAAAGTGTAAGTGGTAAAGCCTTTAAAATAAATAATTTTAGTCCATTTTGGAGATTGTTTTCATCAAGGTCTATCGCAAGTGAAATAGAGTGCCTCACAGAATGTAAAAAACAAAAATAAATTGTAAAAGCTACTAAAGGAGTAAAGTAGTAATTTAAAATTATAATTGAGAAATAATCAAAAAAAATAGTGAATTTTTTTAATTCAAACTTATCAATAAATAAAAATATACTTGATAATGAACTCAAAATAATTGATATCTCGATTATCTTTTTTTCTTCTAAAAATTCTAAGAATAAATAAAAATTTTCATTAACAACAAGTAATGATTTGAATATTTTCACAGTATCATCAAAATGAAAAAAAAGCGGGGCAAGAATTATGAGTGATCCTTTTAAAAGGTATAATATTTGAATTAAGTAAGATTTTTTGTTTATTAAAAATTGTGTATCTTCTTTACCAAAATGAAATGATGCCACTATAAGAAAAACTAACAGTGTGGTTGCAGGTAAGAGTGACCAAATAATAATTACACAAACTGCTATAAAAATATAGAAAATATAGAAAATATATATTCTTTCAAAATTAAATAATTTAAGAAGTTTTTTACCTTTAATATTATCTAATGCACCGTGTGAAACTCCAATAGTTAAAATTAAAAATAAGCATATTGATGATGAAATATCTAAATAATTTAATCTAAACATCACTACAGAAAATAGATTAATTAGCAAAAAAAATATAAATGAATGATTAAGGTTAATTTTTTTAATTAATTGATTAGTCATTTAAAATAATTCTTTTAAAAATTTCCATTTAGGCATTTTTAAAATTATTTCTAAATCTTCAAAAAAATTACTTTTATTAGATAAGAAATTAATAGCAGTCTTAGGTGAACTATTGAACATTTTAAAGAAAATTTCCCCCATATCTGAAGAGTTATTTCTTAAAACTTTCAAAAAAATATTGTCCAAAAAATCATATTTTTTTTTAATTTTAAACAATTTAGCTTTAGAAATATTTTCAATGTTTTCTGCTATATATTTACTGTGTTCCTGAATATTTAAAAAAGTATAACCCGTGCTTAATCTTGTCATATCACCGGCTGATCCAATATATATTTCATTTAATTTTTTTAGATTTTTATTTCTAAATAAAGGTATAAAGCCTTCTTCTTTAAAATTGATTTTATAATTTCTGATATTTAAATGGTTTTTTAAGTATTGATCTATTTGATTATCATAATCTTTTATATTTTCATTACTTAAATTTGATATCCAAGTAGTTTCCACAAGAGCACTTTTTTTTGAAAAAGGTAATGTGTAAAAAAAATGAACCTCATTTTTTTGATCACAAGCAAAATCCATTAAGTTAAATATTTGGTCATCAAAAAAATCTTTTTCTGTTTCAATTTCTACACCACAAAAATGTTGCCACAAATTATTTTTCTTATTTTCAAAATTTGGAACGCTGTTAAAAATTATTGAATTTGATAATTCAATATCATTAATATTCTTAAAAAATTTTATATTTTCATTTAATTTAAGTTTTGAAAGAATTTTGTCATAAAATTTTCCAGTATCTATAGATTGGTAAGGTGTTAGCTTACAATCAATAAACTTTGTATCATTAGGAGTGTTTATAGAAAAATTATCCCAACTTTTTTTTACACAATCATCAAAATTATGTGGAAATACTTTCCAAAATGACCAAGTTTTGTCTCTTTTATATTCGTCCCTAGGCTCAATTATAGCCAAAGATTTATTTTTTAATTTATCAGAAATTTCAAGTTCATAAGCCAAAGACAAACCTGCACAACCACCACCGATAATTATGTAATCAAAATCTTTCATTTAAATTTATCTCTTCATTAATTAATGAATGATCATGTTCAATGTTCTTATCATTTTTATTTGTAAATGTTAAAATTATTAAATCAAAAATTGATAAAAAAGTTTCAATGATTTTTTCAATTTTTGTTACATAAATTTTTCCAGAATTTTTATAATTTTCTAAATTATTTTTATTAATTATTTTGTGTCCAATTTTTCGGTAGACTCGTCTTGCAACTAAAATAGAGAATCTGAAACTTAAAGGTATTTCTTTAATTGAGTAAAAAGAATTTTCATAAAATCTTTCAGATAAAGAGATGGCAGATTTGATATCGTTGAAATTTTCATTGATATAAATTCTTTTATTATTTTTATCTTCAATTACATCTCTTGAAATATTGGTAAGCTGCATTGCTATTCCAAGATCAATAGCTGATTTCAAGGAATTTGTCTTATTAACTTTTAAAATTTTTGCCATCATCAAACCAACTGTACCTGCTACTCTATAAGAGTAAATTAATAACTCTTTTTTTGATTTTAATTCCACTCTTTCTTTAATATCTGAATTAATCCCGTCAAATAAATCATTAATTACTTTTGTTGAAATATTAAATTCATCTATAAGTTCCCAAATATTTTTAATAACAATGTTTTGAAAGTTTTTATTTAAAAAATCTTTTTTAAATTTTTCAAATTTAATTATTTTGTCTTCTAATTTTCCTGGATCATCTGCAATATTATCTGCTTCTCTACAAAAATCATAAAGCGCAGAACATTTATCATAAGTTTTTTTTGGTAAAAAAAAACCAGCCCAATTAAATGATTTTGCATATGTTGCTAAATAATTTTTAGTTAACATTCTAGATCAATTTATCTAATACTTTTGCTGATGAAAGTACTCCTGGTACTCCCGCACCTGGGTGAGTTCCAGCACCAACAAAATATAAACCATCATAAATCTCTGATTTATTATGAAATCTAAAATAAGCTGATTGAGTGAATTTAGGCTGAATTGAAAAACCTGATCCATATTTTGTATTTAGTTCTTTCTCAAAATAATCAGGTGTAAGATAAAAGTCTGATACGATATTATCTCTAAGATTTGGCATTAAATCATTTTCCATTTTATCAACCACAAGATTTTTCATTTTTTCACCTTCTATTTGCCAATCTATATTTGATTGATTATTTGGAACTGGCACCAATACATAAAAACAATCACTACCCTCAGGAGCCATGCTTTTATCTGTTGCAGAAGGTCTATGTAGATAATAGCTAATATCGTTATTTAATTTTTTATAATCAAAAATATCATCCAGATGTTCTTTATATTTGTTCCCAAATTTAATTGTATGATGCTCAACGTTTTCATAGATTTTTTTGGTTCCAAAATAATAAACAAATAAACCCATTGAGTAATCCATCCTCTTTTGTTTCCAATCAAACAGCATTGAATTTTTTAGGTTTTTACTAGTCATCTTTTCATAAAAAGCAGGAGGGTCTGCATTACAAATAACATTATCAGCTTCGATAATCTCTTCGTTGTCAACTACAACACCAGTAATTTTATTATTCTTAGTAATAATTTCTTTTACCTCAGTATTTTTTATTATTTCGATTTCTATTTCCTCCATTAACTTTTCAAATCCTTTAATTATATTTCCCGTACCACCCATTGAATAATGAATGCCCCATTTTTTTTCTAAATAAAGAATTAGCCCATAAATTGATGTAGTTGTGAACGGATTACCACCAACCAAAAGTGGATGCATACTAAGCATCCTTCTTAATTTTTCATTTTTTACATAAGACGATACTAATGAATAAACTGATTTATAACTCTTAAGTTTTAATAATGCTGGCAGCTGTTTCATCATAAAAAAAGGTTTATCAAATGGAACATCTGCAAGCTCTAAAAATCCCTTCTCAAAAATTTTTTTGGTAAAATTTACTAAATCTTCATACCCCTTAACATCTTCATGATTTAAATTTTCAATTTGTTTTTTCATTTCTATTTCATCACCTGAGTAATTAAATTTAGTTTGGTCCTCAAAAACAAATTGATACCAAATTTTAAGTGGGGTTAGTTTTATGTAGTCCTCAGGATTTTTATTAAACAAACTGAATAGTTCGTTAATTAAATATGGAGCTGTTATTACTGTTGGCCCAGCATCATAGGTAAAACCATCTTTTTTGAAAACTCTAGCTCTTCCACCTAGGTCTGAATGTTTTTCTACTAATTTTACTTTGTGTCCTTTGGCTCTTAGTCTTATTGCTGCAGCAATACCACCAAATCCAGATCCAATAACTATAGAATTCATTGCTGTAATTTATAGCTTTTTCAGGAAATTGTAACCGTATTATGAGTTTATTTTTTTTAGCTGTTCTTTAGTTTCTTCTAAATTTTTTTGAAATACAGCATCCAGTTTAGATTTATCAACTGAAGTAGTTATGATTTTTTTTACTGAGTCTACCGCTATTTTGATTGAAGCATCTTTTATTTCTTTCAATGCAGCCTCTTTCATTTGGCTAATTTTATTTTCAGCCAAACTTTTTTTAATTTCTGATGATTTATGAAATTTATCATTTAAATCTATTATTAACTTATCCGACTCTTTTTTTGCATTTTCCAAAATTTCATTACTTACAGAACTAGCTGTATCTAATTTTTTTTGAGCATTATCGAGTAAAGTTTTTGCTTCTGTTCTCAATTTTTCACTTTCATCTATCTCATTTTTGATGTCAGAAATCATACCATCAAGCATTTGAGAAACTTTTTGTGGAATTTTGAAGTAAACTAAAACCCCGATGAAGATTACAAATGAAATAGCTACCCAGAAAGTTGCATCAATTGCCATAGTATTTATCTCCGTTTCTTCTAGATAGATCGTCAACAATTGCTGATATACTGCTATTATTTACTTCAGCACCAATCAGTTTCTGAAGTAACTCAGATGACGTTTCTATAGCAATTTTATTTATTTTGTCAGGCGCATTATCTCTTAAAGCTTGGATTTCTTTTTCCGCTTTAGCTATTTCGTCATCTATTTGTTTATCAAGAACGTCTCTTTTTGCGTTTATATCTTTAACTGCCTTTTCTCTTGCTTGATTAAACATAGCATTAGCTTCAGTTTTGCTTTTTAAAATTATTTGATCATATTCTTTAAGTTTGGTCTCACTATCTTCTCTTTGTTTTTCAGCTGCCTCAATATTTTCTAGAATTTGAGATTTTCTTGACTCTAAGTTGTTACTAATTTTTGGAAGAATTAATTTAGATAAAACCAAATACATTATCCCAAAAGTAAGTACTAACCAGAAAATCTGAGAAACCCAAAACTCTGGATTTAATTGAGGCATACCTCCACTTTCAGCGGCAAAAGCTTCTTTAATGAAAAAGAAGCTTAAAAATATTAGATGAAGATATATTTTTTTGACCATTAATTTAAAACGCAAATAAAATAATCAATGCAACAACTAATCCAAATAATCCTGTTGCTTCAGCAAGTGCAAAACCTAAAAGTAGGTTAGGAAATTGTTTCTGAGCTGCTGATGGGTTTCTCATAGCACCTGATAAATAATTTCCAAAAATTATTCCAATACCAACACCGGCACCAGCTAAAGCTATTGCTGCTAAACCTGCTCCGATCATTTTTGCTGCTTCTAATTCCATTATATCCTCCTCTGTTATTAATGGTGTAAATTTAATGCATCATTTAAATAGATGCAGGTTAAAATTGCAAAAACATATGCTTGAAGAAAAGCAACTAATATCTCCAAACCAGTTAATGCAACTGAAAAACTTAGTGGAAGCCATCCACCAACTATTCCAAGACTAATTACAAAGCCTCCGAAAACTTTCATCATTGTATGACCAGCCATCATATTTGCAAATAATCTAACTGATAGACTTATTGGTCTACTTAAATAAGAAATAATTTCAATAACTACTATTAAAGGAAGTAATACCGCTGGTACTCCACTTGGTACAAACAATTTTAAATATCCAAAACCATGTTTAATAAATCCAATTACTGTTACGCCAATAAAGATAAATGCAGCAAGAACAAATGTAACGATAATATGACTAGTTACAGTGAATGTGTACGGTATCATTCCAAACATGTTGCAAAATAAAACAAACATGAACAATGAAAAAATAAATGCAAAATATGGTTTTGCTTTAGAACCAGCTGTATCACTAATCATTTTAGCAACAAAGGTGTAGCTAAGTTCCGCTAATAATTGAATTTTATTTGGTAAGATTGAATTTTTCTTAGATCCTAAATTAAAAATTAATAAAATAGAAACTGTACTTATAATCATAAACAAACTTGCGTTTGTAAAAGATATATCAAATGCTCCAACTTTTATTTCAGGTCCAATTCTATAAACATCGAATTGGGACATCGGGTTTGCTGCCATAGTACTAACTTATTTTTGCATCTTTTTTGCTGATCTAATCACGTTTGTTATTCCAGCGATCACCCCAACAAAAAAAAATATTAATATAAACCAGGGTTTAGTACCAAAGGTCTTGTCAAAAATAAACCCAATAATTGTCCCGACAGCCACTGCAGAAACAAGTTCTGTGCTCAATTTGAATGCAGTTCCAATAGGCGAGGGATTATCCTTCTTGTTATAAAGATTTTTCTTAGAAATCTTGCTTTTTGCAATCTCTAAGCGAGTTTTAAAAGGGTCTTTTGCCATTTATTTTGGTTAAGCAACCATACTTTCTGCTTTTTGTAGGTCTACAGCTACCAGTTGGCTTATCCCTTTTTGTGGCATAGTTACTCCATATAGCCTGTTCATTTTAGACATTGTTAAGGCGTGGTGAGTAACAATTATAAATTTAGTGTTAGTAATTTTAATTAACTCCTCTAGCAAGCTACAAAATCTTGTAACGTTAGCATCATCAAGAGGAGCATCCACCTCATCTAAAACACAAATTGGAGAAGGGTTAGTTAAAAATACTGCAAATATTAAAGATAGGGCAGTTAGTGCTTGTTCACCACCAGATAATAAAGTTATAGATTGAAGCCTTTTTCCTGGTGGACTGACCAACATTTCTAAACCAGCTTCTAATGGATCATCAGAGTCTACTAATTCGAGCTTGGCATTTCCTCCATTAAAAAGTTTTGTATAAACCTCATTAAATTTTCTGTTAACTTTTTCAAATGCCTCAACAAGTCTTTCCCTTCCTTTTTGATTTAGCTCATCAATACTATCTTTAAGTTTAACAATTGCGGTAACTAGGTCACTACGATCTTGTTCCATTTTTTTTATTTCTTCTTCATACTTACTAGTTTCCTCATCTGCTTTTAAATTTACAGAACCTAATTGATCTCTTTGTTGTTTTTTTTTATCTAATGCATCTTCTTGATCAACATGATTTGGAAGTTCTTCAACTCCAAATAAATTTGAATTTTCTAAAATATTTTCTTCTGTTAAATTTAATTCTGTATTAACCCTATCAAGCAAGTCATTTTTTCTTTTTTGTAAACCTTCTATGGTTGCACCTGAGCTAGCTTTTCGCTCTCTAATTTGAATTGATTGCTCTTGTATCTCATTTAGTTGAGCTCTTAAAGTTTCAATTTTTTTATCAGTTTCTTCTATAATTTTTTCGTTCTCTATTTTTTCTTCATCAGAAATTCTTAAATTTTCTGAAATTTGACCTTTTCTTTCTGCTTGTACTCTTGGCTGATTTTCTAAATCATTTAATTGTTTAGATAATTTATTTTTTCTTTCAGTTAATTCATTTACCATTTTTTCTGAATTGGATAAAAGATTTTTCCAGCTTTCTATCTCAGTCTCTATTGTTTTTATTCTTTCATTTCTTTTTACCGATTCATTCTTTATCGACTGATTTTTACTATATGCATCAGCATATTTTTCTTGAAGTATTTTTATATTTTGAGATTTCTCATTTACACTTAATAGTTCTGTTCTTGATTTTTCATTTTTTAAATCATTAATAAAATTGTCTAATTCCATATTACATCTATCGAGTAATGTAACTGCTTGATTTATCTCATTACTATCAATTAATTCTTTTGCTCTAGTAATAGAATTTTTTACATTCTTTATAGGACCAATGCTTATTTTAATTGTATCGTCAGCTAAATTATTAACTACTTCGTCAACTTCTTTTTGCTCTCTCTCAAGTTCATTTTTTGCATTTTCTAGATCTTCGTTTGATAACCTTTCTGTCTCAAAATATTTTGAATCTATTTCAATTAAGTCTGACTTTTCTTCCTTTAATCTTTTTTCATTAGAGTTAGCATCAATAATAATTCCATTTTCTCTAGTTATGTCTTCGTCTAAAGTCTTTATTGATTTCTTAATTGTTTCAATTTCGTCTTGAATTCTAGTATTTTCCTCATCTAGGTTCTGTAGTTCCAAATTAAGTCTCTGTATTCTTGATAAATTCTCAATATTTTTTTCTCTAAGTGGAGCAACTTTATCAGTTGAAGTTTTTATTAAGTTTTCAAGTTCAGATATTTGATTGTTGAAACTTTCAACTTCTCCTCCTGCCTCTGTATTAATTTCATTTTCTATTCTTATTTCCTTATCGATATCCAACAATCTTAGATAATATAGACCAGCCTCTATTTTTTTTATTTCCTCTGAAATTAATTTGTATTTTGTAGCTTCTTCCGCTTGTTTTTGAAGATTTGCCAATTGTTTTTCTTGTTGCCTTCGTAATTCATCGGCTCTTTTTAAATTATTTTCAGCCGCGCCAAGTCTAAGTTCAGCTTCATGTCTTCTTACATGTAAACCAGAAATTCCAGCTGCCTCCTCAAGTATTGCTCTTCTGTCAGTAGGTTTTGCTGTCACTAAAGCTCCAATTCTTCCTTGGCTAATCATAGAAGGGGAATGTGCACCCGTTGAAAGATCTGCAAAAAACATTTGAGCATCTCTTGCTCTTACTTCTTTGTCATTAATATAAAATTTAGAACCCTTATCTTTTTCAATTTTTCGTCTAACTTGAATGTTTTCTAATTCACGATACTGAATGGGACCTTCTTTTTCTTTGTTCTCTACTTCTATGGAAACTTCTGCAATATTTTTTGATGCTTTATTAGATGTACCTGAAAAAATTACATCTTCCATTCCCGAACCTCTCATACTTTTTGCAGAGGTCTCTCCCATTACCCATCTTAAAGATTCTACTATGTTTGATTTTCCACAGCCGTTAGGACCAACAATTCCAGTAAGACCTTCTTCTATCAAGAAATTTGTTTTTTCAGCAAATGATTTAAATCCATTTAATTGGATTTTTTTAAACTCCATGCACTAACTTATATCATTTTTTCTAGTGCTTTTTTCAAATTTTTATAATTAAGTTTTTTTTCAAATTTTTCGTTGTTTATTATTATCGTAGGGGTTGCGTTTACTTTGAAATTTTTTGCACCCTCTATTCGGTCATTTAACACAAAATCCTCAATATTTTTGTTATTCACACAAGATTCAAAATCGATAGAGAAACCTTCATTTTTTAAAAATATTTGAAGATTTTTATTTGCTTCTTCAATAGAGCTTCCTTTAACCCATTTTTGTTGGTTAGCATATAAACTTTCCAAAATATCAGCATTACCATCATTTTTACATTGAGCAACTTTTGAAGCGTTGAAGGCGGCAATATCTAAAGGGAAATGTCTAAATTCTATTTTAGCAAGACCTGTGTCCAGATATTCTTTTTTAAGTTCTGGATAAACGTTTTTATGAAAATTAGCACAATGGCTACAAGTTAGCGACTCAAACGCAATTATAGTTATTTTTGCGTCTTTATTTCCAACGATAATTCTTTTTACTTCTTCAGCGTTTAAATTTGAAAAGCTTCCTAAAACAATTATGGCAAGTAATATAATTTTTTTCATTTTTCTTTATAAACTTTTGTTAATTCTGTTAATGATTTTTTAATCTTTTCGTTTTTAACATCTTTGATTTTATCTCGATATTTACTAATTGCCACATTATTAGATTTAATTTCATTCAAACTGCTAGTTTTTTGTTCGTCATCAAAGCTAATAAATTTGAGCTTTTCAACAACATCGTAGCCAAAAAAATTATTCATTTTATCTAAAATGTTTTTTTTTGAATATTCTACATCTACTTCATGGCCCCTTTTAACCATTACAACTAAAGTACTCACACCAAATCGATTTGAGTTTTTGAATGTTTTTGGGAAACAGACTTTAAACAATTCATTCCCGACTAAATATTTCCAATTACTGAGTGTTTCTGAATATATATGACCTTTTTTATTAATAATTTTTTTTAGATTTTTTGGCAAAGTGTCTTTGAAAGATCTTAATCCTTGAATGCTAGTATTTCTCTGCTTAGTATTATTTTTAAATTGCATATGAAAGATCTAATAATAACAAATAAAATTCTCAATTGGTACGATATAAATAAGAGATCTTTGCCTTGGAGAAATAAGGTTTCACAAGAAAAGAAACAATACTTTACATTGGTTAGCGAGTTTATGTTGCAACAAACTCAGGTTGCTACTGTAATACCTTATTTTAATAGATTTATTAAAAATATCCCTAATATTGAAAAGTTATCAAAATATAATGATAGAAAATTAACCAAACTTTGGGAAGGTCTTGGATATTATTCAAGAGTAAGAAATTTAAAAAAAACTGCTCAAATAATTGTTAAAAAATTCAATAAAAAAATACCTAGAGATTTTTATGAATTAAAATCATTACCAGGTATTGGCGATTATACAGCGAGTGCAATTTCAGCAATCGCATTTAACAAACCAATAATTCCTTTGGATGGAAACATTGAAAGAGTATTAAAAAGATACTTATATTTAAAGAAACAAAGTCAAATTAAAAAAGAATTCTTACAAGATCAAAAAAAAATTTTTGGCACATCAACAAAAAGATCAAGCGATTATGCGCAAGCTTTGATGGAACTCGGTGCATTAATTTGTAAACCTACAAACCCTTCATGCAATAAATGTCCATTATCTTATAATTGCAAAGCATTTAAAAATAAAAATTTTGATTTAGTGAAATTTAAGAAAATTAACAAGGAAACATATTATAAATTAAATGTTTATAAAAAAAATAATCAATATTTATTAGTCAAAAATAATAAATTTAATTTTTTGAAAAATTTAAATATTTTTCCAATGGATCAATTAAATAATCCTAAAAATTTTGATAAAGATTTAAATTTTAAAATATCTAATATGAATATGAATATTAAAATTGAATATAAAAAGAAGCATAACTTTGACAAAAATAATAATTGGATAAATCCTGCAAAGCTTGAAAATTATGTACTTCCAACATTTACCAAAAAGATAATAAAATTCTTAGAAAGTCAAAAATGAAAAAAATAGCAATTATTGGCGCAGGTATTTCAGGTCTGTTTATAGCTAACTTATTTAAAGGAAATAAAGATTATCAGGTCACAATTTATGAAAAAAAAACTTCATTAGAAATAGAAGAAGGTTATGGTATTCAATTATCTGTTAATAGCGTAAGTTATTAAACAAATTAGGCTTCTCTTACTTGTCGAACAAAGAGAAATTTAATCCAAAAAAAATTGATTTTTATGAAATTAAAAATTCAAAGAAAATTTGCGATTTAGATATTTCAGAATTTAATTCTGATGATTGTAAGTACACAACATTAAAAAGATCAAAATTACTTCAGTTTCTAATAAATGGACTGGATAAAAATACAATCCAGTTTAACTGCAGTTTAGACAAGATAGAATCCAGTAATGATTCAATAAATTTAACTTTTGATAAAGAAAAAATAACTTGTGATCATTTAATTATTTCAGATGGTGTATTTTCAAAAGGAAAGTCATTAATTTCAAATAATAATTCAGAACCAATTTACAATAACACTATCGCTGTTAGAGCCAGTGTATCCAAAGAAAGTCTTGATAATATAAACGAGGAGAATGTTTCTTTATTTTTAGGATCAGATTTTCACTATGTATTATATCCACTTAATAATTATAAAAATTTTAATTTTATTGGGATATTGAAGAATAAGTTAAATTCTGATCAGCAAAAAAACCATAATCTTTGCAATGAAAGTACATTTATTGAGGGCATTAAACAAAAATTATCTGAAAAAATTTCATCAAAAGTATTTCAGAGTCTTGAAGATATTAAATTGTTTCCAGTATTTGTAAGTAAAAATCCATTTATTCCTCCTAAAAATATTTATTTAGTTGGAGATGCTTTTTTTGCATTCTCTCCTTCTTTTGCTCAGGGAGCCTCACAATCAATAGAAGGAGCCGATCAATTACATGAAATTATAATTAATCAAAAAAATGATTTTTATAATTCAAGATTAGAGCGAGTAAAAATGATTAATAGAAGATCTGATTTTAATCAATTTGCTTTTCATTTATCAAATCCGATTATAATCTTTTTTAGAAATATTTTTTTAAAGCTTTTGACAAAAAATAAAAAATTTCTTCAAAGTTATTTAGGTAAAATTTATAAAGATTAATTTTTAGAAATTAATCTTTGTCTCAAGTAATCGATTGGGTAGGTTCGTCCATTAATATCACAATGCCAAAATGTCCAACCATTACAGCTTTCAGCTCCCAATATAGTAGCTGCAACTTTATGAATAGAACCTTCCGCTTGGTTGTGCTTGATGCTACCATCAGCCATTATTCTTGCTGTTATTTTTTTCTTATTATCAAAAATATTTGTTCCAGGCTTAATTATTCCAAGCTCTACCAGCGATCCAAATGGAATTCTTGGTTTTGATCTGTTATTTTTAAGTGTATCCAACAAATCATCTTCAATTGGTTTGGTAGCCTTCAAACGTTCCTCAGCAGCTTTAAAATAATTCTTTTCTTTTTCTATACCAAAATAATTTCTCCCTAGTTTTTTTGCAACTGCAGCAGAAGTTCCAGAACCTAAAAAAGGATCAAGAACTAGATCATTTTTATTTGATGTAGCTAGTAAAATTCTATGTAAAAGTGATTCTGGTTTTTGAGTAGAGTGAATTTTTTTTCCATTTTTTTTTAGTCGTTCAGAACCACTACAAATAGGAAGACTCCAATTAGATCTCATCTGAAGATCATCATTCAAACATTTCAAAGACTGATAATTGAATGTGTATTTTGATTTTTCACTCTTCGAAGCCCAAATTAAAGTCTCATGAGCATTTGTAAATCTTGTGCCTCTAAAGTTAGGCATTGGATTATTTTTATTCCAGATGACATCATTTAGTATCCAGAAACCTAAATTTTGTATTGCAGTTCCTACTCTAAAAATATTATGGTAACTACCTATAACCCAAATAGCTCCATCTTTTTTCAAAATCCTTTTGCATTCATTAAGCCATTCATACGTGAACTCATCGTATTTTTTAAAATTTTCAAATTGATCCCACTTATCGTTTACAGCGCTGACTTTAGATCTATCCGGTCTAGTCAATTCACCTTTTAATTGTAAATTATATGGAGGGTCAGCAAAAATTAAATCAAAAGTTTCACGTGGAATTTTTTTTAATTCTTCGAGACTGTCTCCGTTAATTATTTTATTTTTAAAATCAGATTTCATTTGTAAAAATTAATTAGACTCCAAATGGATTCTTCGGTCAACCTGTGATTGAAAAAATTGGATTCGATTTGTGTTTCGAATTTTAATGACAACTAGATGTAGTATTAAGTTAATCTAGATATAGGAGAGAAAGTTTTTCTATGATGTTTGGTTATCCCTAGTTTTTTTAATGCTTGTAAGTGTTGTTTGGTGCCATAACCAAAATTTTTATCCCAATGATAACCTTTATTTTTTTTTGATAGTGTAGCAACAAATCTATCTCTTGATACCTTTGCTATTATAGAGGCTGCTGAAATTGAAGGAATTTTTCTATCACCCTTTATGATCGATTTTAATTTATAATTTTTTAAATTTGGAATTTTGTTTCCATCTATCAATACAAGAGTTGGTTTTTTTGTTAATTTTAATATAGCTCTTTTCATAGCCAGTAAACTTGCATTTAGTATATTGAGTTTTTCAATCTCGTTAACAGAAGCTTTGCCTAATGACCAAATTGAATTTTTTTTAATATAATTAAAAAGGTATTCTCTCTTTTTTTTACTCAACACTTTCGAGTCTTTTAAAATTTTTGGATCCACAGATTTTTTTAGAATGACAGCAGCAGCATAAACAGGACCTATTAAACTACCTCTGCCTACTTCATCAACACCAGCTATTAATTTCATTAGATTGTTAATTTTAACTCTTTAACTTTTTCTCTTATTTTTTTTAAATCTTCCCATGAATATTTTTTGTTATCCGGATATCTAATTAAATAAGAAGGGTTAAAAGTTATCATTAAAGGATAAGTATTTTTACTTAAAATTATTTCCTTCCATTTACCTCTTTCTGAAGATATTTTTTCATTAATCCCAGTAACAGCTTCCATAGCTGTACTACCCATTAAAATTATAATTTTGGGATCAATAATAGATATATGTTCTTTTAAAAAGTTTGAGTAACGTTTAATTTCTTGTGAAGTTGGTTTTCTATCCTCTGGTGGTCTAAAATTTATTGCATAACTTGTATAAATATTTTCTCTTTTAATATTTATTGCTATTAACATTTTGTCTAAAAGCTCTCCACTTTCTCCTTTAAAAGGGTTTCCAACTTTGTCTTCAATTTCGCCTGGTGCTTCTCCGATTAACATTATAGGACTATCAATATTTCCTTCTCCAAGAACAATATTTTTGGAATTATTTCTTAGTTTACAATTTTCAATTGAATTTAATTGTTTCTTTAGATTTTCTAATAAATCTTGTTTATTTCTTTGATTGATATCACTTTCTTTTTTGACCTCAGAAAACCTATTAATAGGTTTTTTATCAAATACAAAATTGGCTTCTATTGTATTTATTAATTCTTCGTTTAATTTGTCGTTTTGATTTATCAATTTTTTCACCTTACAAGAATTAAATGATATCTAAAATATTTAAAATCATATTGTTATTAGTGTTATCCTATCAGACACCCGTTTATTCTAAAAGTACAAGTTTTAATGATTTCAACTCAAGAGATTTATCTAATTATTTTTCAGGTATTATAGCTTATGAAAATAGAGATAATTCAGAAGCTTTAAAATATTTCAATTTAAGTAAAGTTTTATTAAACAGCCATGACAATTATTTAAAAAGATACGTTAATTCTCTTGTATTGGAAAACAAAGTAGCCCAAGCAATTAATGTTATAAAAAATAACTCAAAAAAAAGTAACTCCAATTATTTTGATGCATATGTTTTATTAATAATTGATAGTTTGAAAAAAAATGATTTTGATAAAGCTGATATTTACTTAGATCAAAGTTTGAGATTTCAGGAAGAAAATAGAATTAATCCAGTAATTTTTGAGACTTTAAAGCAGTACATTTACACTTTTAAAAATAAAAAACTTTTACCTAATAAGAAAAATTTTGGAAACTTATCATTAATAGCTGAGGCATTTCAAAGATGTCATTATAATGATCAAAGAACCAGCTCTTTCTTTTTAAATTTAATCAACAGTCAACAAGGTGATTATTCAAGATATATATTTTTTTATATAAATTATCTTATTCAGAATAAGGAGTTTGATCAGGCAAAGTCAGTAATTGATCAAATTGATTATATTGGCTCAACACTTTTGTTAACTCAAACCAAAAGCTGGATAGATAATAATAAGTTTAAAAGTTTTGAAAAAATTTTCTCATGTGGAAACCACAATGATATAATTAGTGAATTTTTATTTTTGATTTCAAATCTTTATTCATCACAAGATAATTTTGAAAAATCAAATTTTTATTTAAATTTATCAATATACTTAAATCCTAAATTTGAATTTAATTTATCCCTTGTTGCAGAAAATTTCTTTGCAGATGGTGAATACAACAAGGTAAAAAAAATAGTAAGAAAATTTAAAGAGACTGATGAGTTTTATTATTGGTTTAGAGTTAAAAAAGAAGCGCAAATAATAGTGAAAGAACAAAATTATGAAAAGGGCACAAGCTATATCGAGTCTAAATTTAAAAATATTGAAAAACCTAATCCAAAGATGATTTTTGATTTAGCGAATTTTTACAAAAACTCTAAAAATTATGAACTTGCAATTGATAATTATTCAAGATTAATCTCCTCACTAGAGGATACATCTGTAATTAAATCAGATATTTTATATCGAAGAGGTGGGAGTTACGAAAGATTAGGTAATTATGAGAAGTCAGATGAAGATTTACTTCATGCAATAAGAATAAGACCTAATGATGCATACGTCCTAAATTATCTTGCTTATTCTTGGTTAGAACGTGATTACAAAATAGATGAAGCGATGGAAATGTTAAAAATAGCATATGATTTAAAAAGTAATGATCCCTATATTATTGACTCAATTGGTTGGGCATATTTCTTGATAAATGAATATGAAGAGGCAGAAAAATATTTAAAAAGAGCTGTAGAATTAATGCCTGATGACCCAATAGTAAATGATCATTATGGAGATATATTGTGGAAGCTAGATCAAAAAATTCAGGCAAGATATTTTTGGAATAGTGTGTTGAGCTTTGATGATACTGAAGATGATATGAGAGAAAATATAAACAAAAAATTGATTACTGGCTTAAAATCTATTCAATGAAATTAAATTTAAAGTCTCATGCTAAAATCAATTTAGCTCTCAATGTAACAGGAAAAAATAAATCATTACACAAAATTGAAAGCATCATTAGTTTCATTGATTTGTATGATGTTATTTCAATAAAAAAAATAAGAGATGAAAAACATAATATTTCTTTTCAAGGGAAATTTGCGAAAGGTATTGGAAAAAAAAATACTGTTCAAAAACTCTTTAAAATATTAGGTCGAGAAAAGTTATTACTAAATCAAAAATTTAGAGTTTCTATAACAAAGAATATTCCTCAAAAAGCAGGACTTGGTGGCGGTTCTATAAATGCTGCAAGTATTTTAAATTTTTTAAATAAAAAAAAGGTAATTAAAATTAGTGAAAAGAAAATTTTGGAGGTTTGCTCTGAAATAGGGTCTGATGTTATTTTAGGTATAAACCCGTCTAGCTCAGTTTTGCTTTCAAACAATAAAATTAAAAAATTTTTTAATTGTCCGACTCTAAATATGCTTTTAATAAAGCCTAATTTTGGTTGTGCGACAAAAAAAATTTATTCTAACGTTAAAAATTTTACAAAACCAAAATTTAATAATCCAAAAAAAATTATGTTTGGTTATAAATTTTTAAAAAATCAAAGTAATACTTTAGAAGATGTTGCAATTTCAAAATACCCACAAATAAAAAAGATTAAGTTATTTTTAGAAAAGACTAATAATCCTGAGTTTGTAAGAATGACTGGGTCTGGATCTACAGTTATTGCATACTATAAATCAGTCAAAGACTGTAATTCAGCAAAAGTTCAATTTAAGAGGAAATTTAAAAATTGTTGGTTGTATGTATCAAAAACTATATAAATTTATTTTTTTTGTGTTATAGGATCTATAATATTGGGGCGTAGCCAAGCGGTAAGGCACGGGTTTTTGGTACCTGCATCCTAGGTTCGAATCCTAGCGCCCCAGCCATATATATGGATAAATTTTTAGATAAAATTTTTTTTAGGTCCAAAAATCTTAATTATATAAGTAAAAATATAAAAAACATATCCCAGAACACTCCTGCAAAAAAAATTTTTGAAGCAATTAACAATTATTCTGAAAATAGTGAATTAAGATTTGTTGGAGGGTGTATTAGAAAAATTATAAATCGAGAAGAAGTAGATGACATTGATTTAGCAACTAACATTACACCAGATGAAGTTTGTGATGCACTAAATAAACATCAAATTAAATTTTTTGAGTCAGGTAAAGAACACGGCACGATAACTGCAGTAATAAATGAAAAAAACTATGAAATTACTTCACTTAGAAAAGACGTTGCTACAGATGGAAGACATGCAAAAGTTGAATTTACTTCTGATTGGAAAGAAGATTCAAAAAGAAGAGATTTTACAATTAATGCTATTTACTCTGATAGTTCAGGAAATTTATTTGATCCACAAAATGGTAAGCTAGATTTAAATAAAGGTGTTTTAAAATTTATTGGAGATCCAGAAAAAAGAATTCAAGAGGATTATTTAAGAATATTAAGATATTTCCGATTTCATATTAATTACTCAACTGAAAATCATAAAACAGAGGTAATTAAAATATTTAAAAAAAATATCAAAGGTATTTCGAACTTATCTGCTGAAAGATTATTAGATGAATTTAAAAAGACAGTTAAATCAAAAAATTTTCTCAAATTATTTGAAGATCAACAAAGTTTAGAAATATTAGAAATAGTATTTCCACAATTTAAAAATATTAATCATTTTAAGAAACTGAATTCATTTAGTTCCAAAGTTATTAGCAACTTTGACTTTATTTTTGTAATTGCATTACTGATTATTGATGAAACAGACAATACTGACTATTTTATTTATAAATTTAAAATCTCAAAAAAAGATCAAAAGAGGCTTAAATTAATTCATTATTTTTTCAAAGAAAAGGTGAGTATTAAAAGTTTTACAGAAAAAAACTTTAATAAAATATTTTACTATAATGGTAGACAAACTGTAATTGATATAATTAATTTTAAATTGTTCTATTCAAGTAAGGTGGAGAATAAATTATTAAAACTACTTAAAATTTACGAAAATAAAACATTGCCTGAATTAAAAATTGGAGCAAATATTTTAATGTCTAAGTATAAAATTCCTGAGGGTAAAATTTTAGGTAAAAAGTTAAAACTTATAGAAGAAACCTGGGTTCAAAATGGATTTCAAATTTCAGATAAACAGGTTGAAAAAATTGCAAAGAGTTAAATATATTTAACGTCTTTAATTTCAAAATTCTTTATCCCAGAAGGGGTACTTATTTCTACAAGATCACTTTTATTTTTACCTATTAATCCTTTTCCAATTGGGGACTGAAAGAAAATTAATTTTTGTTTTAAGTCAGCTTCATCTTTTCCAACAATTTTATAATTTATTTTTTCTCCACTATCTAAGTCTTCTAGATATACAGTTGATCCAAAAATTACTTTACCCTCATTATTTAATTTAGTTACATCAATTACGTTAGCTCTGGCTATTATGTCGTTTATTTCAGTAATCCTACCTTCATTATGAGATTGTTCTTCCTTTGCAGCATGATATTCGGCATTTTCTTTTAGATCTCCATGCGATCTTGCTTCAGCAATTGCGGCAACGATCTCAGGTCTTTTCTTTTCTTTTAAAAAAATAAGTTCTTCCTCTAATTTTTTTAAACCATTTAAGGTAATAGGTTCTTTTTCCATTTTTTTATTTCCACTTAGCTAAAGGAGGTAACGACATTAAAATTCCTTCTACATTACCACCAGTTTGTAATCCAAATTTAGTTCCTCTGTCATACAGTAAATTAAATTCTGTGTAACGACCTCTTTTAATATACTGCTTCTCTTTTTCTTTTAAAGACCATTTTTTCTTAATTTTTTTTCTAATAATTTCATTAAAGATCATTTGAAAAGTAATACCAACATCTCTTACAAATTTAAAATCTTTTTCGAAATTATCATCTTTATAATCAAAAAAAATTCCCCCAATTCCTCTAGCTTCTTTTCTGTGGGGTAAATAAAAATATTCATCACACCATTTTTTATATTTTTTATAATAATTTTTATTATGTTGATCACACATTAACTTTAAAGTTTTATGAAATTTATTTTTTTCATTATCATCTTTGATGGCCGGGGTTACATCCATTCCCCCTCCAAACCAATTTTTTTGAGTGCTGATATATCTTGTATTAAAATGCATAGCTGGAATGTGCGGATTTTGCATATGCATAACTATTGAAATTCCTGAAGCCCAAAATCTAGGATCTTTCTCAGCTCCTGGTATATTTTTTTGAAATTTTTTAGGAAATTTTCCATATACCTTTGAGAAATTTACTCCTACTTTTTCAAAAATTTTTCCATTTTTTAAAATTCTATATTCACCACCTCCTTCATCTCTTTTAGAGTTTCTTTTCCAAGAAGTTGATACAAATTTTATTTTGTTATTTTCTAATTCAAGTATGTCATTACAAATTGCATTTTGTAATAATTTGAACCAATTGCTAGCTAGGTCTTTTTTAATTGAATTGTCCATATTACATTAAATTATTTTGCCTTAAACTTTCAGCCAAAACTATTGCAACTGAGGATGCTATATTTAGAGATCTCGCATTTTCATTCATTGGAATTTTTAGACGATCACCAATCAGCTTATGAACCTTCTCTGGAACACCAGCGCTCTCTCTTCCAAATAATATTGTATCATCAGCTTTAAAATTAAATTTAGTATAATTTATAGAACCCTTTGTTGTCATTAAAACAATTCTTTGATTCTTTTTTTCTTCAAAAAAATGTTCTGCACTTTGGTAGAATTTAATTTTACTATAGTCCATGTAGTCCATGACAACTCTTTTAAACCTTTTGTCAGATAATAAAAATCCACAAGGCTCAATAATTTCTAATTCCGCCCCTAAACAGGCACACGTTCGTATAATTGCAGCTGTATTCTGTGGAATATCTGGCTCGTATAGTGAAATTTTAGGTCTAGGTTTCATCCGTAATGTGTCATTCTTTCAGTAGAAAAATTACTGTTATCTTATAAGAAATCGTATATTAAATTAATTTTTTAACAAAAAACTATTTAAAATGTCAGATAAAAAGCCAAAAAAAAGAAGAGATTTTTTATTTACAGCGACCACAGCTGTAGGTGCAGTTGGAGCTGCAGCAGTAGTGTGGCCCATGGTAGATCAAATGAACCCAGATGCTTCAGTTAAAGCATTAGCAAGTACCGAGGTAGATGTAAGTTCAGTCAAACCTGGAAACACAATTACAGTTCTATGGAGAGGAAAACCAGTTTTCATCAGAAGAAGAACACAAGAAGAGATCGACGAAGCAAGATCTGTTAAAATGGAAGAATTAATTCATCCAGAAAAAGATGAGGATAGAGCAAAAAATCCTGAATGGTTAGTCATGCTTGGAGTTTGTACTCATTTAGGATGTGTGCCTTTGAATGACAAAGGTGATTATAATGGATGGTTTTGTCCTTGTCACGGTTCTCACTATGATACGTCTGGAAGAATTAGAAAAGGACCAGCTCCTTGGAATATGGAAGTTCCAAAATATGAATTCGTAAACGCAAACACAATTAAAATAGGATAGTACAGTTGTTATGAGTGATCACGATTATCAACCTAAATCAAAAGTTGGTCAATGGTTTAATGATAGATTACCGTTACTAACTCTTGCAAATCATTTAACAGATTATCCTACTCCAAAAAATTTAAATTACTGGTGGACATTTGGAGGAATTTTAACTTTTTGCTTAATCACACAAATTATAACAGGATTAACTTTGGCGATGCATTACATTGCTCATGCTGACATGGCATTCGAAAGTGTTGAGCATATAATGAGAGATGTTAACTACGGATGGTTAATTAGATATATACATGCAAATGGTGCATCGATGTTTTTTCTTGCTGTGTATATTCATATCTTTAGATCATTATTTTATGGTTCTTACAAAGCACCAAGAGAAATAATTTGGATTATTGGTATAGTAATTTACTTGTTAATGATGGCAGCTGCATTCATGGGCTACGTCTTACCTTGGGGACAAATGAGTTTCTGGGGAGCAACTGTTATTACAAATTTATTTAGTGCAATCCCGTTAGTAGGTGAGGGAATTGTAACATGGTTATGGGGTGGATACTCAGTTGATAATCCAACTTTAACAAGATTTTTTACTCTACATTATTTAATCCCATTCTTAATAGCAGGACTTGTAATTTTACATATATGGGCTCTGCATGTACCTGGAAATAATAATCCAGTTGGTATTGATATCAAAAAACCATCTAAGGATACCGTCCCATTCCACCCATACATTGTTATTAAAGATGGTTTTGCATTATTAATGTTTATGATTGTTTTTGCATTTTTTGTTTTTTATACGCCTAATATTTTGGGTCACGCAGATAATTACATAGAGGCAAATCCTATGGTAACTCCAGCTCATATAGTTCCAGAATGGTATTTGTTACCTTTTTACGCAATACTAAGATCGGTACCGGATAAACTACTTGGAGTAATTGCAATGCTATCTGCTATTTTAATACTTGCAGCTTTACCTTGGTTAGATACTTCAAAAATTAGATCAGCAGTATTTAGACCTTTGTATAAACAGTTTTACTGGATTTTAGTAGCAGACGTTTTAATTCTTGGTTACATGGGAGCAATGCCTGCAGAAGGTCTTTATTTATTAATTGCAAGAGTAGCCACTGCCTATTATTTCTTACATTTCTTGGTTATTCTCCCTGTGCTTGGATTTAAAGAGAGAACATTACCTGTTCCACTAAGTATAACAGAGCCTATTTTAGGTGGATCACCAAACTTAGAAGCTGCAAAACACACAGAAAGTAAAATAAAATAAAGTGAAAAAGTTATTTAAACTAATTTTAATACTTTCATTTTTCTCTCTAATTAGTGCCCAAACATTTGCTGCAGAAAAAGTAGATTATCTTAAAACAGATTGGAGTTTTAAAGGTCTTTTTGGAAAATTTGATAGAGCAGCTCTTCAAAGAGGATATCAAGTTTATACGGAAGTTTGCGCTTCTTGCCATTCAATGAAATATTTAAGCTATAGAAATTTATCAGAAGAGGGTGGACCAGAGTTTTCAGAGGCAGCTGCAAAAGCAATCGCTGCTTCTTTTGAAGTTACAGATGGACCAAACGCTGATGGCGAAATGTTTACTAGACCTGGAAAACTTTCGGATAAATTTGTAATGCCATACGATAATGTAAAAGCCGCACAAGCAGCTAACGGAGGAGCTTATCCACCAGATATGTCTGTTTTAGTTAAAGCTAGAGGTGGTGGAGTTGATTATATTTATTCTTTACTTCAAGGTTATCAAGATCCACCAAGTGGAGTAACTTTGGATGATGGAGTTTATTACAACAAATATATGTATGGTAATAAGATCAGAATGGCAGCGCCATTATCAGATGGAATTGTAGAGTACGGGGATGGTACTAACGCATCAGTTGAACAGATGTCAAAAGATGTAACAACATTTTTAATGTGGGCTGCGGAGCCTCACTTAGAAGCAAGACACCAAATGGGATTTAAAGCCATAGTATATTTGATTATTTTAACTATTTTAGTTTACTTTAGTATGAAGAAAATTTGGTCACGTGTTGAATCTGAAGTTTAATACATCTCCATCTTTAACAATATAATCTTTTCCTTCTAATCTCATTTTCCCATTTGCTTTAGAATTTACCCATCCATCATTTGCTATAAAATCTTCATAAGAAATAGTTTCAGCTCGAATAAACCCTTTTTCAAAATCAGTATGTATTTCACCTGCTGCCTTAGGAGCTGTACAATTTTTTTTAATTGTCCATGCTCTTGTTTCCTCAGGACCAGATGTAAAATAAGTGTCCAGCTCTAGTATATTGTAACCTTTTTGAATTAACATATTTAATCCAGTTTCTTTTAAACCTATCATTTCCATATAATTTTTTTTCTCTTCAGCAGGTAGCTCATTAATTTGATTTTCAATATCAGCGGATACAATTAGTGTATTTTCATTACCAAATTTTTCTATAAAATCTTTTGTATATTTATTACCATTCTGAACACTTTGTTCATCAACATTACAAACATATATTTTTGGTTTAATTGATAATAAACCGCTTTGATTTAATTGCTTGATATCAAATTGTGTTTTTAGAACCGAAATATCTTTATCATTATTTATGCAATCAAGAGCAATTTCTAAAATTTTAAGTTGTTCCTCATCTACATTTTTCTTGTTATTTTTTTCCAATCTTTTTTGAATACTTTCAAGATCTGCAAGCATCATTTCAGTTTCAATAATTTCCAAATCTCTCACTGGGTTTACGTCAGGATTAACATTTTGGATATCATCTGAATCAAAACATCTAATCATATGAATTACTGCATCAACTTCCCTGATATGAGAAAGAAATTTATTTCCTAATCCTTCTCCTTTTGAAGCTCCTTTTACAAGACCAGCAATATCAACGAATGAAATTGTAGTATTAATTATTTTTTTAGAGTTGGAGACTTTTGATAATTTGGACAATCTTTCATCTGGTACGGGAACTACACCAACATTTGGATCAATTGTGCAAAATGGAAAATTAGCTGCTTGTGCTTTACTAGAATTTGTTAGTGCATTAAAAAGTGTAGACTTACCAACATTTGGTAAACCAACGATTCCACATTTAAAACTCATTATTTATTATTAACTGTACTTGAAAATAGATCTAATTTTTTTTCAATTAATATTGAAATTGACTCAGTAATATTATTTGTAATTTTTTCTAATCCAGCCATTTCATCTTCATCAAAGTTTTGAAGTACAAAATCACTTACTTCCATATTGTCTTTTGGTTTTCCAATACCAATTCTTACTCTAGAATAATCTTTACCAATAAATTTATCTATTGAAGCTATACCATTATGACCTGCACTAGATCCACCAAACTTAGCTTTTATTTTTCCAAATTCCACATCCAAATCATCATGAAAAACTATGACATCCTCGGCATCAATTTTAAAATATTCTATTAATTCTCTTATACAAATTCCTGAATTATTCATGAAAGTTAAAGGTTTAATTGCATATATTTTTTTGTCTCCAACATTTCCTGTTGTAAGCAAACCTTTAAATTTTGGTTTCTGTTTTGATAGGCCAAATTTTTTATTTATCGAGTCTATAATTTTAAAACCTACATTATGTCTATTATTTTCACTATCGGGCGTTGGGTTACCTAGTCCTACAAATAAAAGCATAAAAATTTTTTAATGGAAAACAAACTTCAGTCTAAATAATTTATTTTTTTTCTTCAGCAGGCTTCTCTTCGCCTTCAGCAGCTGGTTTATCACCTTCAGCTGGTGTAGTAGCAGCTTCAGCACCCGCTTCACCTTCTGCAGCTTCAGCTTCAGCTGGTTTTTCTGGCTCTTTCATTACAGTTGGAGCCGCAAGTGTTGCAATAACGAAATCCCTACCTTGAATAGTTGGTACAACTTCAGGATCTAGATTAATTGATGAAATTTTAAAACTTACTCCAATATCAATACCATCTAAATCAATTAAAAGATTGTCAGGTATTTTTTCACTTGGACATTTCAATTCAACTTTTCTTCTTACAATATTTAATACTCCACCTTTTTTTAATCCAGGTGACTTTTCATGATTAATAAATTTAACTGGAACCTCAATTCTAATTTTTAGACCAGGCACAACTCTTAAAAAATCAACATGCATAGGTTCGTCTGACAAGATGTGATATTTCACTTCTCTTGGAAGTACATTTTGTGGTTTACCGTTTACATTTAATGTAAGAATTGTAGATAAAAAATTTGAGTCTTCTAACATCGACTTTAGCAGTTTCTTAGATATAGAAACTTTTTCATTTTGAGCTTCTCCGCCATAAATTATAGCTGGAACTTCTCCATTATCTCTTAGTGAGTTAAGCTCACCTTTTGTTTTAGTATCTCTGATGTTAGCTTCTAAAGTATTCATAAAAACAAGGGTTTTTAGCTCAAGATCCTTAATAACACAAGGTAATTATTTAAATAAATCAGATACTGAAGTAGAATTTGATATTCTTTTAATTGCTTCACCCATTAGCCCTGAAATAGATAAAACTTCAATGTTTTTTGCACCTTTTATTTTGTCACTATTATCAATTGTATTTGTAATTACTAAATTTTTGATAACGGAGTTTTTAATTTTTTTGACCGCTTCACCACTAAGAACGCCGTGAGTAATATAAACATAAACTTCTTTTGCACCTCTATCTTTTAGAGCTTTAGCTGCATTTACAATTGTTCCACCCGAGTCGATGATATCGTCTACAATTATACATGTCTTACCTTTTACATCCCCAATCACATTCATAACCTGAGATTGTCCAGGCTTTGGTCTTCTTTTATCTACTATAGCTAGACCAACATTTAAAAGTTTTCCAAGAGATCTTGCTCGCTCAGTACCACCCACATCTGGAGCAACACAAATCATATTTTTACTTTTAATTTTTTTCTTAACGTGTCTTGCAAAAATAGGAGTAGCAAACAAGTTATCTACTGGAATATCAAAAAATCCTTGAATTTGTCCTGCGTGCAAATCCACTGTTACAACACGATCTGCTCCTGCTTTTGTAATCAGGTTAGATACTAGTTTTGCTGAAATGGAAGTTCTTGGGACAACTTTTCTATCTTGTCTTGCATAACCAAAATATGGAATTACAGCAGTTATATTTTTTGCGGATGATCTTTTTAAAGCATCTATGCATAATAAAAGTTCCATTAAGTTATCATTAGCTGGAGAAGATACAGATTGAATAATAAAAATACTATTTCCTCTTATGTTCTCATTAATCTCAACATAAATTTCACCATCAGAAAAATTTCTAATACTTGAATTGACTAATTTAGATTTTAAATATTTAGCAATATTCTTACTAAGAGGTTTATTGCTATTTCCTGATAATAATTTCATGAAAAAACCTAATTAAGCATAATTATTGAAATATTTCTACCATAATCAGCATGATTTAAACTTTTTGATCTTCTAGCACTAAAAAATTTATTTTTAGCATCGAATGTATCAACGTCAATTTTTTCTATTTTTTTCACACCAGACTTAAGAATTAATGATTTAACATAACTAGATAAGTTAAAATATAACTTTTCTTTACCCAATTTAAAAAATTTATGATTAGTTTTGTCTTTTCTTATAAATTTTTTATAAAAATCTTTTTGAACTTCATAATTTTTAACTGATATTGATGGACCTATAACTGCCGTAATATTTTTTGATTTAGACCCTCTCTTAACCATAAATTTAATGACTTTTGATATAATTCCCTTAAAGGCACCTTTCCATCCTGAATGAATTGCAGCTATCATTTTTCTCTGATTGTCAAAAACAAGTATTGGTACACAATCTGCAGTCAAAACTGCAATAGGCAAATTTACTTGATTAGTAATAATTGCATCAGCCTTAGGTTTTATTTTTGATTTATGCTTTTTGTCAATAAATACGAATTTATTACTATGAATTTGATTAAGTAAAAAAATATTTTTTGATTTCTTGGAAATTTTATTTTTAACGATATTTAAATTTTTTTTTACATTTGCACTATTATCATTTGAACCTGGACCACAATTTAAACTTTTATAAATATTTTTTGATACACCACCGATGCTATTAAAAAAACCATGTTTAATAGCTTTATTTTTTGAAAGCTTTTTAGATTTAATCAATTTGAAAACCTGTTTTAAATTTATTGTTTTTAATTTTAATCAACATTACCTTAAACAACTCTCCCATTTGTTTCTCATCAATTAAACGTCTAATTCTATAAAATAGATCTGTTTTCTGTGAGAAGGCTATATTATTACTTACAATCTCTGCTCTCTGCAAAATTCCCATACTTGTTAAGAATTTTTTTTGATTGGTAATTAGATGATCTAGTTTTTCAAATTGATTAATATAATTAGCATATAAATTAAAATTTAAATTGTATGTGATATCAGAGTCGCCAATATCTTCTAATATGTTTGAAAATTTATGATCCTTTATTGCTTGAATAGTATTTTTTATTTTCAGATCTAAATATCCATAATCAATTATTAAAAGTCCACCATTTCTGTTCTCAATAATTTTACAAATTTTCTCTAGATATTTAAACGCTTCTGGAGAGTACTCAATAATATCTTGGTCCTTAGATATTCCAAATTTAAGTTCTTGCTCTATTGTTTTAATATCAACTTCTTTATCATTGAACTCAGCCCTTTTGTAAGTTTTTAAATTAACATACCTTTCAAACCAATTATTCTCCTTTTTAAAAAATTGCTTTATTGGAAGTGCATCAAAAAATTCGTTTGCAAGATAAATGCAAGGAAATGTGTTGTCGATTTCAACTTCATTTACCCAGATTATTTTTTCAGAATTTAAATTTTTTTTTTGTTCATCAATTAAATATGAGCTTTTTTCATGAATCATTAAATTACAGGAGTTAAAACAATCTGGAAAATTCTTTAATGTTTCAGACACAACTTTCATCATTTCTCCATTACCAGCGCCAAGTTCAATTAAGTTAAAATTTTTAGGTGAACCGATGCTTTTCCAAAAAGTTATTACCCAAATCGCAATTATTTCTGAAAATAGTCTTGTGATGTTGGGAGACGTAATAAAATCACCTTCTTTTCCAAAGGGATTTTTTTTCATATAATAACCAATTTCTTTATCGTAAAGAGCGTGATTGATAAATTGATCTAGAGGTAAATTAGTCGACTTGTTCATTTTTTTTCAAAAAGAAAATAATTAATCCAATTATCAAAAAGATAAAACTTATTAATTGACCCATAGTTAAATTGAATATTAGGTATCCCAATTGATCATCTGGAACTCTAAAAAATTCAACAATAAATCTAAAGATTGAATAGAAAATTAAAAATAATCCAGAAATCAATCCAGCTTTTTCAAAATTTCCTCTACTTCTAAAATAAATTAAAATTAAAAATAAAATTAAACCTTCTAATAATGCCTCATAAATTTGTGAGGGATGTCGTGGTTGATTATCTATTTGTATGAAAGTAACTGCCCAAGGTAAATTAGTTATAGTTCCATAAAGTTCAGAATTTATAAAATTTGCAATTCTTCCAAAAAATATTCCAATAGGCGCAACTAGAGCGACGACATCTAAATATAGAAACGTATTTTGATTATTTTTTTTTGCAAACAATATAGTTGCAACAACAATACCAATTACTCCTCCATGAAAAGACATGCCGCCTTCCCATACTTTTAAAATATCTAATAGATTATTGATATAGAATTCAAAATTATAAAATAATACATAACCAATTCTTCCACCTAAAATAATTCCGATGATTAAGTACGTTATATAATCATCAAATTTTTTATTTATTTCAGAATTCTTTAAGAACAGTTTTTTTGCTATTAACCATCCAAATAAAATACCAACTATATAAGCTAGAGAATACCATCTAATTTCTAAAGAAAATATTTCTATTGCAACTGGGTCAAAATTATTGATGAACATTTTAAATTATATCTATATTGTATATCTCAAATATGAAAAATTCTAAATTTATAATTGATAAATTTGCAAAACTACTAGAGCAGGGATTAATAACCTCAAAAGATTTATCATCTGAAATCTTAAATATATTTAAGTCAAAGAGAGATGAATTTGTTTTTAAAATGAAACTTACAAGCAAGGATGAATTTGAGATTCTTTCAAAGAGAGTAGAAAATTTAGAAAATAAAATTTCAAAATTAGAAACAAAAAAAAAGAAGAAAACTAGACCGGCAAAAAGATCTTAACTCTTAGCCCATTCAATTTTGATTTTTCCAGCATAATGTTACCACCATGGGATTTGATAATATCAGAAGCAATTGATAGTCCTAATCCAACACTAGATTTTGAATCATTTCTTCCTTTGTCAATCTTGTAAAAAGGTTTAAATACATTTTCATACTCTTTTTTGGGTATCCCAGGGCCGTCATCATCAATAATTATAAATAGATTTGTATTTTTTTTGGTTAGGCTTATTTCAACGTTGTTTGCATATTTTAATCCGTTATCAATCAGGTTATTTAAAGATCTATTGATAAGGTTCTTTCTGCCATTAATGTAAATTCTAGGAATTAAATTATGAGAAATGTTTTTATTATTATATTTTTTTATAATTTCCTCTATTAGTTCTGAAAGATTAAACATTTCGTCTTTTTCAACATATGATGAGCTTGTAAATTGTAGGTATTCATTAAGCATTTTTTCCATTTCGTTAATATCATCTGTTAACTTATCAACTGCATCTTTATCTTTAAGAAAAGCTAATTGTAGCTTCATTCTTGTTAAAGGAGTTCTTAAATCATGACTAATACCTGATAACATTTCAGTTCTCTGATTAAGATGTCTTGCAATTCTCTTTCTCATTTTGTCAAATTCATGACCTGCTTGACGTATCTCAAGTGCTCCTGAGGGTTTAAATTCTTCTATGTCTTCTCCTTTTCCAAATCTCTCAGCAGCGCGAGCTAAATTTGTAATTGGCCTCGTTTGGTTCTTTAAAAATATTAGTGAAATAATAACCATTATAATTGCAGGAACTGTAATCCATAGCGCAAATATTCTTGCAGAGGTACTAGTGACTCGATCTTTTGGAACTAAAAATTTAAAATATCCATCTTCATATTTTATTCTTAAATCAACTAGTTCTTTATAGTTTGTAGTATTAAACCAGAAGATCTCAGGAGAAAATTTAGACTTCAATTCTCTTCTTAAAGTTCGATCAATTGGACTAAACCATCTTTCTTTATTTTGATCACTTAATTTTTCATTAACTACCAATTCAATATTTAAATCTAGAAACAATGAAAAAAGATTATTCACTTCTTGCTTATCATTTTCCTCATTTTGATAAGCTTCTATAAAAGCACTAATCTCATTAACCAGAGTTCTGGTCATACCTTTATTAGTTTTAATCCACAAACTATCAAAGAAAACAATGGTGATTATTAATTGGATAGTAATTACAGGTACCGCAACAATTAAGAGTGCTCTGTAAAATAATCTTTTTGGTAAAACTTTTTTAAAGAAATTACTCAATCCAGAGAACATATCCTGCACCTCTAATTGTTTGCAAAAACTTAGGACTTTTTTGGTCTATTTCAATTTTTTTTCTCAATCTAGTAATAATAACATCAATGGATCTTTCTTTATCCAAATTAATCAATTTTCCTATATCTTCTCTTGAAAATGTTTTTCCAGGACTATTAATCATTTTTTCTAAAATTGTCTTTTCAGTATTATTAATTTTAAATTCTTTTTGATCTCTAATAATTAAAAGTTTATTTAAGTCGATTTTGACATTTTCAAATTCAATAATTCTTTTTTGCTCAGTTTTTTTTGTCTTATCTAAAATGTTTTTTATTCTTAGAATTAATTCTTTAGGTTCAAATGGTTTGGGCAAATAATCATCTGCACCAATTTCAAGACCTTCTATTCTTTCCTTGGCTTCTCCTTTTGCTGTAAGAAGTATAATTGGAGTATCTAGATTTTTTTTATTTTCTTCTATAAATTCTAATCCATTCTTTCCAGGCATCATTATATCGAGCACAATTAGGTCAAACTTTATTATTTTTATTTTGTCAGAAGCATCTTCAGCACTGTCAGCTGTGGTTACTAAATAATTATTTTCGTTTAGAAATTTTTTGACCAATGATCTAATACCATCGTCGTCATCAACTACTAAAATATGAGCTAAAAAATTATCCATTAATTATTTTATTTAATACATTGTCAAAATTAACAACCTCTTCTGAAGTTGAATTTAAAAGAGCTGAATAAATTCTTTTTTTTTGTAAATTAAAAATTTCTTCAAATATTTTCTTTCCTTTTTCGTTTAAAAACACATGTTTAACCCTTGTATCCTGATCATTTTTCTTAAATATGACGATGTCTAAATTTATTAAATCTTTTAAAACTCTGTTAAGGCTCTGCTTAGTTACTTTTAATTTTTTAAGCAGATCTGAGATAGAGATACCTTCGTAAGATGAAATTAGGTGAATAACCTTATGGTGGGCCACACCAATTGAATATTTATCTAAAATTTTTTTAGAGTCAGAAAATGTCTCTCTATAACTAACAAATAATTTTTCAATTAAGCCCTTTAGTTGATCGTCTTTAAGATATAAAAGTTCTTTCATAATGGGTAAGTTATATTGACATATCAAAGATACAAAGATATTTTTCACTGATATTTTAAAATATTTTCACTAATGATACCGTACGATAAAAGATCTGGAAAAATTTGGTACAACGATGAACTTGTTGATTGGGGAGATGTAAAACTCCATGTTTTAAGTCATGGTTTACATTATGCGAGCTGTGTTTTTGAAGGTGAAAGAGTTTATGATGGTTCTATATTTAAATTAGAGGAACATACCTCTAGATTTTTTCATTCTGCTAGAAGAATGGGTTTTGAAATTCCTTATACTGAAGAGCAAATAAATACTGCTTCAAATAAAATAATTGCAACTCAGAATGTAGAAAACGGATATGTAAGACCAGTAGCTTGGAGAGGCACTGAAATGATGGCTATATCAGCACAACAAACAAAAATTCATGTTGCGATTGCAACTTGGGAATGGGGATCTTACTTCGATCCAAAACTAAAAGTCGAAGGCATTAAATTAAATATTTCAAACTGGAGAAGACCAGCTCCTAACACTATACCTTGGGATACTAAAGCATCAGGTTTGTATATGATTTGTACATTATCTAAACATGAAGCTGAAAAACAAGGTTACACAGATTCTTTAATGTTGGATCATGAAGGAAATATTGCTGAAGCAACAGGTGCCAATGTATTTTTTAAAGATAAAAATGGAGAAATTCACACACCAATCCCAGATTCATTCTTAGATGGAATTACAAGAAGAACTGTAATTGGAATTGCAAAATCAAAAAATATAAAAGTACATGAAAGAAAAATTAGTCCCACAGAACTTCCTAATTTTGTGGGATGCTTTTTAACAGGAACTGCTGCTGAAGTTACACCCGTATCTTGTATAGCAGAAAATCAATTCAAAGTTTGTGATACTATCATTGATCTTAATGAAAGTTATCAAGCATTGGTAAGAAAGAAAAAAGCAGCTTAATCTTTGTTATCTTCAGATATTGCGTGATCAATACCTTTTCGTAAATAATCATAACCTGTAAATAAAGTAAGCGCAGCTGATAACCATAAAAGAATAATTCCAATAGTTTGAGCATTATAATCTTCAAAGTTGATTATTTTATTTCCAGTATCTCCTGAAAGTAGAAGACCAATAGCAACCATTTGTAATACCGTTTTAAGTTTAGCAAGATTTGAAACTGGAAGTTTAATCTGACCTTTTGCTAAAAATTCTCGCAATCCTGAAATTAAAATTTCTCTAGTTAAAATTATTATGGCTGCAATAACTTCATAATTTCTGATTGTTCCATCCATCACCAACAAAATTAGAGCTGTAGCGACTATAATTTTATCTGCAATTGGATCTAATAGTTCTCCCAATTTAGATTCTTGGCCTAACATTCTAGCTAACATGCCATCTAAGAAATCTGTAAATGAAGCAATTATAAATAAAATTAAAGCAGTTAAATCACCATAAAAACCTGGAAGATAAAATGCTAAAACAAAGAAGGGTACAATTATTATTCTCCCTATTGTCAGAATATTTGGAATTTTTTTTAACATAATTATTCGTGAAAGAAGTTATATATCTTTTTTGCTACTTTTTCTTCAACACCTTCAACAGATTTAATTTCATCTAAACTGGCAGACTCAACAGATCTCGCTGACCCAAAATGGTTTAGTAGCGCTCTTTTTCTAATTGCTCCAATACCTTCAATTTGGTCCAGCAAAGATTTACTAATTCCTTTTTTTCTCTTTGCTCTATGGGTACTTATTGCAAATCTATGCGACTCATCTCTTATCCTTTGAAGGAAGAATAGAGTAGGGTCATTTTTTGAGAATTTATATTCTTTGCCATTATGAAAAAATGTTTCATTTCCACTATTACGAAATTTACCCTTTGCTATTGCAATAATTGGAATGTCATGAAGCCCCAATTCATTTAAGCTTTCTCTAGCTACTGAATATTGTCCTTTTCCTCCATCTACTAATACTAAATCAGGAAAAGTGAGATAATTATCTTTTTCTTGAACAGCACGTTTAAATCTTCTGTTTAACACTTCTCTCATCATCCCATAATCATCCTGTTCATTTTTTTTGTGCTTGATATTGAACTTTCGATATCTTTTTTTAATAAATCCCTCATCACCATAAGCAATTAAAGCTCCAACACTATTTGTTCCTTGGATATGGCTGTTATCATAAACCTCAATTAAATTTATATTTGTTTCAAGATTAAATTTTTTTGCAACTTCATCAAAAAGTTCTCGATTATTCTGACTTTCATAAAGTTTTCTATTCAAACTGTCTTTTGCATTTTTTATTGCTTGATTAATTACTTTTAATTTTGAACCTTTTTTAGCAACACTAATGTTAATTTGTTTTCCTTCTTTTTGAGTTAAAGTTTTTTCAATTAAAACTTTTTCTTTTATTTCCTCAGATAAAATTATTGCAGAAGGCACACTTTTATTTTCATAAAATTGTGAAACAAATGAATTTAAAATATCTCCTAATTTTTCATCTGGGTCATGTTTTGGAAAAAAAGCTTGGTTACCCCAATTTTGCTTTGAACGATAAAAAAATACTTGAATACAAGTTTTGCCAGACTCTTTGTATCCAGCAATAACATCTGCCTCAACTAAGTTTGCCTCATTAATTCTTTGAGAAGATTGAATAATATTTAAAGCTTTAATTCTATCTCTTAAAATTACTGCTTTTTCAAAATCTAATTCCTCACTTGCTTTTTCCATTTGGCTTGAAAGATTTTTTTGAATTTTCCTTGATTTCCCAGAGACAAACTCAATGGCATCATCAACTGTTTGTTGATAATCATTTTTTTCAACATAACCAACACATGGTCCAGAACATCTTTTTATTTGATAAAGGATACAAGGTCTTTCTCTATTTTTAAAAACAGTATCATCACAAACTCTTAGATGAAAAATTTTTTGGATCATCTTTATAGTCCAGTTAGCTGAACCTGCTGATGCAAAAGGTCCAAAATAAAATCCTTCTTTTGTTTTTTTTCCTCTATGTCTTTTAATTTGAGGCCATTTATCTTTGTTACCAATAAAAATGAATGGAAATGACTTATCATCTCTTAATAAAATATTGAATTTTGGCTTAAATTTTTTAATTAGGTTTGCTTCTAGAAGTAGCGCTTCACTTTCATTTGAAGTAGTCGTTATCTCTAATTTTCTAGTTTGAGACAACATTCTCTCTGTTCTAATTATATGATTTTTTTCAGATACATAACTTTTAAGTCTGTTAGGAAGATTTTTTGCTTTTCCTACATATAGGATTTCATTTTTTTCATTTAGCATCCTGTAGACACCAGGAAGTTTAGGGACTAGCGAGAGCTCTTTTTTAATTACCTCTTTTCCTATTTCAGAGCTTATCATGACTTCTTTTTTTGGTAATTTGAATACCAACAGATGAACATTGCTTAAGAATTTCTAATTTCTCAATTTTCAACATTATTTTAGCAATCCTTTGATCTTTGAATAATTCATCAAATACAGCCTCAGCTAATGTTTCAAGAAAGTTGTAATGTTTTTTTTTAACAAGTTTTGTGATCAATTTTACAATTGTTCCATAATTTACAATCGATTTTATATCCTTATCATTTGATGGCTTTTTGTCCTCATAATCAATCTCTAAGCTAAATTTAACTTTTTGAGGCTTTTTTTTTTCAAAGTCATAATAGCCAAGTTTTAAATTTAAAATTAGTTCATTAATTAGAATTTTCTTTTCGTAATTAAAAAGACTTTTGTTTTTATTTATTCTTACAATCTTAAAATTACTTCTTTTCATTCTTTGCCCATAATATCTGGTGTTTGCCAGTTTAAATTTTGCCCACTATCTATAGCTAAAACTTGTCCTGTAATAGATATATTTTTTATAAAAAAGTCAACAGCATTGCATATTTGTTCAACATCAACTTGTCTTTTTAGTGGGGTTGCTAAATACTGTTTTCTAAAATGTTTTTCAGATTGTCTTTGATTTTTAATAGTTGGGCCAGGTGCGATTCCGTTTACTCTAATCTTTGGAGCTAAACTCATAGCGCTAGTTTTTGTTAACGTATAAAGTCCAGTTTTACTGATTGTGTAAGAAAAAAAATACGGAGTTAGTTTGAAAACTCTTTGATCAATTATATTAATTATATTGTTATTGGTTCCTTTAACATTTTTTGCAAATTCTTTTGATAATAATGCAGGTGTTCTTAAATTTGTTCTTAAATGTTGTCCCCAACTATCTGTTGTAAAGTTTTCTAATTTATCATTTTCAAACAAAGAGGCATTATTAATTAGACAATCAAAATACTTAAGTTTTGATTTTGCATATTTTACAATTTTATTTACATCATTTTCTTTACTTAAATCACCTTTAACCAAGTAAACTTTAGTACCATTATTTGATAGTTCTTTTTTTAACTTCTTGGCTTTTGATTTTGATTTATTAAAATGAATTAAAATTTCTTTATTAGGACCAGATAATTTTTTTGCAATTGCAGCACCAATTCTAGTTGCCCCACCTGTAATAATTATTTTTCGTGCTTCCATTTTTTATCTCTTTTTTTTGTAACTTTTGTTCCAGGCATTCCCATTGTTGATCGGCCTTTAGGATAAAGTTTATTTTTTACATCATACTGCCTTATTTTTGGATTTAATGTAATTTCTAATTCGCTACTTTCCAACTTTCTTATTTCGTCTCTAATTTTAGCGGCTTCTTCAAATTCAAGATTAGATGCTGCTTCTTTCATTTTTTTATCTAGTGCTTTAAGATGTTTCTTTAAGTTTCCACCAACATTAGAACCTTCACTTATTTTTACATAATCTTTTTCATAAACACTCTCTAAAATATCGCTAATTTCTTTTTTAACTGATGTAGCGCTAATTTTGTGTTTTTTATTATAAGCTATTTGAATATTTCTTCTTCTATCAGTTTCAGCAACTGCCTTTTTTATACTTTTAGTCTCTTTATCAGCATACAAAATAACTTTTCCATCTACATTTCTTGCTGCTCTTCCTATTGTTTGAATGAGTGATGTTTCTGATCGTAAAAAACCTTCTTTATCTGCATCTAAAATTCCAACTAGTGCACATTCAGGAATATCAAGACCTTCTCTTAATAAGTTGATACCAACTAAAACATCGAATACACCCATCCTCAAGTCTCTCATTATTTCAATTCTCTCCAAAGTATCGATATCTGAGTGAAGGTACCTAACTTTAATTCCATTTTCATGAAGGTATTCTGTTAAATCTTCTGCCATTTTCTTAGTAAGAGTTGTAACTAAAACACGATGATTGTTTTCAATCACTCTTTTACATTCGTGCATCAAATCATCTACCTGATTTTTTGCAGGTCTAATTTCAACCACAGGATCAATTAGTCCAGTTGGTCTGATAACTTGATCAATAAATTTTCCTTTTGTTTGCTCTAGTTCCCATGGTCCTGGTGTTGCAGACACAAATACGGTTTGAGTTCTCATTAAATCCCACTCTTCAAACTTTAATGGTCTATTATCCATACATGATGGTAATCTAAAACCATATTCTGCGAGAGTACTTTTTCTTGATCTATCTCCTTTATACATCCCGTTTAGTTGTGGAACAGTCACATGACATTCATCAACAAATATTAGAGTGTTATCTGGAAAATATTCAAATAGAGTGGGAGGGGGTTCTCCCGGTTTTCTTCCAGATAAAAATCTTGAATAGTTTTCAATTCCAGCACAAGAACCAGTTGCTTCAATCATTTCTAAATCAAACTTAGTTCTTTCTTCTAATCTTTGAGCCTCTAATAATTTATTTTCTGCTCTATGTTTTTTTAAAGTTATTTCTAATTCTTTTTTAATATTAATAACTGCCTGTTCGATTGTAGGCTTAGGAGTTATGTAATGGCTATTCGCATAGACTTTTACTAAACTTAGCTCTCTAACTTTATCTCCTGTTAAAGGATCAAATTCTTCAATTTGCTCTAATTTATCTCCGAATAGACAAAGCCTCCAAGCTCTATCTTCTAGATGGGAGGGAAATATTTCTAAATATTCTCCTCTTGCTCTAAATGTTCCTCTATAAAAATTTTGATCATTTCTTTTGTATTGTAAAGCAACTAAAGATTTAATTATTTCTTCTCTGTTGTAATCATAATTTTTTTGAAGAGTTAGCGTCATTTTACTGTACGCTTCAACAGAACCTAATCCATAAATACATGAAACACTTGCTACAATTAAAACATCATCTCTTTCTAAAAGAGATCTAGTTGCTGAGTGTCTCATTCGATCAATCTGCTCGTTAATTGATGCCTCTTTTTCTATGTAAGTGTCAGATCTTGGTACGTACGCTTCTGGAGTGTAGTAGTCATAATAAGAAACAAAGTATTCAACTGCATTATCTGGGAAAAATGTTTTCATTTCTCCATAGAGTTGTGCTGCTAGCGTTTTGTTTGGAGCAAGTATCAATGCTGGTCTATTAGTGGCCTCGATTACTTTTGCCATTGTAAAAGTTTTTCCAGATCCTGTAACTCCAAGTAATACTTGATTAAATTGATCTTTATTTGCACCATTTACTAATTTTTTTATAGCTTCTGGTTGATCACCCGCAGGTTTAAAATCAGATTTAATTTTGAATTTTTTTCCACCTTCGAGTTTTCCACCAATTTTTGGATTTTTACTCTGAATATCTGTAATTAAATCTTGATAAGTATTTTCCATATATTAAACAGCGTATTAGAATTTATTTATATTTCAATGAGCATAATATCAGACAGTTTAAAACGAATTAAACCATCACCAACTATTGCAGTTACTCAAAAAGCAAGAGAACTTAGAGCTGCAGGAAAAGATGTAATTGGTCTTGGGGCTGGAGAACCAGATTTCGATACACCAGATAATATTAAAAATGCTGCAATTAAAGCTATCAAAAGTGGAGACACAAAATATACAGCAGTAGATGGAACACCTGCTTTAAAAAAAGCAATCGTAGATAAGTTTAAAAGAGAAAACAAAATTAATTACACTACAGATCAAATCACTGTTGGAACTGGTGGAAAACAAGTTCTTTATAATGCTTTCATGGCAACTTTGAATAAAGGTGATGAAGTAATTATTCCTGCACCTTTTTGGGTTTCTTATCCTGATATGGTTTTGTTAGCAGGTGGTAAACCAAAGATAGTTAAGTGCACAGAAGAAGAAGGATTTAAACTTACTGCAAGTAAATTAAAAAAAGCTATTACCAAAAAAACTAAATGGGTGATTTTAAATTCACCATCTAATCCAACTGGAGCAGGTTATTCCAAAAAAGAAATTGAAGATTTAGCTAAAGTTTTAATTAAAAATAAAAAAGTTCATATTTTGAGTGACGATATCTATGAACATATAGCTTATGATAATTTTAATTTTTACACGATTGCTCAAAACTCTAAATTAAAAGATAGAACTTTGACTATGAATGGGGTCAGTAAATCTTATGCAATGACAGGTTGGAGAATAGGGTATGCCGCTGGACCAAAAGATATCATTAAAGCAATTGGTAAAATTCAATCTCAATCTACATCAAACCCATCATCAATCAGTCAAGCTGCTGCAGTTGAAGCTTTAAATGGAAATCAAGGTTTCATAAAAAAAAGATCAAAAGCTTTCAAAGAAAGAAGAGATTTTGTAGTTAAAAGTTTAAACAGCATTAATGGTATAAATTGTTTAACCCCTAATGGAGCATTTTATGTATTTCCAAGTTGTAAGGGATTATTAAATAAAAAAACTAAATTGAAAACTGATACAGAGTTTGTTCAAAAACTACTTGAGCAATCTAATGTTGCAGTTGTTCAAGGATCTGCATTTGGTTTAGATGGATACTTTAGAATTTCTTACGCTACTTCAATGCAAAATTTGAAAAAGGCAATGGATAGAATAAAATCTTTCTGTGAAAGCCTTTCTTAAGAAGTGAAAACTGCACTACTATTTGGTTCAACTGGATTAGTTGGAGGTCATGTTTTAAATCAACTTATTCAGAACGATAATTACTCTAAAATTAAAATATTTGTTCGTTCCTCAACTGAAATAAACAATTCAAAAATTCAAGTAATTCAAACTAATTTTAATAATTTAGAAAAACACAAAGAAGAGATCGAGGGAGATGAATGTTATTTTTGTATTGGGACAACAAAAAAAAATTCTCCTGACAAAAATGAATATCAAAGAATTGAATTAGATATTCCAAAACAAGTAGCCCAAATTGCAAAATCTAATAATATTAATTCTTATTTTTTTGTGTCTTCAGGATACGCAAACTCTAAAAGTTCAGGAGATTATTTAAAATATAAGGGCCTAGTAGAAGAAGAGATCTTAAGTTTGGGTTTTTCTAAAATAGGAATTATGAGACCCTCATTTATTTTGGGAAATAGAAAAGAATTTAGATTGGGAGAGAAAATAGGAATAATTATTTTTAAACTCCTAAATCCTTTATTTGTTGGACCATTAAAGAAAATGAGATCAATTCATTCAGAAACAATCGCAAAAGCAATGATTAAACTTGCGAATAGTAATATTGATCAAAAAATCTTCGAGTCAGATCAAATTTCAGATTTAGTAAAATAAATTTATTTTAAGGTACAATGACTATTTTCTACGATACACCCAACTTTTTCCATTTCTTCGTCAAATATTTTTGGATGTCTTAAAGCATAAATATTTTTTAAATAATTAATTCCATACCGTTTAAATTTTCCATCTTCTGTAAGTGCTCCGGATTCGTGTCCATATGAAACCACTGTTTCTAATAAATTTCCTTTTTTGTCATAGAGAACTGTTTCTCCATAACAATTACAAAAATAACTTCTGTTCTGCTTAGGCTCAATATCAATAAAAATAGATGTTCCTCTTATTCCAATTGTGCCGTGTGGGATTTCAACATTTAATTCCTCTTGTCTTTTTCCAAAAACTGCATGAACAGAGCCTTTGATAACTTTTAATAAGTTTTTTGAGACAAATTGAAGTTTAGTTTCAGGTCTTATCAAATAAAAATCATCTTTAACTTTGATTATTGATTTTTCATCTTTAGTTTCAATTGTAGAATTATTTAAATCCTGAAAATTTAATTCTGCTTCCTTGCCATCTATGAAAAATTTTCCTGATAATACTTTATTAGTTTCGGAGGCAAATGCGAGCTTTGGACTTAATCCCCAAGCAATCATAATTTGACTTACAGTTTTTATAAATTTTCTTCTGTTCATTTGAATTAATTTTATACCTGAAATTTAAAGATGAGGTTATACAAAATTTTTATACTAAGCCTAATCTTACTACTGATTTTCCAGCATCAATTAGAGCCCCACTTGCTGGTTTAAATTCAAAACCAATTAAATCCTCAGCATATTTTGTCTCTGGTTTCATCTCTAATTCAAGATCAGGGATCATTGTTTTTGCACTTGAATCTAACATGCTAATAAATTTCACCATAAAATTTGGTAAAGTTTTTTTAGGAAGTTTTTTTGCATACTCTGGTAAAGCTTCAGCTAATATTTTTGATGTCTCAAGTAATGTTTTAACTTCTTTTCCAATAATTAATCTTCTGCCACCAACTTTTGAATTTCCTAAGCAAGCTACATGAGATTTTGCAACATCTTTAACATCAGATATTAGTATTCCCCATTTAGGTGTTGCTGGAAACTTGCCTTTTAAAAATTGTCTAACATATTCAATCGAAGTTCCACCTTTAACATCCAAAGCATCTCCAAACACTCCACCAGGATTTATACAAGTAAGTTTACTTTTAATCCCTTTACTTTCCATTAATTCCCAGGCTGCTTTTTCAGCAACTGTTTTAGATAAAAAATAATCATTAACTCCTTCAACCCAATTTTCATCTGTCCAATCATTTTCGCTAAATGAATAAGGATTCGATCTATTTGGCTTTCTAAACATTGCTGCTATTGAAGATGTAACTACAAATTGTTCTGCATTTGCTTTGATGCCAGCATTTAAAACCCTTAAAGTTCCATCTTTTGCAACTGGTATTAAATTTTCTCTATTTTTTGAGACCTTCATCGGAAAAGGGGAAGCCATATGAATTATATATTTACATCCCTTTGCAGCTTCTTCCCAACCTTCGTCACTTAAAAGATCGAGTTTTATAAAAGATAACTTATCTATCGAAGCATATTTACTAATTGTCTCTTTTGTTTGAGAAATTACGTCATCACTTCTAACTGTTCCTAAAACATCATAACCTGAATTTAATAATTCTATTGCAGTATGTTTAGCTATCCATCCACTTATTCCAGTTAATAGCACTCTATCAGTCATAACATTTCTCCTTTTAATTAGTTATTAATTGTAATCTCAAACTAATGAGATAAGAATTTTTCTGCTTCTAATGCAGCCATACATCCCATACCAGCTGCTGTCACTGCTTGTCGAAAAGTTTTATCTTTGACATCACCTGCAGCGTAAACTCCAGGAATATTAGTTTCTGTAGAATCTGGTTTTGTAATTAAATAACCTTCTTTATCCATTTCTAATTGATCTTTGAAAAGTTGAGTTGCAGGATCGTGACCAATTGCAATAAATAATCCATCTAATTTAACTTCTTCTGTTTTTTCAGTTTTCAAGTTTTTAATTTTTATACCCTTTACATTTTTTGGTTCACTATCCCCTAAAACATCCTCAACAACAGAGTCCCAAACAATTTCAATTTTTTTATTTTCCATCAATTTCTTTTGAAGCATCTTTTCAGCTCTCAAACTATCTCTTCTATGAATTAATTTTACTTTTGATGCAAATTTTGTAAGAAACATAGCTTCCTCTACTGCAGCATTACCACCTCCAACTACAGCAACTTCTTTATCTTTAAAAAAGAAACCATCACATGTAGCACATGCTGAAACTCCAAACCCTCTAAATTCTTGTTCAGATTTAATGTTTAACCATCTTGCTTGTGCACCAGTTGAAATAATTATGCTATCTGCGGTATATTTTTGTCCACTATCACCCACAGCTTCAAATGGTGTAGATTTTAAATTTACTGAGCCGATATGATCTTCAATCATTTCTGTTCCAACAGCTTTTGCTTGATCCCTCATTTGATCCATTAGCCATGGTCCTTGAATTACTTCCGCAAAGCCTGGAAAATTTTCCACATCAGTTGTAGTTGTTAATTGTCCGCCTGGTTGAGCTCCGTGAACAAGGATAGGATTCAACATTGCTCGTGCAGCATAAACAGCAGCTGTGTATCCGGCAGGACCAGATCCAATTATTAACACTTTTGTGTGTTTAGTTGGATTTTGACTCATATGGAAGCTATATAGTGATTAATGTCTAAATTAAAAGGTTTATTATTAACTCAAGGAATGCATGGAATGATTAGTCAAGTCGAGGGACTTGCTAAAGCACTTGATATTGATTTTACTCACCACAAGGTTGAACTGAAAAATATTTGGAAACTTGTTCCACCAAAATTTACTCCAATTTCTCAAAATGTTTACAAAAAGATTGAAGATAATGATTTTGATTTAATAATCTCATGTGGAAGAAAGAGTGTAATTCCATCTATTCACTTAAAACATATTTCTAAAAAAAAAATCTTTAATATTCATATTCAAGATCCAAAAATAGATTTTAATCATTTTGATTTTATTGTTGCTCCAGAACATGATGGAATTAATGGCGATAATGTTATTAGCACAAAGGGAGCTATTCATTATCTTTCGGAGAAAGAAATTGAAGAAAATAAAGATTATTTAAAATCTTTTATCAAACAAGATGAGAGAAAAATTTGGTGCTTAATTATGGGTGGACCAACAAAATATTATGATTATTCAACTAAAAATATGAAACATATTTTCTCAATGTTTTATAAATTAATGAAGAAACATGATTTTCAATTAGTTGTAATCCCATCAATGAGAACCCCAATAAATACAATTCATTATGCAAAAGAGTTTTTTGGAGAAAATCACACAGTAATTATGAATGTAGATAAAAAGGCATATTTATCTGCATTAGCTTTATCTGAAAATATCATTGTTACATGTGACTCTAGCTCTATGATCTCTGAGGCTGCTTTGACAGGCAAACCAATCTATGTTGCTAATATTTTACCAAAAAAGAATGATAAAAGATTCCAAAGATTTAGAAACTTATTTAGAGAACTAAATATCACTAGAAACTTAGGTGAGGAAATAGAAAATTGGAACTATGAAAAGCTAGATGAAACTAATAGAGTAGCAAAAATTATTAAAGAAAAAATTCAATCTTAATGTCATTTTTAAATTCCATAAAAAATAATTCAAAAAAATATGATACACCATTTGATCATTGGGAGTATGGCAATGCTCTATCTGAAGGAGCAATTGATGAAATTATTAAAGCAGATATTCCAAATTTAAGTGAGCATAATTTGAATTATGATGGAACCCGTGCAATTGATGGAGGGGCAGCAGAATTCAGAGAAGGTATTTCCTCTGGCGGTAAAGCAATAAAATTTAGATGTTTTGTAACAAAAGAAAATAGTTTGCAATTTCCAAATCTTGTTAAATTTATAAATGAACTACAATCAAAAGAAACATTCGAGACAATATCTAAAATGATCAATAAAGATTTATCAAACTCATACGTCAGGGTAGAAGTGATTTGTGATAGAGAGGGTTTTTGGCTCAAACCACACTGTGATATTAAAGAAAAATTAATGTCAGGATTAATTTTTGTAAATAAAACTAATGAATCTGAAGATTTAGGGACTGATTTTTATAATGAAAAATTAGAGAAAGTTAAAACATTGCCTTACAGAAACAACTACGGTTATCTTTTTACCAGCGGGCCAAATACTTGGCATGGCATGGAAAAAAAGAGCATTCTTAAAGAAAGACGATGTTTACAAGTAAACTATGTGACCTTCGAAACAGATTGGAAAGTAAATAATTAAAATTTATTCAAAGAAATTAATCCAGATTTTGGATCAATAATTTTTTCATTTAAGGTAGCAACTTTACCAACTGCAAAACCGGCATTCTCAATTACCTTTTTAAAGTCTTCTTCAGAAAATTTTGGAGTATTTTCAAAGTTAATAAAAGCAACTCCTTCTGGCCATGAAACTTCAACATTACCCTCACCTGTTGCAGCTTTAAGTTCTTTTTCAACTTTTGCCTGGCATGCCATACAAACCATTCCATCTACAACTCCAATCATAGCAACTTCTGCTTTGACTATGTTTTGAAATAATATTAATGATGTAAATAAAACTAGTAAGATTTTTTTCATAATTCTTTTATAAACTATTTTTTTTAATTTAACATACCCATATTGGGTAATACTATTGAAATTTATTTATGAATATAGAAATGCTTTCAAATCCCTCAGAGTTAAAAGATACCAGATCGAAAATAGAAGAGTTTTGTAAATCAAACTTACCACATATCGAATTAGCAAGCGTAACTTTAGCAATTGATGAGGCTTTGCAAAATGTAATTCGTTACTCGTATAAAATGAAAAAAGATCAAAAAATTGATTTAAATTTAGAAATTATAAACAACGATGAGCTTAAAGTAATAATAACTGACTACGGTGAACAAGTACCTTTAGAAACGATTAAACCAAGAGATTTAGATAAAGTCAGACCTGGTGGTTTAGGAGTATACTTCATAAAGAAAACTTCTAAATTTTGTGAATACAAACACAATGAGGTTGGTCCTGGCACAACTTTAACTTTAATTTTTTAACTATTCCTCTTTAACTAGTTTTGGCTTTGCACATTTATAAAATTGATTAGACCCTCTTAATGATTTTTGTAACAACGCTAATTCATTAGAATTTTGGCTGTAAGTTAAATTTGTCTGAAGTCCCCCAATGGATCCAACAGAGGAGAAAGATGATGGGGTTTGTTTACCCATCTTAAAATTTACTTTTGTTTTTGAATTATTAATTTTGGTTAAAATAATTTGTTTTCTCTTCTTTGAGTAAACCCAAACTGTTGTATTTTTTTTATTTTTACAACTTAATTGATAAATATTTGCATTAGAATTTTTAGGAATAAAAGCTATAACAATTAAAACGATGGTAAATTTTAAAAAAAATTTAAATAACATTAAAATATTCTTTTTAGCTTTTTTTGCATTTTTAGCAGCTAACTATCTTTATAATAATATCATAACAAAATCCACAGCTAACAATGTAAAGTTTTTAGAAGTTGAAGTTGAGTTAAAAGGTAATGTAGATTTCAATTTAAAATGTGAAGGAGCAAACAATCCAAATCCTTCAAGTGTAAACAGAGGCCTAGGTGAACAAACTGAAAGTAATTGCACTGGTACTGGAACCTTTTCCGCAATAGTTCCGCAACAAAGATTTACTGAAAGTTCAAATTAATCTACTCAACTAATTTTTTGAGCTTTAAACCCTCAAGACATTTTTCCATTGTAAACATTCCATCTTTGGCAGATGTTTGAAGAGTAGATTGAATTTGTTCTGTTTTACCTTCTCTAATTAAATTTCTTATTGCCGGTGTCCCTGTCATTACTTCATGACAACCAATTCTTCCTCCACCTTTCTTTTTTAATAATTGTTGAGACATGACTAATCTTATTGATCCTGCTAACATTGTTTGCGCTTGTTCTTTTTGAGCTGGGGGAAATACATCTAAAATTCTTGTAATTGTTGATGACGCGCTACTTGCATGTAAAGTTCCAAAAACTAAGTGACCAGTTTCTGCAGCAGTTAATGCTAAAGAAATAGTTTCAAGATCTCTCATCTCTCCAACTAAAATTACATCAGGATCTTGTCTAAGTGCAGATTTTAACGCTTTTGCAAAACTACCAGTATCTTTTCCAACTTCTCTTTGAGAAATAATACTTTTTTTAGCAGGGTGAACAAACTCAATAGGATCTTCAATTGTAATTATGTTTTCTGCTCTATGAGAATTAATTTGATCTATCATTGCAGCAAGTGATGTAGATTTACCAGATCCAGTTTGTCCTGTAACAAGAACCAATCCTGTTTTGTGAGTAATTGCTTCATGTGCTGCAGGTGGCAAACCTAGTTTTTCAATATTTGGAATCTCACTTATAATTTTTCTAAGAACCATACTTGGTCCATATGAAGAATAATAACCGTTTGCTCTAAATCTCTGTCCATCAACAACAACAGCAAAATCTAAATCACCATTGCTAATTAAATAATCATATTGCGCTTTATCTAAAGATTGTTTCCAAAAAGTTTCTATATCTTGTCTTGAAACAATATCTTCGCTGAAAACTTTAATCTCACCATTTTCTCTGATTGCAAATGGTTGATTCGATCTGATGTGGATATCTGACAAATCATATTCTTTTGGATATGATTTTAATTTATCATGAAGACTCATAAATGTTTTGATGCTCTAAAAGTTATAGCTTTTCAAGTTTTTTTTAATATTGATACATATATAAAGTAACACAACTAATGCTTGTGTACCGATTCGGTATTTATTATTGTGATTTTATTCGGTTTTTATAAAAAATTATGATTGATAAAATTGGACCTCCTATTGCAAAAGCTTTTGCTCCTATCATTAAATTAATAGGAAAAAATCACTCAAAAAAAGAAAAAGTAATAGGTGTAGTTTTTAGAGATAAATTTATTCAAGCTGCAGAAATTTCATACAAAAAAGGTGTTTGTAAAATTGATAATTTCTCTAATCAACAAATAGCAGGAATTGGAGAAGACCAAGATTTTTTATCCGCAACAACATATTTAAGTGATCAAGTAAAAAATGCATTAGACTCTATTAAGACTAAAACAAAAGACATTGCCGTTTCTTTAGATACATCCAAAGCACAAATTTATAATTTACAAATTCCAATTATGGATGAAGAAAGTTTAAGGGAAGCAACTGCTTTAGGTGGATTTTGGGATCAGTTTGATGAAACACCTGAAAATTTAGATGAATTTGAAACAAGTTATTCTGTTATGAATACAAATGAAGAGCTTGGTGTAATGGATGTAGTTTTAGTTGCTATGGAGATAAAGTTTGTGGAAACTTATTCGAATATATTTAGGCTTGCAGGTTATAATCCTGTGGTAATTGATCTTGCACCTTTCGCTCATGTTAACTCTCAAGGAATACTTCTTGGGAAAGAAGGTTTTGAAACTCCAAATGTTATTTTCAATTATTCAAAAGATGAGAAAAGTATTACTATTTGTTCCAATAAAGGTTTTCAGTATTCAGAATTAAATATTATTGAAGCAGATCAAGTATTGCTTGATACAGTTGAGGAAGTTGAGAGTGTTGAAACAGAATTTTGGGATGAAATTTTTGAAAGACTTGGTTCTCAAATTAAACAGTATTTAGTTGAGTATGAAACAAAGTATGAATTTGATCCTATAAACATCATCACAGTAATTTCAGATAAGTCAAAAATTAAAAATGTTTCAAAAGGAATTGAGCGACAATTGGGAGATGTTGTTGTTAAGCTTTATAATCCAGAAGACTCCGCTGAAATTTCTGATAGTGCAAAAAAATATATAGATTCACTTAGCAATAAATCTCTTGCATCGGAAGCAATTGGTATAGCATCAAGAAAATTAAATTCTTTTAATCTAGAAACTAACGAAATAATTTCAGTAAATCTTTTATCTAATTTTGATCAGGTAAAAACTAACAGAAGATCAAAATCTTTAGGTAATTTTTGTTTAATGATTTCGATGATTTTTGTTTTGGGTATTATTGGACACATTGTTCCATTTAAAATTTTTAAATTAATGAACAATTCATCTAAATTAGCTGCCACTAAAATTTTAGAGGAAGATCTTGAAAGTAAAAATAATCTTTTGCAAGGTTATAATGCAAAAATCGATAGCATTAATGAAGATAAAAGAATTGCAGCAGCCTTTGGATCAAATTTAAAAACAACTGCAAATCTTTATGCAAGTTTAGATCAAATAGTTCCAAAAAATATAAGATTGACTAGTTTTGGAATACAAGAAAAACATAATATTTTATTTTCTGGTGTAGCTATGAACGACCAAGCTGTGGTAAATATGATGAATAGTTTTTCAGAAAATGAAGTTGTTAATGATAGTAAAATTGAGGCATTAGTTGAATTTTCTAAAGAAGATCGAATAGCTCTTTACACAGTTGCTGGACAACCTGATCTAAAAGAAGAAGATTTGCCAAAAGAAAAAATAACAAAAAAATTTAACTCAAGATTATCTTTAAAACCTCTAGCTGATGAAGTTTTTGACGATGAAACAATAGTTTCAGATTTATTAGAGGCAGGTAAAAAATAATGTTGCTAAGATTTATATTAACAACCATCTTTGTATTGTATTTCGGCAATTCTTTCAGCAGTGATCCATTTACAAATGAAATTGGTATTGTAAGAGAGCCAGAAGTCGTAGAGATAAAAGTTGAAGATATCGTCGAAACTGAGACGGATTTAGCAATAGAGGAAGAAGCTCCTGAAATAGAATTAGCAGAAGAAATTATTGAGAAGACGGACCAGGTAAATGAAGTTGTCGAGAACGAACCCCAGGACACAGAAATTGTTACAGTTTTGAATATTGATCCGATCATCGCATATTCTCTAAAAGATTATTTGCTCAAAGGTGTTGCGCTAAGTAAAGAGTCTGCTCATCAATTTCAAAGAGCTAAAGTAAAAAAAATCGATAGAGCAAAAACACCTACAACTCATACCGTATCGGAAAACGATACAATTGAGAAAATTGCTTTTAGATATGGATTTTCTTTAAGAGAAATCGAAGTTGCAAATGCAATTTATCCTGGATCAAGAAAATTAGTAGTTGGTGATAAAGTAGTTATACCAAATAGATTTCATATCGTAAAAGAAGGTCAAAACTTAAAAACAATTGCTGAGAGATATAATTTAAGCGCAACACAACTTGCTTCTTACAATAATTTAGAAGATGAAAATATTATTTTAATTGGTGATAAATTATTACTACCTTTCTTTATTCATGTAACAAATGAGAATGAAACAATAGCTGATATTGGCAAAAGATATGAAAGAGAAATAAGCGAATTAATAGAATTTAATGCTTTTGATAAAAACACAGTAATATTAAATGAAAATCAATTAGTAAAAATTCCAATTTATACTAATGAGAATATTTCTTATGAAAACTTAGACAAGAAGAGTATTAACGATTTTAAAATAAATAGAAAAAATCTTGCAATAATTGAAATAAGTAACAGTCAATTTATGGTTAGAGAGGGAGATAGAATAGGTAACAGAGATGGCGTGATAGTCTCAATTGAAAAAAATAAAATGATTGTTTTAGAGGACAATATTGAATATGAATTTTTAATTAATACTCCAATAGTAGGAATGGCAATTGCATCTTTACCACAATCAAATAATGAAGATATAATTAATGATGATGTGAACAATGATGATACAAATATTGAAAATCAAACAGAGAATAATGAAAACGATAACAATGATAACGACAGTGAAACAGTAACTAATGTTGAGGATTTATTCAATTAATGACAAAATTTATTAAATTATTACTAGTATTAACACTGTCTATATTACTGGTAAGTTGTAGTAGTTCAAAAAGGCCTAAAATGGCTTATGATCAAAAGGATAAAGGAGCTGTTCAAGAAATTGAGTCTTTCAATGTAAAAGCAAGCGCTGAAAATTTTAGACAAACTGCAGAACAATTTAATCAAGATTCAAATGATATTTTAAATAAAAATAAAAAAGAGGAAAAGTTAGTAAGAAGAATTTCTTTAACAGAGGGTAAGGCGCTAGAAAAAAAATCACTTAAACTAATTGATAGAAATTTAAAGATTAAAAAATTAGAAGATACCGAAGTAAGTTTAAAGCTTAATAATATGAATATAAGATCAGCTTTAAAATTACTTGCTGGATTGGTTCAGAGAAATATCATCATAGGTAATGAAGTTGATGGAGAAATAACTATAGACTTTGAAAATATAAAATGGGGTTCTGCTGTTTATGCCATTTTAGATATTAATAGTTTAATTATGACTGTTGATGAAGACTCTGGTCTGTTAAGAGTTCATACAAAAGAATTTTTTGCTGAATTAGAAAAAGCCAAAATAGACAATACAATAGAGGAAAATAATAATTTAGCTTCCTTAGATATTGGAGGCTCAGTTTCAAACGAAGGAGATGGTTCAGAACCTTTGGTTACAGAGATCTTTAAAGTCTTTTATCAAAGTTCAACAGATTTAGTAGAATCTCTTGGGGAAGTTATGGGTGAGACCGAAGGTTTTACTATGGTAGATGATGAAAAAAATAATCAAATTATAATCACAGGCACATATGCGCAATTAAATCAGGCAGAGAACATTCTAAACAAAATTGACTTGGAAAAAAAACAAGTAATGATCGAGGCTTATATTGTTAATGCAACTGATGGCTTTAATAAAAACTTTAGTGCAAACATAGATGCATTAAATGCTGCGGCAACTGCAAATGGAAAAGACCGAATAACCTTTTCAGGGATTGATACTAACCCAGGAAACACAACTTCTATAACACCTGTAGCAGATACGAATCCTGAGGCTATATCTAATGCAGATTTATCAGATGCAGTCAGTTTGGCAGGAGGAGCATTTTTGCTTGGAAATATAGGAATGACAAAGATCAAAGCTGTAATCACTGCATCAGTGAAAGACTCTAATACAGAAACAGTTTCAAATCCAAAACTATTTGCAATGGACGGTGAAGAAGCAACTCTTACTCAAGGTACAACTTTAGTAAAAGTAATTCCAGCTTCAGGTGATGCTGCAGGATCTACAGTAGAAATTCCACAAAATTTAAGCATCACGGTGAAACCAGAAATTGTTGGAGAAAGTAGAGTAAAAATTGAATTATCACTTGCAAATGATGCACCAGGTGAAAGCTCAGGTGATGACGTTGTAACGAACGAGGAATCGCTTACATCTATAGTCCAAATTAATGCTGGTGATGTAGCTGTACTTGGAGGTGTTTATAAAAATACTAGAGAAAACAGTGAAACTTATGTGCCGTTCTTCTCAAAAATTCCATTACTAGGAGCATTTTTTAGACAAACAACTGATAAAGACGATAAAACTCAACTGTTAATATTCCTAAGTGCAAATGTTGTATAAGTTATAATTTTTATTATAACTTTAAACATGCCTTCAATAAATCCTGAAATAAGTATTAAGATTTCAAACCTTTTAAAAACTAGTGGAAAATTATCTGAAGCAAATTTTAATGAGGCTAAAAAAAAATACGATAGTAATGGCAAGGTTCCCCTTGGAGTTCTAGAGTATTTAATTGATGACAAATTAGTAAGTGAAGATGATATTGTTTCAGCAGTTTCAAGAAATTATGCTTTACGTAAAACTATTCTAACTGAGCAAAATATTAAAAAAGAAGCTGTAAAAAAACTTCCAAAAGATTTTATAATGGAAAATGAAATGCTTCCATTCGAATTAAATGGGAGAATTTTGAAAATTGCTTTATTTGATCCAACCAAATCTACATTGGCAGGCAAGATTAAAAGCATGACAGGATGTAATGTAGAGCTATATGTTGCTAAACCATCAAATTTGGATCAAGCTCTAAAGTTTAAATCTGTAATTGAAGCAACACAAGAGTCTGCAAACTCAACAAATAATCAAGCACAAAAATCATCACTTTCAAAACCAAATTTAAATGTGAAGGTCCCGAATGTAAAAATTACGCAAGGTGAAAATGCTGTAGTTGAGTTTGTTGATAAACTTTTAAACGAGTCTTTTTTTAGTGGTACGAGTGATATCCATATTGAAATTTTTAGAAGAGGTGAGGCAAGAGTAAGATTTAGAAAAGATGGTGTCCTTCAAGAACAATTACAATTTAAACAATTTTTGATGGAGAATTATAATGCAATAGTGACAAGACTAAAGATTATGTCGGGTTGTGATATTTCTGAAAAAAGGTTGCCACAAGATGGAAAACTTCAATTTAAAAATCCACAACCAAAAAATGAAGATGATGTTGATATTGATGTTAGATTTTCAGTTATTCCAGCTAAAGAAGGTGAAAGAGTTGTTATGCGTTTACTTGCTGCTGGACCAGATCTTGGTTTAGAGCAAATCGGTCTTGATAAAGAAGATTACGATAACTTGGTCACAGCTATAACCGCTCCCCAAGGGATGGTTTTGGTTACAGGCCCAACAGGTAGTGGTAAAAGTACAACTCTTTATGGATGTATTAAAAAAATAAATAATCCTGGAACAAATATAATGACAGCTGAGGATCCAGTTGAATTTTATTTAAAAGGAGTAGGTCAAATTCAAGCTAACAATGAAATTGGTTTAACATTTGAGGCAATATTAAAATCTTTCTTAAGACAAGACCCAGAGGTAATTCTAGTTGGAGAGATAAGAGATAAATCTACCGTAGATATTGCAATTAAAGCCGCTTTAACTGGACACTTGTTATTAAGTACACTTCATACAAATGATGCAGTGTCTACAGTTGTCAGATTAGTAAATATGGGTGTTCCAAGTTTCATGGTTGCATCAGCTTTAAGTTTAATTGTTGCTCAAAGGTTAGCAAGAAAGAATTGTTCTTCTTGTACCGTGGATGATGACAAGGCAACAAGAGAAAGTTTATTACAACTTGGTTTTAAAGAAGAAGAGTTAAATACTTTTACCCCCAAAATGGGTGCAGGTTGTGCAGAATGTAATAACACTGGATATAAAGGAAGACAAGGAATTTACGAAGTGTTAAAAAAAACTCCCAACTTAGAAGCAGCGATATTAAGAGATGCTAGAGGAGATGAAATGCTTGAAGTTGCAATTAAGGATGGTTTCAAAACTATGCAAGTTATTGGCAGAAATTTTATTAAAAAAGGTATATTATCTGTTGAAGAATATTCTAGAATTTTAGTAGTTTAGTTTATGGCAACATTTCAATATGCTGGTGTTCAAGCTGGAAAAAAAATAAATGGTGTAATTTCTGCATCTGATCCAAAAAGTGCTGCAGTAGAACTTAGAAAAAAAAAAATAATTGTTACCTCGATTAAAAAAGGTAACGGTAAATCTGAAACAAAAGGTCCACCGTCTTTAGATGATGTTCCTATAAGTAATGCCCCTATTATTATTTCAAAAGGAAATATTTATTTAAATTTTGGACCTTGGGCCAAAGTTCCGCCAAAGGAATTACTGCAGTTTACAAAAAAAGTATCAACCATGATCAAAGCAGGTCTGCCTATTCTCGAGTCTATAATGATGATCAGAGATCAAACTGTACACATGAAAATGAAAATGACTGCTCACGCTATAATTAAAGATTTAAATGGCGGTATGAATTTAACGGATGCATTTGCTAAGCATCCTAAAATTTTTGATAATATTTATTTGAATATGATCTCTGCAGGTGAGGCCAGTGGTAAGTTAGATGAGTTTTTAATTAAACTTGTAGAATTATTAGAGAAAAATGCAAAAATTAAACAAGGGATAAAAAGTGCATTATTTTATCCAGTAATGCTTTTGACAGTTGCAACAGTGATTACAATTTTCATGTTGTGGAAAGTTGTTCCTGTTTTTGAGAAAATGTATGGTTCCATGGGTGTTCAACTCCCTGCAGCAACTTTAGTTATTGTTAATGCAAGTAGATTTATTGCTAATCCTACAAATATAATGAAAATTTTGGGAATTATCATAATTATTAGGGTTACATATAACTTTATGTATAAAAATATAGAAGGTTTTAGACATGTAATGCATAAAAGGTTTTTAAAGTTCCCATTGTTTGGCGATTTAATCGTTAAAGCAACAGTATCTAGGATGTGTATGATTATGGCTAATTTAACAAGAGCTGGGGTAAGCATCATAGACACAATAAAAATTTCTAAATCTGTAACAACAAATCTTGTCTTTATTTATGCATTAGAAAGAATTGGGAGGCAGATAGTAACTGGTCAAACTTTGTCTGCGCTACTCCAAAAAGAAGAGCACATATTTCCTCCAGCTCTTTCCCAGTTAACAGCTGTTGGTGAACGAACAGGAAATATGGAAGAAATGTTCCAATCAATTGCAAATTATTATGAAGAAGAATTTGATGGTGTTGTTGCTGCTCTATCCTCAATCATAGAACCATTAATGATCGTAATAATTGGCGCAATTATTGGGCTTCTTATGATAGCTTTGTACATGCCAATCTTCAGCATTGGTCAAGCTGTAGGATAGACTTTAATGGGAATTAAAGAAAAAGGTTTCAGTATTTTGGAGCTGATGACAACTATAGCCATTGTATCCATCATTGGTGCAGTTGGTTTTCCAGCAATTGATAACTTTGGTGATCAAGAAAATTTTGAAAGTGACCTTGCAACAATTCGAGGCCAAATAAATTATGTTAGACAACTTTCATTGGAAGATGGAAACGCTTATACGATTAGAGTTATAAATGATACTTCCAACAATACTGCAGATTTAGAAGTTTGGCAGGCACAAGGTTTGAACAGATATAATGTGGAATATCATAAATCTACAGCTACAAAATGTTCTGATTTTGATGGCACTAATGACAAAGGAACTAAACTAACAGATTTAACAAAAAAACTTGAGCATATGACAATTAGTAGATGCACATCTACAACTGGAAACTGCACTAAAGTTTCTGCTTCAAATAACTTTTTTTGTTTTTTGCCTGATGGCTCATCACCTGAAAATGCTAGAGGAGAAATGCAAGCTTCTGAAAACGCTGGAGGAAAAAAGGATTATCTTCATATATACGAGACAGGTTTTTTTAACAATGGGAAAAGAATGTAATGAATTTAAAACATAAATTTCAAAAGGGAGTATCTTTAGTTGAAGGAATGACTGCAGCAGGCGTTCTAGGTATAGCTGTAACTGTATTTATGACATTACAATCTTATCAAGAAAGAGATTTTGCAAATTTAAGGAAGTTTGACAAAGCTGCTTATGCAGTAGAATTAATGTTTGAAGAACTTGCTGCTGTCTACAATCCTGTAGCTGCGCAATATGGAAATCCAAGAGTGTTTGAAGATACTACAGCAGGCGCTTCTTTAAAGGTAAAAGGGCTTGCCCAATTACCAGGTGATGGGGATCAAATAATAATTGAGGGAGTAGGCGGCAAGTACGAAATTACAGATTCTACTGAGTTTGATGATGATAATAATACAGTTTTATCTTTAGAACGATCAGATGTTCCTGATGATACGCCTAATAAAAACATGGCATCTGATGCTACAAAAAATGCTCCAATTACATTTATATCTAATTCTGAAGGTAGCTTAGATCCTTATGATGATTTAGATATGACTAAATTTGAAGACACAACATATAAAGGAACAATTACTAATCAAAAAGTTTTGACTGATCTAGATAATTGGGGAGCTCTATTAAAGAAACATCTTGGTCCTGCAAGAACTGGAGATAAAAGATTATTAGAAATTGAGGATATTGAAAAAGATGTCCCTGTTGATAAAGATAATGATGGAGTTACTGATCAAGAAGATGGCGTTGATATTTATGAAACTGTCAAAAAGAAACAAGTTACAATAATTATTAAACAAGACAAAATTGAAGAAAAATTTAGAAGACTGTTTTTAGCTGGAACGTAAAATGAATTTAAAAAAATTTATTACTCAAAAAGGATTATCTCTTACGGAAGCATTAGTTGCAGTAGTTGTTTCAACTATTGTTATGGGAGCAACTTATACAATTTATAATAATTTTCAGGGGACATTTATTAGACAAATTAATCACAACAACATGAAGCAAGAGGCTCGATTTGCACTGCATATGTTGCAATTTGATAGCAAAATGGCTGGTTACAAACATCCTGATAGCACTCTTGGTGAAGTTCAAGAACCAGTTAAAGTATTGAATGATGATGCTGATGAAACTGAAGTATCTGATGACACAGAGTATGGAGAAAAAGTATTATTTTGTTTTGATACAGAAGAAAACGATGGCACTATTCGAAGAAAATTAATTAAATACGAATTAAAAATACCCTACTCACCAGAAACTGAAAAGACAGTATTAAAAAAGAAAATTTGGAATACAACTAATTGCGACGAAAGTGATTCTAATACCACAGTTGATGTAGATTGGATGCCTGTGGCTCAATTTTTTGAGGAATTTAAAATTAGACTTAGAAGTAAGCATATTGACTTTGAAGTAGAATTAGAGTCTGTCGATGAAAAAGTATCCGAAACTTATACTGCCTCAGCTTATATGAGAAATCTTAATTTTGGAGGATCTACATTTTATGTTTATGATGAGGAAGATTTACATGAAAATAGGACACCTGTAATACAATTTACAGGTAGTCTAAAAGCTCAATGTGCAAATAATTTAACTAGAGATATTCAGTTATCAAATTTTGTAACTAATGATGATGTTATAATTTTACATCAAGGTGAAAAAGTTGGCACAACAGCTTTAAATAGAACTTATGACGATATAATCTTTAGATCTGAAAAACCACCAGAGGTGACAGGTATCCCAGATATTACTCATAGTGAAATGAGATTAAAATTAGTAACAGTTAGTACAGATACAACTATACCTCCAGGTTTATCAGTAACCTCTGGTTATGATGATCTTGATAATGACAATGTAGCAGATGATGGTGAGTGGAATGGAACACTTAAAATTTCAGGAGATTTAACAAAAACTGACACAGGTTATTCTTTTAATTCTGATGGTTATCAAGATTTTAATATAAGAGTAAAAGCCGATCTAGATACTAATTGTGATGGTGAGGGATGGGTTGACCAAAATGAAGCTTACAAAGACTACACCATAAGAGTTATGAAATTTGAAGCTCCACAATTTTCAGATATTAATCTTCATACCTGGGAACCAAAAGGGTTTACTTATGGTAAAGCTAACTACGAGAGTAGAGGTTCTTCAAGTTATAATGGAGGACCAAACTATGATTTAACTGATGATGGTAGATCTTTTTATATCCAACAAAATTTAGCATCACCATCATTTTTAGTTTCAACTGATCAATACGATTCTTTTGTATTGAAAGGAATGATATGTTCAGGTGGTTATCCTGATTGTAATCCACAAATGAATGCATGGATGGATGATGATATGTTAGGTTTTGCAGCTGGATATCAAAGACCCAGTGTAGTTCAAAAAAAATGGCCTGATGGCAAAATAAGAGCATGTGCTGGAATTGATTATGAAAGATTAAGTGGAGATAGTAATTTTGATGCCACAAAGTTAAAAAACTCTCTTAGGGGAATTGATAAGGCTGAGTGGGATAGTTTATCTGCCTCAGATAAAAATAGTTGGTGGGGAGAACCAGCGGATTTGACTTATGATATGTATTTGTGGTCCTGGTGGGGAGCTAGAGGCAACCAATCAGCAATACACTTACATCATTTTAAAGGTTATGAATTTAGCCATACAAGAAATTGTGGAAGATCTGAGGGGTCTTATCTTTCACATGCAAATATGAGTCATCTGACAGGCTGGTCAACACCAAGTAGTTCTCAACAGATGAACTATAATACCAAAGGCTATGATAGATTGTTTGCAAGATTTGATAACACACGACCAGCCAACACTGGATTTAGAAATTGCAATAGCAGAGGCAGATCATTTTCTAGAATAAGTTACAACCCTGGAGCTACGCATAGATGGAACTGTAGTTGGGGAAGAAACACAGGTGTAAAAAACACAATCACCATGACATTTCATCCAAATAAATTTAGAGCAAATATTGAAAATAAACCACATCTATCTAATACGCTAAGCCAAAGATTTACTGCTTTTGATTATCGTTTTGATTCAGATGGAACCTTGCATGATCATACTTCATCTACATTTCCATTTTCAGAAGTTGATGATGGAGTGGAAGTTACTTTACCCGGAAGAAGTCAAGACAGAGATGATTTAAAAAAAGCAAATTTTAAAAGATTTCAAAGAGGTTCAGTTGCAATAGTCTCATTTTCACAACCTGACAATAGATATTCAAATATACAGATTGCAAGACTGCCAAGATACGTTCCCATAAAAACTGCAGACAACAAACCAATGCCTAAAGCACAGAATTTATATTACTATATGGATGAAGACTATAAAACTGTAAATAGAATCTATGGACTTTTAAGCAAATCTTACGATCCACAGGGAGAACACTTGGAAGTATTAGTTGATGCAAATTCAGATTCGAATAGTTGTGATGAAATAGGAACTGTAGCAGGTGACCTAGCTGAGTCAGCGACTTATAAAACTCAAAGTGTTGATGGTTCTGATAGGACCATGGATTGTAGGTTAAGTGGAACTTGGAGAGCAGTAACTGCAGTATGGGCAAACAATAGCGAATTACCAAATATTGGTGAAATGTATGATACTAGAAACAAAGCAAGCTACAGTGGTGCTAGAGCAACAGTTACCACAACTGCCGGAGGAAAAATGCATGTTTATGCAGATGGCTCTTTTAAGTATGATACTTTACCAACCGGCTTTGATGATGGAGAAGCTCACGAAGACTCTTTTTATTATGCTGTACAAACTGAGGACACTTCGAATACAAGAATTTCTGATATTAAAAAAGTTTATATTGGTTTTAATATAGAAAACACAACACCATCTGGAGTTTCTTTTAAAGAAGAAGACGGTACTGCTATTTCGGATAAAACCAACTTTGATATGGCAGAAGACGCAAATAAAGATTTAGTCATTGGCCAAATATATGTAACAACCACTGGGGATGATGCACAAGAGCCAGATGACCATGATTTTGTAAGATTTAATCTTGGTGAAGTACCAAATGATGACTCAGATAAAGATGTCGATCATGGAACAAGATTTAGAATAGATCAAAAAGATGATAAATTTTATTTAGTTTTAAATGATGACTCAGATATTAGATGGGCAAATTTGCCAACTAATAAAAAATATTTTGCAGTTAGAATAATTGCAACTGACTTAAGAGGAAATCAACTTGCAACAACTGAAAAAGTTCATGTTGATAGAGTAGATTGTTCAGAAACAGCAATGGAAAATATTTCTGTTTACAAAACGAAGGCAGCAATGACCATAGAGGGCTACATCTATGGAAAAGAAGGTGAGAAAGTTTTTAGAAGGCAAACTGTACCTTTTACAAGTAACTTAGATGAAGCGGTTATTACTTTTGATTTCCCAGAAAGATCTGTCCAACCGTCTGTTAAAATTGCTGAAAAAACAGTAACTGTAGATGGAGAAGATGTTACGATCGGAATGCTTTCAAATAGGTGTAAAACTTCTCATAACTATATAGATAGACAGCAGTTATGGAGTGACTCGTAGTAAATTATGGATTTAAAAAATCAAAAAGAAAAAGGATTTGTTTTAGTTTTTGTTATCGCTGTTGTTTCTGCTTTATCAATAATGACAGGAGCAATGTTTTTTTATTATGATAATGATTTAAAAAGTGTTTCAAGAAATTCAGTTATGCAGCAGGTAAATCTAGCTGCTGAAACTGGTTTGCAAGAAGGCCAGAAATGGATTTCAGATCAATTAAATTCCAACAGTTTTTCTTTGGTAGATATCCAAAATGACTTTAATATTGAGGATTCTGATAATAAATGCCTAAATAGACATGGTTTTACTAACCCTGATGAGAATGTTTATTTTGCCAAAAGAATTGAAGCAGATTTAGGGTCTGATGAAGCAAAATTTCAAGATATGTCTTATGAAGTTTTTGTTCAAAGACATTCTGATGCAATAAGGTCAATTTATTTTTCAGCAGAAGGTGCAAAAGGTGGAAGCGATCAAAATACAACGTATGCAGATAGATCTTTTGCTTTAGTTGAGAACTTTAAAGATTTTCCAACAACTAAATTTACAATTGAGATGTGGATAAAAAATACTCAATCCACAAGTAATTATGAAATGCATGCTTTTGAATTTGGGAGACCTGAAGATTTAACCTTTAAAGTAAAAAATGATAAATGGTCACCTAGGATGGGTGAAGATACTGTTGCTGCCAGTGAAACTGCAACAGTGGGAAATCCAAACAACACAAAAGATAAGTGGGTTCACATTGCCTGGGTTTGGGAGGGTGGTACTTCAGCAACTGACACAAATAACGTAAAAATATATCAAAATGGTGTATTGAGCGATTCTGATGAGTATGATTTTGATTTAGATGCTGTCAGTGGATCAAACTATACTAATCAAACAGAGACTTTGCCAACTGGTGATTTTTGGCCTTTAGCTATAGGCGAAGGTTTGGCGGGTTTTTCACCATCAAACTATCAAACTGGTGATGTAAAAATTCAAAGTTTGCCTTGGAAAGGAAATATAGCTGAATTAAGAATATGGAATGTTGCTCGTTCTGCAACAGAAATATCAAATAATTATAGAAAAAGGTTATCAGGATCTGAGCCTGGTCTTGTTTCTTACTACAAGTTTAATGATGGATCTGGAAATATAGCTAAAGACTCTAACACGTCTAGGGGAGCAGATAGAAAAAATGATGCTACAATTTTTGGAATAGGGAACAAGGGGACTTTGTGGAAAACTGAATTTGTAGATTACGAAGTAACTTCCGAAACAGATTCTGCCCCGACACTTAATGTCCCGCCCGCAGAAGATCTTGTATATTATAAAATTCTATCTTGTGGAAAAGGTCCACAAAATCAAATAGTACCATTAGAATTAATTGTTAGCGCTCCTCTTCAAAAAGGAGATGTTGGTGATGGGAAAATTGCATTAACTTCAGAAGATTTAAATGACTTAACAGGTCAGGAAGGAACACCATTGATCACACCTTTAAATACTTATGTTGGTCAATTAGGAACTGACGGAGATATCAATATTCAAACTAAAGATAATACTAATACTAATTTCTATGTTTATAAAAGAGCGATGGAGCAATGTAATAACACAACTACCTTTACTGATTTTAGTGCTTCTTCATCTTACAACGAAGGTGATTGTGTAGAGTATGACGATAAACTTTATTATTTAGAGAAAGATGATGGAAAAAGTGCAAATGTTGATTTTGAAGAGGATGACTGGTCAGAAGTTTTAGGTAGCGGATGTGATGGAGTTCAATTTAAATCTTCATCTGGGGATAATAGTTACGGTCACTATTATAAATATTTTTCAACAGCACCAAATATTTCAAGTGATCTTGGATACAACGGAGACTCCATTGACTGGTGGGAAGCAAAAAGAAGAGCCGAACAATCAACATGTGGTGGTATGAGAGGTTATTTGGTCTCTATTGAAAGTGCAGCTGAAAATGAATTTATAAAAGATGCTGTTATGTGCGATAACAGTACAGATTCAGGATGCACAGGTGTAACTCCTTTTCATGTAGCGGCTGGAGAAACTAGAGCTGTGTATTATGGAGCAAGATTAGATGGTTCTGATGACCAACATTATTTATGGCTATCTAATTCAGATTGGCGAGATCCAACTAGTAACGCAGCTAACATGCAATCTGAGTCAGGTCCGTTAATGGGAATGAGCGTTTCCTATACTAATTGGCAAACTGGTGAACCGAATAATGCTGCTGAACCATATGCAGATATGGAAATTAATAGATCTGGGAGAGATGATGGAGAATGGAATGATTTGAGGAGAATTCCAAACTGTGGTTCTGGAGGACTAGATTGTATTACAGGATATGTAGTTGAATATGGAGGGTATGATCATTTTAGCTTAGAGCACGATATTAACCAAGATGGTGATACAGATGATGCTGATGAAGTAAATTATAGCGATACAAACTTTTGTATGGCGCGTGTTACTATAGAGGCAGATACTTATGTTGCTGCTATTGATGGAAATAATGATGGTGATTTAAATGATCTTGATCTTGATGATAATCCTGATGTTTATGAAGATATATTGCAAATTGATACAAGTGCAGAAGATTATCCTTCAGCAATTACTGCAGATAATACTTCTGCATCAGATAATAATACCTCTGATGATTATTTAGGTTGGAATGCTTATACTGGAGTATTAACTTTAGTTCACTCTGGAAAACCAGATGATTGGAGTCCCGCAACCTCATATAATGCAAATGATTTTGTTTGGTATAATAATAGAGTTTGGAAAAATACATCAGGCTCAACAATTACAGGTGGATCTTCATTAGATATATCTGAAACGCCTACAATTTTTAATCCTCAAGTTTGGACTATGTACACAGGTGACGAGTCTGATGCACCATGTGATGATATAGATGTATGGGAACAGGCATTCGAGTCTGTAAAATATTACAATACATTAGAGCCAGATGCTGAGGATGGTGAAAATCCATTTGCAGATGAAGGGACAGATGGTACAGATGGAACGGATCCAGATGCTGAGGATGTTACAACTCCTTCATTAGGTGAAAGAACAATTTTATTTTCATTAGGTCCTCTTCATGTGAACGAGCATCGTGATGGTTATAATCATTTTTACGAATTTTATGAATTTCCAAGAAGAGCCAGTTCAAATGCTAATAATGATATCTTCAATGATAAAAATAGAAGAATGAACGAAGGCTTCTCACTTGCGAGACAACTAGACTACTTTGGAAAAAGTGGATATCTGGCAACTATAACAAGTGAAGCAGAAAACGATATTGTAACTGATAAAGCAGTTGGGAATGGATGGATGGGAGGAATTGCATCTTCAGATGATCAAAATTCAAATACTGATTTAAATAAGTGTGGTGGTTTTAGGCAAAGGGATAATAGAGCTCAAGCTACTGCAGATTTTAGAGCTTTAAGAGATTTTGAGGAAATTACAATGTATAGAGGAGGCCAATCTTATGGTTCTTCAGTAAACTATCTAAGAAATATTGTTGAAAAATATAGAGGCACAGTTTCTGCGATAACAATTTCATCAATATCTAAAGCAAATCCTGCCCTTATCACCACAAGTTCAAATCATGGATTAGTACATGATGACATTATAAAAATTGCAGATATCAGCTCATCTAATCAAATGAACGTAGATGGGATGACACAACTTAGTACGGGATTTTATAGGGTTCGAGTTGTCTCAAATACGACCTTTAATCTTGTAGATCTTGATACTAGAGAAAATATAAACACGAGTTCTTATTCAAATTATACTGCGAGCACAGCTCAATTATGGGAGCTAGAAGGTATTCAAAATGAATTTTATAGAAAAGAAACAACAACAATTTCAAGTGCAAATAATAATCCTCAGTCTCAATCAGGTATAGAATTATTTTATAAAGATCCAAAAATCGCTTTAGAAACAAATGCTGCAATAACTGGAAATAGAACTAGAATATTTTTTAATGCAAGTTTGAGCAATGTAGATGACACAGTAGATGATGATGAGTGTCCTTTTTGGAGATGGGTTACTGGACCAGAAGGAATGTTATGGAATGCTAGAGGTTTAGCTTTCGCTCCAAATAGAACGGCAAGTGAGGATCCATCTGCAAACCAAGAAGAGATTACTTTGCCAAAGTCTGGACAACCTAATCGTGGTGAACCAGATTGGACCAGAGCAAATCCATCAGGACAACAAATTGGTGAAATTTTTGTTGACGGGATGCCATTTAGAAATTGGAGTGGAGAAAATGAACCAAACAATGTTGCTGGAACAGAACATGGCGTACACATGCTGGGAACTCATTTTTCTGAAAGTCAGCAATTAACTTGGAATGATTTACATAATTGGAATAATGGTCCAGACGACTCTTATTCTGATTACTCAATAAGAGGAATTATTGTTGAATATGGCGGTATGGAAAATGATGAAGATCCAATTATAAGAATTGCCACAAAAAGAGTAATTAAACTTTATGATAGAAGGGTAACTAAAGCGATAGTTAAGATAAAGACAGGTTCTCAAAGTGGTGATAAATTAGTAGCTGGAACTAATGAACTTTCATCTTTAGGTTTATCAGCCACAAATAACGAAACAGCCACGGTTACAATAACTGGAGATGCTACTTGTCAAAATTACTTAGATTTAATTAAATCAATGTATTTTGAGCACGATGCTTCAACAGCTGGAACTAGAGAAATTGAAGTTTTAATTGGAGATGTCAAAAAACCAACTGACGCTGAACATTACTATCAACTGAATATTAAGGAATTAAATTACAATCAAGCAAATTTTCAAGCAACTTATGCAAACTTATGTGGAATTCAAGGATACTTAGCTAATGTAACAACCACAGCAGATTTGGATGCTCTAAAACAATTAGGTGTGTCTAACAATAAAGAAGCGTGGGTTAACGGTACTGATGAGTGCCAGGGTGGTTTATATAGATCTGGTTTTTGGAGATACACTTCTGGACCATGGAAAGATAAAGAGTTTTGGCGCGTGAGAATAAATACTTCTTTAACCGATGCAGATCTTGAAAATGAAGCCAGTTGCAACCAGACAACATTGCGTTCCTCAGAATCAAGTGTACGTGTTGGACCATTCGCTTCAGCAAACTGGATGAGCAGTCATCCAGCAGCTGATGATAATGATTATTTAACATTTAAACAAACTAGCTCTTCATCCACAACAAAAATTATGACACGAGAAGGTGATGCTAGTTCAGATGTTGAGGGATATATTGTTCGTTTTGGGGGTAGTGTTGGAGATTATACAGGGGCAGTTATTGAAGAAGATGGTAACAACATAGATGTAGTATTGGGTCCTATTAGAGCGGAAGTATCATTTTTCAATGATGGAAGTGAAAACAGCATTTTTATAAGTGACGAGGATACAGTTAAAATTAATACAACAGGAGATAATGCTCTGTCCTCTGGTTGGTCAAGATCTGCTACATTTATTGGATCATCCAATTCTCCTTTAAAAATAACACCACCTTCAAATACAGTTCCTACAATTGAGGAATGGAGAGATGAGCTAGAAAAAGTATACTATCAAAATACAGACACTAGTGATTTCACTCCAGGAAATAGAAGAATAAAAGTTAAGCTTGTTTATGGAGATACATCATTAAACCAAGAAGTTGGAATTGTTAAAGCAATAGGTAGTAGAAACGCTGTTACGGTTACACCTATATCTTGGAATAATAGATAATTTTAATCTCTTGATGGCATTATCCCAGTTCTTTGGCCATCTATAGTATTTTCTGTATCAGTTGCAGCATCATTATAATCAGTAACATTTAAGGCAATTGTTGCAACTGAACCAGTTGATGGATTTGGAGATCCATTCATTTGAACATTAAAGAAATCTGTCGCGGCATCAGCATAATAACTTCCAGCAGCTGAAGTAAAGTCTGACGGATCAAAACCTGCATCACCTGATTTAGTGGTTGTAGCTGTTGTGCCGTTTGAATTATTTATACTAAAAATTCCATTATTGCCTCCATACATTGATGTAGATGCTGATCCACTAGAGTAATCAGTTGTAAAAGAATAACTAAAATCTACATCAGCATTACCATCTAAAGACAATGTTCCCGAATAAGTATTGTTTATCGTTTGAGATGCAAAGTTAACTGTTGTTACACCACTAAAAGTCCCAGAACCAGTTCCTTTAGTTGCTGCCATATTAATATTGTTTCCAGTATATGTGTAAGTTCCAGAAGTAATACCCTGGAAATCTCCATAAGTAGTTTCCCCTAAATTGGTACCACCATAACGTAAAATATATGCTAAACCATCACCTCCTTCAGCATTCGCCATTGCAATTTGATTTTCTGCAGACTCGTTTTCAAATTCAGCCTGACCTTCTTCACCAATAATATCTACTACATCAACACCGAGTACTTCTGCAATTTGATCAAAAGTTAATCCACCATCACTTAAATTTAGAGCAGTGGTAACTATTTCACCTATTATTTCATTTCCACTTATTTGTTGATCATCAAACAAACCTTCTTTAATTGCACTCTCTACATCTTGAACATCAAGATTTGCTTTAACATCTAAAAAATTTTGGAATTGTTGTAATTGTTCTTGTGTAATTTCAACTGGAGGAGTTGGAATTTGGTTTAAAGATAATTGAGTGAATGAAAAAGGTGTATCTAGTAATACACTCCCAAGTTCATTTGCAACTTCTACCGCACCTGGCCTTAATCCTAAAGTGTTGTCTTCCCCAGGACCAATTAGTAATACTTGGGCGTTATCTTCCTCATCTATAATTGTTTGAAACTCTGTACCTCTTGAACCTATTGTTCCAGCTGCAGTCTTAACTTCTAATTTTTCAGGGTTCTTTTGATTAATTAATCCACTTAAAACTTTTACACTCCCTTCATTAAGTGTCGCTAAAAAACTACCATCTAATGTACTTGGATCAAAAACAAATTCATCTATTGAAATTGATGTTTTTTCTCCGATTGTAAGAACCGTTTCATCTAAAAAGATTATTTGAGATTTAGATTTTCCATCAGAAATAATTTCATCTCCAAAGAAAATTTTATCTCCAGCTTTTAAAATTTCTCCTTTTTGATTGGTAATTTTTCCAATCGATAATGTAATTGCACCTACAATTTTCTCATCAGCAACTGAATGGCTGATAAAAAATAGGGTTAAAATTAGAGCCAATATTTTCTTCAAAACAGCATCCTTTTTGTTAATCCAAATTTAATTATTTCCTTATCGTAGTCATAATTAAGGATATTTGAGCTCGACTCTATATCAGAATAGGAAAGATTGTAAAAAATATTCTTTAGATACTTATTCTTTATTAAATCTTCTAAATTTCCAGAAAGTGTAAGACTATTTGTTATAATCTCATCATCTCTGACTGTATCGCTTTTTACGAAAGTGTCAGATTTATCATATTTATTTGAGTTATTTGAATGAGAAATTGTATAATTTAAAAATCCAATTTTTCCTGAATTTGAAATAGTATAAAAATTATTCTCATATCCATAAGAATCTAGCTTAGCGTTATACTGATTTATACCTAATTTAAATTTTATATTGTTAGTATTACTAAAAAAATACTCATAACCTGTTGCAAGTCCATAATAAGTATTATTTTTATTATCTGCAGAACTAAAAGTAGTATCTGTTCTATAATCTGTAATACCCATATTTGAAGACACTAAAAGATTTTGGTTTGGTTTAGTTAGGTATCTATTTTCAAGAGCAACATTGTAAATTACATTTTCAGCGTCATTAACAAAATTATTATTATTCATTGAAAAGAAAGCTGACGTATAATTTTTATTGAATTGTTTGTTATAATTAACAAACAAAGAGTCTAGATCATTTTCTTTATTCTTGTCTCTATTTTGTCTTGTTACATTTTTACCTAAACTTAAACTTAAATTTGAAGTATCAGATAGTTTCTTAAAAGCACCTGTTCTTATAAAGATGTCACTATAAGAATCATTGTAAATAGTATCTGCAGCATAATTACTTAAACTATCACTGATATATAATGTTTTTGAATTTGAAACAGTATTAACATTGTTTTCTTCTGCAAGATTGACACCAAAATCTACATATCTAATCCAGTCATTTTCATCTCTTGGTTTTTTCTGACTTTCTATTGTTTTAGTTAATGAATTGAGCTGCTCTCTAATATCAGCTGTTAATTTTTCACTTTGTTTAATTTCATCAATTATTGCTTTAGTTCTTTCTTTAGAATCTATTTTTAACGATATTGATAATAAATATAATTTTAAATCTAAATTTTCTGAGTATAGATCAGATAGTCTTTCCAAAGTTGCAATAACAGTTTTATAGTTTCCTAAACTTTCTTGTTCCTTTGCAAATCTCAAATTTAATTCAAGATCTGTTGGATTATTAAGAATTTCAGAATATTTTATTACTTTGGAATTATCATTTGATATTTGTAAAGCTTCTTTCTCAGATTTATTTTCTGAAACAATTATTTCATTTATTTTATTTGCAATATAACTTGGAACATTTTCAAATTCCTTTAACTCATTTAATAATTTTTTTAGCTCTTTTTCATTTTGAGTTTTTTCATAAAGGTAAAATAATTTTATTTTGATCTCTAAATTTTCTGGGTAAACTTTCTTTAAAACCTCAAGTGCATAAATCGCTTCATTAACTTTGTTATTTTTTTCTTGCTCAACAAATAAAAATGCTTGTTTAAGATCCTCTGGTTTATTTAAAACTTCACTTAAAACTAAATTTGCATGAGCCTTAGTGATTGAAATAAATATAAAAAAAAGAAAGATCAGTATTCTCATAAATATTATTAAAATCCAGAAATGATCAGACAGGTAATGTCGTCTCTTAAAGGCTCTTTTCTTTTGGTTAAAATACCGCTTAAATGTTCAATAATCGATACAGGTGACTTAAATTTGTTATCAATAATTTCCTTTTCTACACCTTTTGCCTCTAATTCTTGATTATTCTCTAAATATCCCTCTGTAACACCATCAGTATAAATAACTAAATTTTTATTTGCCAAGCTTATTTCATTTGTCTGAAAGAAATCGTCGTTATCCATAGCCATAATTCCAAGCGGAGGTAGTGTAGATTTATAATATTCAAAATTAAAATTTTCGTCATAAACCATAATTGGTTCATGCCCAAGATTGATGTATTCTATTTTTTTTTCTTTAATATTATATTTTCCTACAACCGCAGTTATAAACATTCCTTGATAAGATGAGTCTGCAACTTGATTGTTAATGTATCTTGCAATTGTAGATACTTCTTTATTAAGTTTTGCCATCGATCTAAAAACAGCTGCAGCATTTGCCATTAGTATTCCAGCCTTAACTCCTTTGCCAGAAACATCTGCTAATGTGAAATAAAATTCATCCTCAGATATTTTTATGTAGTCATAGTAATCACCAGAAACATCTCGCGCAGGAACATTCTTTGCGTAAAGAATATTTTTTTGTTCAAATTCTTTTGGAAATAATTTTTTTTGTACCTCACCAGCAATTTCTCTTTCTTTTTTTAAAACTATTTGTTTTTTTTCATTTTCAATAGCTATTTCATTTTCCTGGAGATATCTAAAATATAGAGTAACTAAAAATAGAAATGCAGAGCCTAAAGTAGTGTAGAATATATCTATAAAATAATTAAATTGGTAAAAGACTAAGCTAGAGGTTATTAGAAATACACATAAGCCTACAAAAAAAACTATACTTAGTTTTGGATTAACTTTTTTTGGAATTATTAATACTAAGATTAAAGAAATTAATAATATAATTATTTCAATAATATCTGTTTTTAAGTTTTTAATTATAAAGTCATTATTTATAATATTTTCAATTGCATGAGCATGTGTTTCAACTCCAGGGATAACTTTTCCACTAGGTATTTTAACAAAATCAAATAAACCTTGTGCTGAGCTTCCAATTAAAATTATTTTATCTTTAATTATATTTTTACTAATTTTGTCATTTAAAATATCAACAGCTGAAATGTATTTATCTTTACTAAATTTTTTATAGTTGATATGGACTATTGCGTTTGGATCTGTATTAAAACTATAGTTCTTGGTTCTAATTGTTTTTATTCCACTTTCAGATGATTGAATTAAAATACTTTTATTTTTATGCAACAACCTTAATGTTTCTAAACTTAAAGATGGCCAGATATCTCCATCGATTTTAAGTAAAATTGGCAATGATCGTAATACACCATCCTGATTATCAAGATAAGAAATGTTACCAATACCTTTTGCTGCATTATTTATAACTTCAAGTGAAGTGATTTTGTTTTTAAAATTGTATAAGTAGTTTTCTGCATCACCTCCTCTTGATATAAAGTTTGTTTTTGGTTTAGAATTATTCATTTTATCAAAAACAGAAATGTCTCCTAAAACTGGCAGTATCACATTTGAATTTTGTATTGCAGTAATGAGGGACTGGTCAGTGTCTAATACTCCTTTATTAGAAATATTAAGTTCTCCTAATATTTTGCTAGGATTTTGTTTGTCTTCTTCACTAAAAAAAATATCGAAAGAAATTACTGACGCTTCCAAATTCTCTAATTTCTCAACAAGGTTGGCAAAAACGTCTCTTCTCCAGGGAAATTGGCCTATTTCACCTATACTTTTCTCGTCAATATCAACGATTAAAACATCATTAAACTCGCTATTTTGCTCAAAAATAGACTGGTAAATATCATATGAGATATTCTCTATTCGTTTAACAAAATTACTATCCTGGATTTTAATTAGCACTAACAGCGCTAGAAAAATAAGCCCAAGGTATTTTTTTAAATTTTTCACAAATTTTTAATTTTTTTGTTTTTCAAATTCAGTAAGTGCATCTTCAAAACCTTGTAATGAAGATTTAATTAAAAATGGCTTTTCTCTAAATCCATCAACTAAAATTTCAAAGTAGATTGATTTTTTCATTGCTTCTTTAATTTGTTTAAAAAGACTCTCTATCGCAGGATCGGTAGTATCATTTGAAATTGATATTATACATCCAACAACTTCACATTTTATGAAAGGTAAATTAACTGCAGTCCCTTTATGAAAATTTATTGATGCAGGTCTTTGAACATTAACACCTAGAGGAGTAATTATATTGATTAATTCTTTTAACTCATTTTTATTATTTAAAAATTCAGAATACACTACTGTAAATTGTAGATTTAAATTTTTAACTTGTAAAAATTGTACAATTTCACATTTTTGTTTCTTGTTTTCAGTAACACATCGCAAAGTCCAATCTCTAAACTGTTTTGTGGTAACAGTTGGAACTTTTTCTTCACTTTGTTCTGCATGAGTAAAATTTAAACTAAATACGAATATAAATATAAAAGTTAGTAATAATCTCATATTTTAATCTCCAGTCGTTATAACCATAAAGCATTCTTTAAAGCTTCATTGGTTGTATTAATATTTTTCTTATTATTTTTGTTTTGAATTAATAAAATGTCCCTATTCATTTGAGGTTTATTAATTTTAGTAAATAAAAGTTTATGATCAATTGCTACACTTTCAGGAATTATTGCGACCCCTAAACCACTTTTAATACAAGAGGCTGCTGTTGTATCACTATCAGTAAAAACAATATCTCTATCACTATTTTCTTGCTTTCTTTTTTTAATATTTTTTTGGATTTCTTTAAAGTTTGGAAAGGAACCTTTATTTTTTAAATAATCATAGTAAAAAAATTCGCAAGTATTTCTAAAGATATAATTTTTTTCTTTTCGAACCATATCAATACTTACTTCTTTAACTTCTTGAAATTGGTGCCCCTTATAAAAGGCAACACAAAACGGATCTTCATATAAATTGACTTTATCAATATTATCATTTGAAAATTTGATACAACTTATCGCAAAATCAATTTTATTTTTTTCAACTAGATTAATCATTTCAAAACTATCATTCTCAATAACTTTTATTCTTACTTTAGGATTATTTTTTTTAATCAACCAAAGTATATTTTGTTTATGGGAATAGGTAAGGGTACTTGGAATACCAAAAGTAATTTTATCATTATTTATACTTTCATCATCAAATTCTATAGATTTTATATTTTCTATAACTTTATCATTGAACGCTAAAATTGATTTTGCATTCATGTAAAAAATTTCACCTTCTTTAGTTAGAGTGACTCCTTTTTTAGTTCTGATAAATAATTTTTTTCCCAAACTATTTTCAATAATTTGTACAGATCTTGTAATTGAAGGTTGAGCAACATTTAAACTCGAACTTGCAGATAAAATACTTCCAGTATCTGCAACAGTTATAAAATACTTTAAAAACTTAGGGTTTAAGAACTCTTGATTGCTCATGGCCGTATTTATAGAATTTTTTTATACTAAATCAAATTGTATATATACTTAATATTTTATATCATAGGTTGTACAAACAAGAATTAATACAATCAATCATGACAAAAAATTAAATGTTTTCGAGGCTAAGTAAAAATATAATATACAAGTTATTCTCCTTAATATTTATATCTTCAATAATTTTAATTTTTAAAATTGATACATCTATTGCAGCATGTCCATCAGGAAGCCCAAGTGTAACTGTGTCATCTGATTTTCACTGTACAGATGGTTTTGTAAATATAGATGGTGATATTAAAGCTCCTTTCACATTTAATATAACAGGTGGCACGTATCGTCTTGATACTTACGTTGATGCATCTAATCCCAATACTATTACAAAGACTGGAGATGGTACCTTGGTATTCATGGATACTAATATCTCAGATTTTTCAGCTTCAACTATTATCAGCGCTGGAACAGTAAGTGTTTCTAGTGATAACACATTGGGAACTGGATCAATAATTTTAAATGGTGGTTCATTGTCATCATTTAATACAACTGCAAGAACTTTGGCCAATGCAATTCAAGTACAAAACTCCAGTACATTAGGAAATTCTACCAATTCAGGAGTACTTACGTTGTCTGGAGGCATAACTTTCACTGATAAAAATTTTACATTAACATCAAACAGTAATAATTCTATTTCAAATATTGATTTAGGGAGTGATCCTAACACTCTTTCAGTTTCTAGTGGAGTTACTTCAACAGTTACAGGTGCTGTATCGAATGGAACACTAACAAAAAGTGGTGCAGGAACTTTAGTTTTATCTGGTACTAATACTTATGATGGTGGAACAGTTATATCAGCTGGCATATTAGAAATTCAAGGACAATTAGACAGTGGAAATTATACCAATACGATTTCTAATTCCGGTCAATTAACAATTAATTCATCTTCAAATCAAACTTTAGCTGGAACAATTTCAGGTACAGGAATTTTAGCCAAAACTGGTTCTGGTACACTCACACTCACAGGAACAAATACTTACAGTGGCCAAACAACAATTGAAGGTGGAACTGTCGTTGCTTCAAACTCGTCTAGTTTAGGTGCAGAACCTGATTCTGCAACAAATAACAACATAGTTTTAAATAATGGAACACTTCAGACTACCAACTCTTTTTCAATAGGTTCAAATAAAGGAATTATAGTTGTTGGTAGTGGAGGAACAATTAATACTGATGCATCAACTACATTAAGTTATGGTGGTATAATTAGTCAAAATGGTCCTTTAACAAAGACTGGAGATGGAACCTTAGTTTTAAGTGGCACAAACACTTATACAGGTGCCACAACAGTTAATGATGGAACCCTAACTGTTACAGGATCATTGTCGAATAGCACTGCAGTTTCCGTTGCATCAGGTGCTACTTATGACGTAGATGCAAGTGATACGGTAGCTTCAATTGAAGGAGCTGGAACAATTGATATTGCAAGTAGCCAAACATTAACAGCAGGGGATGCTACAAACAAAACTTTTTCAGGTGTTATTCAAGGATCTGGAGGACTTACAAAAACTGGAACTGGCACATTAACTCTTAGTGGAACAAACACATATACTGGTGATACAACTATTTCCCAAGGAGGTATTACAGTTGAAGGTCAGCTTGAAAGTGGAAATTATGATGGTGCAATTGCAAATTCAGGTACTTTTACAATAAACTCCTCATCTAACCAAACTTTAGCAGGTGTAATTTCAGGAACTGGTGCATTAAATAAATCAGGTAGTGGAACTTTAACTCTTTCAGGTACAAATACCTATTCTGGTTCAACAACTATTACAAATGGAACAATTAGTGTTTCAAGTTCAGCTAATTTAGGAGCGACCCCTGGCAGTGCAGATGGAGACAATATAATTTTTAATGGTGGAACTTTAAGTGCTACAAATGATTTTACTTTAGGCACAAATAAAGGAATTACGTTAACTGGCAATGGCACAATTGACGTAGCATCATCTAATACAATGACTTTTGATGGTATCATTACAGATTCTGGTAATTTGACTAAATCTGGAAGTGGTACTTTAGTCTTGGGTGGAGCTAACCAGAATGATGGAACAATCACAGTAAATGCAGGTATTTTAGAAATTTCAAATCAATATTCTTTAGGTACTGATACTAACGGCACAACAATTGCTGATGGAGCTACTTTAAAAATCACCGATGGTATTACAATAGCGAACGAAGCGCTTGTACTTAATGGGACAGGTGTTAGTGGAGCAGGTGCTTTACAAACTACTAATTCTTCAGGAATAGTTTTGCTTACTGGATCAACAACGCTCGGTTCCGATACTACTATAAATATTGGAAATAGTAATTTAAGATTTGATCAAGCAATAGCATCAGGTTCGGATAGTTATGATCTAACATTTACAGGTAATAGTGGAGAGATAAGAACTGCAGGTGGAATTAATATCAATAGTGGTAGTGTTTCCATGTCAGCATCAGGAACTCTTTTTTCTGAAACTTCAAACACTTATTCAGGCGGCACATCAATTTCGTCTGGATCTTTATTGTATGGAGCTGATGATGCTTTTGGTACAGGTGCGATTACTATGACAGGTGGTAAGTTTTATACAACTGACGCAACAGCATACAATATAAATGAAAACTTAAATTTACAGAGTTCAATTATATTGGGTAATACGGGCGCCTCTAATGCAACTACTTTTTCAGGAACCAATACTTTAACTGGCAATACTTCCGCAACTATTCAAAGTTCTGTATCAATGGCAGCAATAGATGATGGTTCGAATTCCTATAACTTTACAAAATTGGGAAGTGGCACCCTAACTTTAACAGGATCAAATGGTTACGACGGTACTACTACCATCAGTGCTGGAACTTTAAATGTAACAGGAACTCTTGACAATAACACAGCAGTAACGGTTTCAAGTGGCGCCACTTATGATGTTGATGCAAGCGATACTATATCATCATTAGCTGGAGCAGGTACAATTGATATAGCAAGTTCACGAACATTAACTACTGGAAATAGTAGCGATCAAGAAATTTCAGGTACTATAACAGGATCAGGAGTATTTAATAAAACTGGTACTGGTAAACTTACACTGAGTGGAACAGGGTCTGACGTAGGAGCAATTGTTATTTCTAATGGTACAATGGAAGTAAGTGGACTATTAGATAGTGGATCATATTCTGGAAACATTACTAATAGATCAACATTAATATTTAGCTCCTCAAGTGATCAGATTATTTCAGGAAATATTACAAGGGAAGGTTCTTTAACAAAAAATGGATCAGGAACTTTAACTTTATCTGGTACTAATAACTATGGAGGAGTAACAACAATTAACTCTGGAACTTTAACTGTTTCAGGGACTTTATCAGATAGTACAGCAGTAACAGTTGCTTCAGGAGCAGTTTATGACGTAGATGCAACTGATACAGTCGCCTCAATAGAAGGAGCTGGAAATATTGAAATAGCAAGTTCACAAGTTCTAACTGCTGGTGATACTAACAACAAAACTGTTTCTGGTGTAATTTCAGGATCTGGTGGATTAACAAAAGCAGGTTCCGGAACTCTTACTTTAAGTGGAACAAACACTTATTCAGGTAATACGACTATATCAGCAGGTACAATTGATGTAAGTGGACAATTAAATAATGGATCATACGCTGGTAATATATCAAATTCTGGGACGTTAACTTTTAGTTCATCTAACAGTCAAACTTTATCTGGAACATTATCAGGTTCAGGAGATCTAAATAAATCTGGTTCAGGTAATTTGACTTTAACAGGAACAAATACTTTCATAGGAGATACAACATTAACCGCAGGGACTTTATACGTTGGAACTGCAAGCGATGGATCAAATACCATTATTCCAAGAGATATTAGTGTAGAGGGAGGTACATTAAGTGGAGGTGGTGTTATAGGGCGTAATGTTACATTTTTATCTACCGCAGGTACTTTAGCACCTGGAAATAGCATAGGTACTCTTACTATAACTGGTAACTTAACGCTATCTGCAGACGATACTACAAACATAGAATTTAATTCAACTACAGCAGACAAGATTGTAATTAATGGAAATACTGAACTTGCCGGAACTATTTCTTTATACCCTGAAGATACCACTTACTCAGATGTGACACATACAATTGTAGATGCTTCTGGTGGTGGAACATTTAATGGAACTTTTTCAACAGAGACAATGAATAACGAGAGTAATCTTAATGATGCTACTTGGGATATTGTCTATAATACTTCGGCTAAAACTGTTTCTTTACAAATTACTGAAGCAGCTAGTACATGTAACATAAATTGCACGACAACAGTTTCATCATCAAAAGATATTGCAAAAGTATTTGACAACGCAACTACTGGGAAATTAAAAGAGGTTAAAGATGTTTTGGATAGCGCAACAGTTTCTTCTGTAAATACTGAATTAGATAAATTAAAAGGAACTGTTATTGCAACATCATCTATTCAATCAAATACTAATCATAATTATTTTAATAGAGCTGTAGCAAATACAACTTCTCTTTCAAATACAACTTTTGTATCAAATTTTACCTCAACAGCTAACGAGCTTACTTTAGCATCATTACAAGACCAAGGTTTGTATGGAGATAAAAAAAGATATAGTGAATACTACGATTATAGTGATGTATCAGTTTTAGGTTTTATAAAAAATAATAAAAACAAATCATTTTTTGAAAGGTTCGAGTCAGATGATAGTGCCTCATTTTTGAGAACTTTTGGAACAAACACTAAAAGAGATAATATTGGTGAAGGCTACACCGGATATAATTCTGATACGACTGGAATATTGTTTGGAGAGCAATTTAAGAAAGACGAGATAAATTTTGATGGTTATTCAATTGGACTTTCAAAAACTGATACAACTTATAATGATAGTTATGGGGATGCAGAAATTTATTCAATGCACGCTTCAATGTTTAAGCAAATTGACGACGAAGATTATGCATTTAATTTGTTAGGTAGCGCATTTGTCTCTAAGACCAACAGTAACAGAAATGTATCAGTATTTGGAACTTCTGTAGATGATAAGTATAAATCTGACTTTTATGATGTTGGTTTAAATTTAGAAGCTCAGCATATAGCAAAGTATGACTTTGATGGATATAAAATCTCTCCATCTGCTAAAATAAATTATAGCTATATTTTTAAGGGAGACACAAAAGAAACAGGTGGTGATTTGGCATTGTCAGTTGATAATGAAGATCTTTTTATTATTAAACCTGAGGTTGGAATTTCAGTATCAAAAAACTTTTCAGAGAAAGATAATAAATTAAGCCAATTGGAATTAGCAGCTTTTGTATCTAGAGACTATTTTATCGAAGGAACAGAAAACAAGGCAAGATTTGCATCAGGCTCTACTTTTAATCACGATTTACCAAGAGATAAGGAAAACTACTATTCTTTAGGGGTAGGGTACAATTTTCTTAACAAAGATAACAACACAAGTCTAATGGCCAATGCGTTTTTGTTAGAAAATACAAAAGAAGACATTAGCTCTAATATTTTTTCAATAACATTTAGAAAATTCTTCGGTGAATTTGCAAAAGGAAGAATACCAAGTGTGATAGCTAAAAAAGATATACCTACTAACTCTGATCAAGATAAAAAGGATAATGATGAACATACTAAAGTAGTTTCAAAAAAAGATCCTCCTATTACATTTGAGAAAGATGTAGGACAGAATAACAAAGTCATATTGAGTGATAACGAAATAGGAAAAGATGAAAAAATTGTAGCAACTTTCCCAGATCAAAATATAAACAATGATGTTAAAGACAAAATCGAAAATTTTGAAAAAAATATTGAAATAGTTTTAAAAGAAAATCCAACAAAAGAAGAAGTAGAAGAAATATATATTAGTTTAAATAATGAAATGAGAAATTCATCTAAAAGAGATCTAACTTTAGATGACGTTTATAATAATTTATTTGCAAATTGTTATGCAGTTGAACAAAATCTAAAAGAACTAATTAATTACTACGATAAATTACAATTATATCAAATATTAGATAAATGTTCTCAGCTAAAAGATCCTAAAGTGCATTTAATTGCTAGTAGGTTGCATGATATTCAGATGGATGAGAGATCTGCCATTGAGATTTTATATTCAAGATATCTTAAAATTTTAAGTTACATACCAATCGTAACTTTTATAGCGATAATCGTTCTTTTTTATGAAATTATTAGAAGATTTATTACTTATCGATATAAATCGAGAATTATAGGTTAAGAAAAATTATTGATGGTATTTTCAATATCTTCTTTTTTTATCATCATTAAATCTAGTTTTGTTTTATTTTCTTTCTTATTTAGTCTTACGGACTGAATTTGAATACAGCTTTCAAAAAACCTTCTTATATCTCTTCCATTAGAATAACGCTCGCCAGTTATTTCTATAATTTTATTACAAGAGTTTTTAATTGAAGCACTTGCATCATTTGCAATCATGTATTTGTTATCTCGACAAAGCTTGTAGAAAATTTGGTACAACTCTAAATCATTGTAATTTTCGAAAATTATATTTCTTTTAAAACGTGACGCGAGACCAGCATTTGATGATATGAATTGTTTCATATTATTTTCATAACCAGCTACGATCACTATTAATCTGTCCCTATAATCCTCCATAAATTTCAGCAATTCGTCAATTGCTTCTTGACCATTATCGTTTGGGTCGTCTTTATTTGACAATGTATAAGCTTCATCAATAAATAAAACATTGTCTATTGCTTGATTAAATTTTTCTGCCGCTCTTTCTGCTGTTTTGCCTTTTTCTGCAACAACCAAATCACTTCTGGTTACCTCTATTAGTTTTCCTCCGGCAATGATGCCTAGATCTCTGTAAATATTAGCTAAAAGTCTCGCCACTGTCGTTTTTCCAGTTCCTGGATTGCCAGAAAAAATTAAGTGGTAGGTAAGTGGCATTGCATCACCTAAACCTTGCTCTTTTCTATCTTTAGAATTTTGAAGAAAAGCTAATAAGCTTTTAACTTCTTCCTTTACTTTTTTTAGTCCAGGTAATCTATTTATTTCATTCAGGTTTTTTTCGAGATCTTCACTCATTGATTTCTATTGAATTATAGTTAAAAATTAATTTAAGATCTTTTTATTTAAATGAAACTAATAATTCAAACACTTTTAATTTTATTTTTTTTATCTTCTTTTTTGTATTCAGGCGAGCCTGGAGATTTACCTGGAGAAGAACAAAAAAAGCCAGAAGAAATGTTTGATGAAAAACCCACTGAAAAAGAAGGTTTGGATGTTTCAAATATTACTGAATTATTGAAACCAAAAAATACAGAAGTTGTACTTCCTAAAAATAGGCTAGAGAAAATATTCAATCAGTTTTTTTTAGCTGAACTTAATAGGGATCAATTAAATATAATTGGTGAGTGTGAAAACAATCTTGCAGAGGGAAAATGTTTTAAAGTAGAGCCAAATAAATTATCAAATCATTTTAACAATTATTACTTTTACACAAATTCTCAAAATCAAGTTTATTCAATAATTGCATTTAATAATAAAAGACAAGGTGACCTAAATAAGTGCAAAGAGAAGATTTCTCTTTGGAAAGATTATTTTAATAGTTATGATTTAATCGAAAAAGAACCTAAAGATAATTCATTAAATTTCGTATTAACTGATGCTCCTCAAAAAAATAGTATTGAAATCTTTGCTTCTTGTTATGATGAACAATTTAGAGATATATCATCTAGTTTTAGTATTAAATTTTTCAAAAATGTTTAATGAGAATTTTTGTTATTCTCATACTAAGTGTCTTTGTTCATAATCAATTATACGCTGGTAATATTACTCCTGAGGTAAGACAAGCTTACAAGGAAAGAACAGAATTTGTAAAAAAATATATATCCACGATAAAAGAGAATAGAAAAACAAATAAAAAATTTAAGGGAAGTATAGTCGAAGCTGTTTCTGGAAGATTATACACTAGCTGGGGGACCTTATCTCAATATGAATTAGATCAAAAAGCTTTAAAAAATTGTAAAAGTGATGGCGAGATTGAATGTCTTGTGCGATTTAGAACACTTAAGAAAAATCCTAAATACAATAGATACGCAAAATATATTAAATCAAAATCAAGTTTAAAAGTTTTGGGTGAACATATTAAATCAAAAAAAAAATTTTCTTCTAAAGGGATAGATATCTTAATTAGTACTGAAAACTTTAAAAACAAAAATGATTTTTTTTGTGGTCAAACAAAGTCAAATTATAAAGATGTTATTAATAATCTTGTAAAAGAAATAAATGTTTATCCGGCATCTTTCTTAAAAAATTCAGGACTAAAATATGTAATGATTTGTGAAAAAATAACTGACAAATCATTAGGATTTGAGCCAGGTGGATTGGCACCAGGACATGTCGATCAATCACCTGGAGTTTTTTATTTGAACTTGTCAGCGGTTAATAAAATTAAAAATTCAAAAGCAAAAAAAGATTATATTAGAATTTTGTTCCATCACGAATTTTATCACATAATCGATTCTAAATTATCTTTAATGCAATTAGATGAAGCTTGGGAAAAAATAAACAAAGTAGACTATTCTAATGATTTAATAACAGGGGGTATTGGAATAGATACATCTGTTGAAGGTTTTATTTCAGGTTATGCTAGAAATAATTCTGCAGAAGATAAAGCAGAATTATTTGCTTTTATGGTAGCTCAACATAAAGAATTTAAAAAAGCCATTGCTAAGGATGAAATATTATTAAAGAAATCAAAACTAATGATTTCAAGACTTAAAGGAATTTCTAAAGAAATAGATAAAAGTTTTTGGAAAAAATTAAATTAAGATTTTCTTAAATCACTGATATTTTTAATTAGCTCTTGGCAATCTTTTTCCACCCTTGAAAATACATCCGACCAGTCTCCCTGTATTTTTTGGCGATAAATTCTAAAATTGTCATACCAAATAGTTTCATCTTTAGAATTTAACCATCGCCAATCAGAAACTTTTGGAAGTAATAACCAAGTTTGAGTACCAAGTGTTCCAGCCAAGTGAGCAATTGAGGTGTCAGTTGTAATAACTAGATCTAAATATTTTATAATTGCAGCTGTATCTACAAATTTTTTTGATCCTGTATCCATTAGTAAATCATAATTTACAATGTGTTCTTCCAACTGAAATTTTTCAATTTCGGAAACAGCGTTGCCTTTTTGCAAATTTATGAATGTAGCTAATGGATTCTTAACAATGCTCTTAAAACTATTTAAAGAAACTGAGTTATTAGCAACTCTAGGATTTAAACTGCTACCTTGCCAATTTAAACCAATTTTCACATTATCATTTACTTCGATAAGAGTTTCCCATTCCAGAAGTTTATTATCATTTATTTTTAGAGGTGATGGAAAAGGACAATTGCTATTAAGATCTGGTGTAAGTAAATAGATTAAATTTTGTAAGGGTATCCAATAATCATAATCATCATATTCACTTTCATTAGAAATAATTTCTTCTATAAAAACCATATCCTCAAAAAAATGATGCAGTTCTTCTTGGCACTGGAATATAATTTTACAATTTAGTTGGCTTAATGTTTCAAGATATCTCGAAAATTGTAAAGTATTACCTAATCCATTTTCTGCGATAATAAGAATTTTTTTATTCTCAATATTTTGACCATTCCAAATTAAATTTTTTTTATGAAGTACTGATTTAAAATTTTTATCTTCATATATTCTATGATGATATTCTTTAAAACCTTCTTCAAAATTTGACATTGATAAAAGAGTAGTTCCTAAATTAATTTTTGATTTATTAAAGTTAGGATTAAGTTCAATTGTTTTTCTATACATTTCAATTGCCTCAGAATATTTTCCAGCGTTTAATAAAGTATTTGCAAAATTGAAATGTACTACATGTGAGTCTGGTTTAGCCTTAATTGCTCTTTGATGACAGATTATTGCATCTTCGTATTTATGCTGAAGATAGAATAAGTTCCCAAGGTTACTTAAAATGAAATGATTACTTGGATTATTTATAAGGCCTTGTTGATAAACTTTTATTGCTTCATCATATTTTTGATCTTGTTTGTATAAAGTTGCAAGACTTAAATATGCCTTTATTTCTTTAGGATCTATTTTGATTACAGCCTTATAACATTCTACCGCTTTTTCTAAGTTTTTACTTTGTTCATATACTAGACCTAAACTTAAGTAACCATCAACATAAGTAGGATCATGAGCCAAAAGGTTTGTTAAAACTTTTTCAGCAGCAGAATTATTGTTTAATAAAAAAATATTTGTACCCAATCTATTAAGAGCTTTACGATCAAAGTTCCTATCTAGTGAAGAAAGATAATACCAAATAGATTTATCAAAATTGTTTTGTTTATAATGAATATCTCCTATTAAATTATAAATTTCATGATTGTTAGGATCATGTTTTAATAAATTGCATGCATTCTGTTCAGCCAGACCATATTGTCTATTGTCTAATAATTGATAATTTTTTTTTATGTTTTGAGCAACAAGAGATTTATTCATTTTTAAACGAATCAGTTATCTAACAATATATCTTTAAATCCAATTATAAAAGACTGATCCTAGATATGGATAAAGTGCTGAAGCTATGACAATAAAACACCCGTATGGAATTTGAAAATCTTTATCTTTTTTGTAAATATAAATAATCATTAGACCAACAATAGCCCCAGTAATTGCTGAGCTTGCTAAAATTAAATAAATTGATTTTATTCCAAGCCAAATACCAACCATTAAAAATAATTTTGCATCTCCTAACCCCATACCTTCAACTTTTCTAATTTTAAAGAATAAAAATCTAATAATATAAATAATTAAATAGCCAACTATCCCGCCAATGATAGAGCTTAATATACTCACATCAAAAGGATTAAACTTGAAAAAAGTTAAAACTAACCCAAGAACAGAAAGTGGAATTGTGATTTTATCTAAAATTAAATAATATTTAAAATCAGTAAAAAAAATTATTAATAAACCTGAATAAAAAATAATATAAGCTAAAGTTTTAAAACTAATTCCGTGTAAACTATAAGCGTAGACAAATAAGCATGCCGTTAAAATCTCTACTATAAGATAACTTACACTTATTTTACTTTTGCAATTTCTACATTCACCAAGATTAGCTATGTATGAGATGATTGGAACATTGAGATAAAAAGGTATTTTATATTTACAAGTTGTGCAAAATGATCGTTTTGCGACAACATCTAAATCATTAGGAAGTCTATAAATACAGACATTATAAAAACTACCAAAGATTGATCCAATAATAAACAGAGAAAGGGTAAGCACTTACCTTTTAAATTTTATTTTATCTCCATCGTCATCATCTCTTTTGATGCTAGGGTTTGTTTCCTCAGTTTCTTTGTTTTCTGTTTCTGCATTCTCAGATTGTTGCTGAGGTTCTTCGTTTGGAGCAAGATCCACGTTTTCACTTGCTTGAGGTTCAGGTTCTTGAACTGTTTCTGGCTCTGAACTTACTTCAGCTGCATTTGTACCAGTTACATTTTTAATTTTAAAAATTTTATCTAAGTGAGCTAATTTAATTACTTTCATGACCTCATTGCTCACATCAGTTAGAAAAAATTCTTTTGATTTACTTTTTGAAAGTTGCATACCTTCAACTAATGCAGCTATACCTGAAGAGTCTATGTAGTTCACCTTTGACAGCTGAACTTCAATTGTCTTAACATTATCAATTAAATCTTTTATATTATCTCTTAATTCGGGTGAACTATCTAAATCAACTTCACCAGTAACAAACAATTTTCCTACATTTCCATTAATTTTTTGTTCGATAGACATATGTATTTTTTTATATTATTAGTTTTAAATTACAACATATGATTATCGACTGTATTTGCGGAAAAAAAAAATTTAAGTTAGCTGACGGTGTTATGCCACAACAGGGCTCAAAAGTTAGATGTGGCTCATGTTCTGAGGTATGGTTTTATCATCCAGATCAAGGCAACAATCCAATCAATCAAGTTGATAATGTTAATGAAGAGCAAAATTCATTAATAGAAAATGAGAATAATATTGGAGAAAATAAAGAAATTGATAATTTAGCTGCAACAACTCAATCTGAAGTACAAGAAACTGAAAATGTAAATCAAGCATCTAGTTTAGAAGACCCAGAAGATTTATTGTCCACTCCTGAAGATAAATTGTCTGAGGAGGAAGTTGGAAATGAAAACTTTGATGAAATAAAAAAAGAAAACCCAGAGAGTATTTCAAACTTTAAAATATTTACAGATGAAGATCAAAACGATCTTCCATCAAAAGAAGAGATGGATAAAAATTTAGATGAATACAAAGTTGATAGAGATAAAAATCTAAATTTTTTTCAAAAATTATTTAAAAAAGATAGAATTAAAGAGGCAAAAAAATCTTTAGAAAAAGAGCAGCAACTACAAGAACAATCTGAGCAACAGTTAAATAAAGGAAGAAGAGCAAGATTGCTCACTTATCTACTTTTATTGTTATTGATAGTTTTTTCTGTTTTAATTGTTCCATTTAGAGATCAGGTAGGAATGGCATTTCCAATTATGGAAAGTTATCTAGAGTTTTTAATACCTATGTATGATTATATTAAAGGACCTTTAGGACTAAGTTAGGTAGATACTTTAATTTTCAGTTTCTTGCTTTTCTTTTTCAGCTAATTTTTCTTCTTCAGCCTTAAATATTTCAATTATTTTTGACTTATCTTTTAATAATTTTTCTTTACCAGGAAAAACATAAACTCCAATTTTTCCACTAGCTAGTACTTTATCAGAGTTAGCATTTTCTCTAGAAATTTTTTCCTCGATAATATTTATTTTAAATTCACTCTCTGCAATTTTGTTTTTTAAATAAGTTAAGTTTTGAAAAGTACTTAAGAACTGATACTCAATGTAATTAATTGAATATTTCTCACCTAATGGATCGGCTTGACTTTCATTTAAGCTATTAATTTGCACATTAAATTCACTTGCAATTCCTGAAATAGAATTTTTGAAATTTTGAAATTCAGTTGGAGACATAAACATCATTATTTCTTTAATGTATTCATATTCACTTTTATTCACATCTTTACCAACTTTGGCCATTTCAATAATGATTTTATCAGACTCTTCTTGGATACTCCCTGTATTAGCTAAAAGTTTGCTTTGCTTAGAAAGTTGAAGTGAAGTGTAAATTTCACCTATCAAAAATGCCAAAAAAGCAAAAATCATTACGGTAAAACCTACGACAACAAATTTTGATTTATCTTTAATAGATTCGTCTTCGACTGTTTTTGATTTATTTTTTCCTAATCCAAACATTATAAATTTTTACTATCATTTATAGATTTGATAAACTGTAAATGATTCGTACGTTTAAATTTATTATATGAAAAAAACTCCAATTTACATCAAAAAAACTCTTGATGAAATTAGGCTTGAGTTACTAAAAGATAAAAAACTTAAACTATCAAGACAGCTTTATGTGCAAAAACTCAAGGAAATTTTCAACGATCAAGTAATTGATCTTAAGGATGGCATGGAAGCAAAGATGTCATCAACAGGAACAGATAAAACCGTTGTAGTTTCATCGTCTCAAGATACAACCGCAAAACCAAAATCAACTCCAAGAAGTAATAATAGTGAAAAAATTATTTTTCTTAATAATGAAATTGTTGATCAAAATTTAAGCGAAGTAGATGAAGCTAATAATGATTTGTCTAATTTTGGAAATGTTGATGAAAATATTATTGAACTCAAAGATGAAGTTGCTGACATTAATAATCAAAAAATAATAGATTTAATTGAAGAAGTAGATGATATCATTAATTTAACCGAAGAAGTTGCAGAAACTGTTGTGAATGCTCAAGAAGCTGATTATGAAAAATCTGCAAATGGTGAGGTAATTAAAGAAGAAGTAAAAAGTTCTCAAATATTCTCTAACGAACAGTTGGAGATGTTAAATGCAAAAATAAATGACTTAGATCTAAGTAGTTCTGAACTTACAGAAAAATTAGATGAGTTATTAAATCAGAAAAACCTATTCTCTGAAAAATTTAATGATGAACTTGATACAAAACTAACTGAAGCACTTACCAGATCAGAAGAAAGCATTGAAAATAAACTTAATAACATTAACGAAAGTTACCACCAAGAGTTTGAAAAATATGAAGACGAAGCAAACAAAAATTTTGCAAATTTAGAGGATCAAATCGGTAATTTAAATAATCAGTTTGATGATATCCAAAATAATATCAATTCTATTTCAACTAAAATAGATGATAGCATTAGACAATTGAATGATCCTCAAAAATTAAATGAAAATGTAAATTTAGAAAAACGATTTGAAGATAAAATAAATGATTTAAAAGATTATAATTTAAAAATCGAAAACTCATTAAATAGTCTAAATAATAAAATTGATGAAACTTTAGACAACATCTCAACTTATAGAAACGAAGCCAGTCAAAAGATTGAAGAGTTAAATCAAAAAATTCAAAATATAGAGCCGGAGTTGTTTAACAAAATTGAAGAAAAACAAAAAAACAAAAGCGAGTCTGAAAAACTTCAAGATAAATTTGATCAAATGTCAAAAATTATGGATATGCAAAATATGAGAATGTTGCAGATGTATCACTCATCTGAGCTGCAACATAGTCACTCTATACTGCAAAAAAATATGGAAGCCAAAACTACAGTGCCAGAGCAAAAATCTTTTAATCCAGAATTAATTTCAGAAGAAATAAAAAAAGAATTTTTCCCAAAAATTCAAAAAGAAATGGATAAACAATTCAACTTGTTAAAAGAACAACTATCTGAGTATGAAATAAAAAGTATTTTAGATAAAATTGGTTCTACAGATTTAAATAAAGAATTTAAAAAACCAATTAAAAAATTTTCAAATTTAGTTGATGCAAAAAAATATGTTAAAAATTCAATTTCAAAAAAATCAAGAGAATGGATAAAACATAATGAGTTTATGATTGATGAAATTGCAAAAAAATTAATAGGTTAGAAATTTTTTTATCAAACTAATTATATAAAAATTAATTAATATCAGCAAAATTTTAGTATTCATTTTACTTTCACTCTCATAACGTCTGTTAAAATTTATTGGAACATCTTTAGCTTTCAATTTTGTTTTTGAGTTAATTAATATATCAGCTAGGATTTTAAATCCCTTACCAAAAAATCTTTTCTTGTTTTTTAGATAAATATCCTTTTTAAATAGAAAAAAACCACTCATTGGATCTTTTGTTTGAATATTAAAAATTTTAAAAAAAAATATTAAAAATATTGAAGCAAATCTTCTTGTCTCAGATAAACCTTTATTTTTTCCTGATGTTAGTTTTCGAGCTCCTATAACAATATCCTGTCCTTTGTTAAATTCCTTAAGCATCTGAGGAATATATTTTGGATCATGTTGCATATCGGCGTCTAAAATAAGAATATTTTTATATTTAGATTTGTTAATCCCATCAAAACAAGATTGGGTAAGATCTCTCTTTTTCTTTCTTAAGATTGGATTAAAAAATTTGTATTTTTTAGATAAATTTAAGAGTATTTTTTTACTTTGATCAGTTGAATTATCATCAACGAAAATAATTTCAAATTTAGTTTTTTTTGTATGCTCAATGATTTTTAAAGTTAAAGGTTCAATATTTTTTTCTTCATTGAGTGCAGGAGAAATTATGCTTAATTCATTACTCATTTGTATTAGCAATTAAATTATTAGCTGTTTCTCTTAAAAAAGGATTTATTTCAATAGCATCCTTATATAATTGTGTAGCCTCTTTATTTAGTCCAAGTTTTTTAAGCGTTATAGCTGCATTGTAAAGTGCTGTTGCGTGCAGGGGGTTAATTACATTTGCTGTTTTAAAATTTTCTAAGGCTTTGTCATAGTTTTTTTGATAAAAATTAATTTTTCCAAGTTCAAAATATAAGTCATCAATTGGTGGATCTAAAAATGTAACTTTTTTCCCTGAAGCTTCTAATTGCTTCTTAATTTTATCATATTGTTTAAAAATTTTTTTTATTTCATTTTTAGCTTTTTGATATTCTTCATTAAAAACATAAAATCTTGCTAATTTAAAAATTCCATAAGGTTTATCTTTAAATTGTTTTTCAAATTCGTCTTCAAAAAATTTAATGCCCGCCTCGTTTTCTTCGTGAATGAAATATCTTAAAAATTCCAATATAACTTCGTCAAATTTAGTATTTAATTGATAAAATTGATAAAGATTAAACTTATAAGCCGTCCAGTCATTATTTTTTACAGCATTTCTCATTGGAACCGAAAATGAATATCTATGAACATTTTTAGGACTTTTCTCATCTGTTTCAGTCATAAAAGTATAGTTATCAATATAAACTTTGCTTCTGTCATACAAAATAAAAATACAAGAAAATAGTATTAAACAATAAAAACTCAGAGCTAATGTTTTTTTGTAAAGATGATTAGATAAATTTTTTAAAATCCAAAAAAATATTATTGAAATTGCAACAACTGATGAATATTGATATCTCTCAGCTAAATTTGAAATTAGTGGAAAACCTTTATCAACCATTCCAAAAATAACAGGCAATGTTAAACTTGCAATGATCCAAAAAACACTAATTAATAAAATTGGATCTCTCTTATTAAAAAATAAATATGTCGCAAAGATTGAATAAATTATGAAGAGAGTAAATAAAATAATGGCTAAATTTAAGTCATAGTTTGTTGCATAAACATAAATATGTTCAAAAGGATAAAATAATCCAATTAAATAAAATTTTGATGAAGTAAAAAAATAAAATAATAAATCATTAAAACTGTCGTAGAAAAAAATATCATTTTTCTCAGTGAAAACACTTCTTAAATAATAGTAAACAAAAAATGTTACACATAGTAGAATAAAAACATCAAAATTTTTTTTAAAATTTTCTTTTAAATTTATTTGATGAAAATTGAGCAAAAAGATTGTTAGTGGAATTAAACCAGCTAAATAGATAGTCATTAGTTTTGAACACAATGACAGAAAAAATAACAATGCTATAAATAAATAATTAATAAATTTTTTATCATAGGCATTGTTTAGACAATAAATAAAAGTTAAAAGCCCAAAAAATAATGCTAAACTTTCATTACGGGTAGTTATATTAAAAATAATTTGTGAAGTAATAGGGTGAAATAAAAATATTAAAGAACTTAGAAAAATTAAAATATTATCTCTTAAATTATTCTCAATTCTTAAAATTTTCTTTATGAATAAATAAACTAAAAAACTATTTGTTACGTGCAAAAAAATATTTGTGAATTTAGCTATTTTTGTATTTAATATTTCAATCCCACTAAAGTTAAATAAAAAGGTTAAAAAATTATCCAATTCATGTGTTAGAAAATACACAGGATAAAAATGAAATTTTGCATATAAAAAACTAGAGATAAGTTTTGCATCTCCAGGGGATCTTGTGAATTGATCTAGTAAAGCATCATCATCGTAGGTTCTTCCATAATCTAGTGTGTGTTTAAAAAAAAATAAAAAAAGACTAAATGCAATTAGATAAATACAATACTCAAATATCTTATTTTGTGAGTTTGTTAGCTTCATATTTTTCTTAATAATTGAGTTTTAAATAATTTAAACTGCAATAAATTTAATTATTAATTTAAAAATTTGTGAATCTACCACTCAGTTTTTTCTCAATATTCCATATATAATACCCCCAAAATGGGTGCATAAAAAATTTAAATAACTATTTAACTAAGGTATTTTTTATAGTTTACATAGTAAAGAATATTGGTAGAAGGACTTCATATATATATATAATTCTAGAATATAGGAAAAACATAATTATGAAAAAAACACTACAAAAAGGTTTCTCACTTGTAGAACTTCTAGTTGTTGTTGCAATTATTGGAGTTTTAGCAGGTGTTGGAATTGTGGGTTATCAAAGTTACACAGACTCTGCGAAAAGTAGAGTTGCGGTAGCTAACTTTAACTCAGTAAAAAGATTTGTTGAAACAGAGCTAACTCTGCTTAACAACAATATCCAAACGGTTTCTGGAGCAATAAGCGCTGGATCTGATTGTTCTTCTCTTCAGGCATACACTGTTTACAGTAATAACCTAGGAGACTTTATCAAGGGACTAACTTGTTACTTTGGTACTGATGGATATGGTAATGCGTTTAAAAACCCATATGATGCCGCAGGTGGAAATCAGATTGTTTATAATTCTGCTGCTGCTGACGTTAAAAAGGGTCAGATTAACATAGCCCATTTTACAGCTGAAGATTACACACAAAATGGTGCTGTAATTCCTTCAGGCGGATTATTCTCATCAGCTGGGACTTCAGGATATTTTTACGTGGAATATTACACTGCTGACGGTGAGGCCGGAAGTGAAGGTGAATATAAAGCTAAAGAATTTCAACTTAAATAATTTTAAAATAAGTTAAAATTAAAATTTTAAAAAAACCCCTCTAATGTTTGTTAGAGGGGTTTTTTTTTATTCTGTAAATTGTACAAAGAAAGAATAAAGTAAAAATTAAAATTAGCGTAAATATACTTAAATAATTAAAAAATATTTGAAGTTTTAAATGTTTAAATTTAAAAGGTTTATAATTTAAAAACTTTACTAGTTCCTCTTTTTGATCAATTTTAAAAAAAAAGTTTTTTTCACAATTATTTCCCTCTGGATTTAAATAACAGGAAGGATTAATAAAATTTAAATCTTCATTATTTATTGTAAGAAAAGGATCACCCTGATAAAATCTTAACTTAAGTTTTTTTTCAGAATTTAATGTCGTGGAATTATTTTCATCAGAGCCATCGTATATTTTGTATTCATTAAATTTTATTTTTGAAACTATAGGTTTTAGTAATTTTAAGTCATAGCCTAAAATAGGAAAATAACAGTATTGAATAGACAGATTTTTTAAAAAATAATGATGCTCATAAGGACGAGAATAACTAGTTTCATCATTAACAATTGAAAGAACTTTTTCGATTCTAAAATCATCAACGTTATTTTTTGTAACATTATAATTAAGTAGTATATCTAATTCTGAATACCTAAACACTTTATTTAATTTATTTCGATCAAATGAAATATTTTGAATAATAATAATTGATATAAATAACAACGTAATCAAATTGTATTTTTTAAAAGAAATCTTATCAAACATCATTGCTGTAAGGATTGAAAATAACAGAACAAATGGAGTAAGCTTTCTAAGCGACAGCCAGTCTGTTGTCATGAAAGGAATTTTTCCAGCTAGAGAACCAAGAAATGTATTTGAGAAATTTAATAAAATTAATACAAAAACTGCAATTATTAGTACTAAACTAATCAATAATTTAAATCTATCCTTTGTAATTTCAGGAACATTTCTTAAGTAAATAACTAGAATAATCAAAGGTACAATTGATAAATTAAATGACAATTCTTCAATTGATAAAAGAACATCAAATTTAGCAACATCATTTCCAAGAACTTCTCTAGGTGATAAGAAAAAGAAATCAAAAAACACAGAAATAAAGTGTCGAATACTCTTAAAGTATAGAACCGACACATCTCTCTCTAATTCACCAACAAATGACCATCCAGCATAAATTTTTGAAGATGAAATCATCAAGCCAATTAAAACAGCTACAGATACATGCAATATAATTTTAAAATTTTTGAAATTGATTAAGTGTAATACTGTTAGAAAAAAAACAAAAATTAAGATTTCAATAACAATTCTTGTTCCACCGCTGTGCATGATAATTGCAAAGATTAACCCGGCACATGAAATTAAAAATAAAGAGGATATTTTTTTTAAATTATTTAAGGATATAGCACAAACATAGAAAAAAAATGGCACCACATAATATAAACCCCAAGCAATATGACCTGATAAATAATGAAAAGCAAAACAATGGTTAAACAAAAATATTGTTGATCCAATTAAAGATGCGTTGTTCGATAGTTTAAAAATATTTCTTAAAACTAAGAAAAAACCACAAAAACCAATTAACGAGTATAAAAAGAAAATAACTTTGAATGTAGTTAATGGGTTTAAAAACAAAAATAAAAATTGAATTGGCGAATAAAATTCTGATTCTGGGTTTGAATATAAAGGTAATCCACAGCAAACATGGGGAGCAAACCAAGGAACATCTAAACCATTTTTTAAAAACCAGATTTTACCAAATATTAACCTTGATAATGCAGATTGAAAATCAAAATGGTGTTTCTCAAAATCTAAATAGGATAAGAAAATAATTTGATGAATTAAAAAAATTAAAACTCCCGATAAAAATAATACTAGTTTTGATTTATCTTTTAAAATAAGCATATTTTAATATTTTTAGATTTATCTCATAAAAATTTTTTATTGAAACTTTGAAATTTTTACTAAATTTAAGCTTTTCATAAAAATCAAATAAAATTTTATATTTATGCTGATCAATTATATTTAGTAAACTAAATATTTCTTGATGTGTCATAAATTCTGAAATGTTATTATTTTCTTTTCTAAGTTTTTTAAAAAATAATCTAAATAAAAATTTTTTTGAATTAATGAAAGCAAGTATTTTGAAAGCGTAAATGACAAAAATTGAAAAAAAAATAATGATTAGGAAATATTTATAGTTATTAGCTTTTGTTAACTTTTCTTTAATAAAATTTGATCTCGATTTCTCGTCATATCTAATAAAACTATTAGTCCATATATAGTTTATGTATTCAAAATAAATTCCAATTTTATTAATATTCATTTGTCCAGTTTCAAAATCATTTGTTGTTGAAGTATTGAAACTATCAAAATTGTTGTTGTTTGAATTTAAAATATTATTACTAGGAACAGATAATGTCGGATCATACAACACCCAATCATTATTTATAAATATTTCCACCCAAGAGTGAGCATCTTGTTGTTTGAATGTATAGAAATCCCCAATTTCATTATAAGATCCACCATAATAACCAGTGACTATTCTAGACGGTATGCCTGCTAATCTTGCTAGTATTGCGAAGGTCCCAGCATAATATTCGCAATAACCATTTTTAGTGTTGAAAAAAAAGTTTGCATAATCATTACCTTGAGTTCCAGGGGTTAGACTGTAATAAAAATCATTAGTCTTAAACTCATTTAAAATTTTATTTAAATATTCCTTAGCATCTTTAGATACTGCGTAATTTGTTTTTGCCCATTGCTTCAATTTAGGAGAAATATTTTTAGGCAAAAGTGTATAATACTTCAAAATATTATTTTGAAATGTAATATCTTTTTTATCATACATTAATTTGTATGATTTTTTATTACTTAAAATTTCTTTAGAAGTGAGTGTATTATTAATTAAATTTAAATCTAAATTTGAATTACTAAAATTGTAATTTGCTAATTTAGGTAGCCAATTTTTTTCATGTGGAAACATTATTAATGAAGCATCAATAGTTTCGTCTTTGACATGATTAGAGACTTTAAAACTATTCTTAAATTGTGAGAGTAATATTTTATATTCTGAATTTAACCAATCTTTATTGTTATTTAACTTATCAAATACCTTAACTCTGAAGTAATACTTTTGATTAATATTTTTATTATTAGTCTTAAATATAAAAACGTTTTCTTCACTCCCTGATATATTGTGAAATGAACCTAGGCTGATTTCGTCAGGTATACCTAATTGATTTTTCTTGGTTTCAAATAGTCTTATATTCAATTCTGCCCTTGGAAAAATAAAGTACACAATTGCAATTATAGGAATAATACTAATTGCAAATATAAAATATTTAACAAGATTATTTAAATTTAGTTTTAATATCTTAGTTTGATTTAGTGAATAAAGATGAATGATTGACAATATAATTATCGCAAGAGAGAGTAGTGAGCTTATTAAGTCTTGACCGTAGACAAGTGAGCTTATTGCTAAAAATACACAAGTAAATCCAAAAAAATAATGATTTTCTTTATTTTCAATTTCAGAATATTTAAGAAAAGCTAAACCCAAAATCAAATTTATAAAATATTCTTTAGATAATGTTTGATCATTTAGAATAAATAAGATGCAAACTGTTGATATAGCTAAAATAGAACTGAATACCTTCTTATATTTGTAGTTAAAGCTTTTTTGAAGAATAGCAAAAACATATAAGATAATAAAAAAAAGATTTGTTATTAGGTCAACTTCATCAATTAAGAGTAAATAGCTTGATGTTAATATTATCAAAGCATTAAAATTATAATTTAATAAATTAAGACTATGCATTTGCAAGGTATGTTAAAAGTTTGTTTCTATGTTCTAAAGAGCAAGCAATCGTAGATATAAAATCTTTATTTTTTAATAAAAATGGTTTTTTTAAATTGTAAAAATATTCAATCAAATAGCTGGCATAAGAAAGTTTTTTTTCAAAACTATCACTATTCAATTTTTGCAAGTCTATAGTTACATGTTGCAAATTATTAGAGAACTTGAATTTTTTTTCGTAAAGCTTCTTTTTAATTGATGAGTGTTTCCATGAAATTTTAGATAAATTAGTATTTTCTTTATTTTCTTCAATTTTATCAAATTCATAATCAAAACCTTCATCAGTATTCAACTGATATAGTTGTTCAAAAATTTCATTTGAGGGTTTAATTGGCTCTGGGTAAATAGTTAGATATTCGCTAAAAGACACATTTGTGAAAGTTTTTATAATACCAAAAGGGAATTGAGAGTGAATATCTAAAGTTGGGGCTTTAACATTACCTCTTTTATTAAATTTATGCTTTAAATTTATATTAATTTTATTTTTGATATCTGCTTTGACACTATCTTTTCCTAAATCAAAATTAATATTAAGTCTTTCTCTTTTATGTTTGTCACTAATTAGGTATTTTAAATTTACAATTTTATTAGCTGGGTGAAGTTTATCATTAATAGATAAATCTAAATTAAGTAAGTTTTGATAAGAGATTAGAATTGAGATGAAATAAATAAAAAATAAAATAATTGATAACAGCAGTGCAAAATTATTTTGATAAAAAATAGCTACCGAAAAACAAAAAAATATTAAAGCTGCAATTTGAAATCCTCTTAAATTTGGAAAGATATATAAATTTTTTCTACTGATAGTGTTAAGATATTTTAGAGATTTTTTTAAAAAAAACTTTTTCCAAAAACTATTTTTCATCAGGTAGAGGAACTTTCTTTAAAACTTCATTTTTCATAAATTCAATAAATTCCTTTTTTTCAACAATATTCAATCGATGACGAAGTATATAAGGAAGGACATCCTTAATTTCTTGATATGTTACATATTTATTTGAGTTTAAGTAACTTAATGATTTTGAAAGACTGATTGTTTGTTTTAAGCATCTTGGAGAAATATGAATATTATTAAAATTATTCTTTATAAATTGAGATACATTATCTAAATATTCAATTACACTATCATTGATATTTATCTGGCTAATATCTTTGATAGTTTGATCATACGAAAAATTTGATTTAATTGAATTATTGTTTATCTCATTTTTTAGTAATTCTATTCTTTGATCTTTACTTAGTTCCTCTAAAGAAAATGAAATAGTAAAACGATCTAGTTGCGATTCAGGTAATAAAGAAGTGCCGGATAGGTCTGAAGGATTTTGTGTTGCAATAACAGAAAAAGGAATTGGAAGATTAAAGGTATCTTTATCAATTGTGACAGTTTTTTCTTCCATAGACTCTAGAAAAGCACTTTGTGTTTTTGGACTTGCACGATTTAACTCGTCTGCGAGAACTATATTTGTAAATATTGGACCTTTGTTAATAACAAATTCGTTATTTTTTAAGAATGTGTATCCAATTATATCACTTGGTAACAAATCAGATGTAAATTGAATTCTTTTAAATTTTAAATTCATTGCATTTGTTAAAGATTTTGCAAAAGTAGTTTTTCCAGTACCTGGAAGATCTTCGATTAATATATGACCTCCACTCAAAATGGTGGCTACAGAAATTTTAATTTTAAATTTATTCCCTATTATGTTAGCCGAAATTAAATCTATTAATTCTTTGATCATTTAATATTTAATATAATGAAATAAATACCTTAGCTGTTTGATATAATGCGAACTTTAATTTACTTCAATATTTGAATTTGATATATATTGTTATTTATATAACTGATTAAAATTTTAATTAATAATATATTAATAATGAAAACTCAAAAAGGATTTTCTTTAGTTGAACTTTTAGTAGTGGTTGCAATTATTGGTGTCCTAGCAGGTGTCGGCGTAGTTGGCTATCAAAGTTATGTAGATTCTACTAGATTAAAAGTATTAGAGCAAAACTATACAACAATTACAAAATATATGGACACAGAAACTATTATTATTCAAAATGACCTTGGAAGTGCAACTCCTGAATATGACGATGGTGGTAATTTAACAGGCGACATGGTTAATTCTGACACCACTTGTAAACAATTCTTAATTTCAATGAAAAATTATTTTTTAGGTGGTGGAACAGATAATTCTAAATTTAAGAATCCATGGAAACCTAATAAAACAAGTATTACAATTGATAATGAAGCCTGGGGAAATCATAAGCGAGGTCAAATCCAAATGTTCTGTTATAAATCTACAGGAGGATATGGTTCAGGTGGTGGTTGTCCAATGGCAAAAGCTAGATTTAGAGTGATAATACACAGAGACACTGGAGATTATTCACATAAATCAATTGGTGGTAAATATTTTGGTAGTAGTGCTGCAGATGCTCAAGCAGATTGTGGTTGGAATTTATCAGACCATGGCGCATGGCATACAGGCTCAGATGCTATAGATACAGACGCTGATTACGATTAATAATTGAGAGCTTTAAACTTTCTAATATTTTTAAGATTAATTTTCGATATCAAAAAAACTTATTAGTTTTGCAAGTTTTAAAACTGAAACTACAGCTTCGCTAGGTTTAACTATTTTAAATTCTTTACTTCCTTCTCCAGCTCTTTGTTTGCTTTCAATGAGTACTGCAATTCCTGAACTATCAATGTAATTTACAGCGCTCATATCAACTGACACAGCTTTATTGTCATCTAGAGCCCCGTGTACTTGTTGTCTTAAGTTTCCTGAATTTTCTAGATCTATTTCTCCACTGACTGAGATAATCAACACATCATTTTCAGTTTTTTCTGGATAACCCATAATTTGAATATAATCAGAGTAAATACGTAGTCAACAAAATCATTAAATTTAAATGTTATTGCTTGATGGTAAATATTGAACTTAATTTAAAAAATTGTGCCTAGGAGTAGCTTGCAGCAATTAATGCGATCGCAGAAACAGTTGATACTAAATAGATTAGTTTCTTCTTCTTATTTTCTTTTACTTTGATCTTAGTTATCATTTCTTCATAGCTTAACTTAGTGTTATATTCATTATTTTCTAAATAAGCTTTAGGCACCACAACATCATTTAGTTTTTTATTTTTTAAAATTATATGTTGAATATTGTTCATAATTTAAATTTTAGTAGAAAGCTCAATTAATTCTTTAAGAATTATTTCATTATTTTCTAAATTTTTCTTTCTCCATTCTTGGGATACATAAATTTTTGAATTATCTCTAATCAACCAATTAAGTTTAATTAATTCTGTAACTTTTCTTCTAACAGTTTCCCTTGGAAGCCCAAGACTTCTTGAAATTAAATTAATACTTGCTCCATTTGAAGTAGAGCAAAAAACCTCATTTTCACAAATTAGATTCTCATTTGTGAAATTTTTTAAATTAATTCTGCTTACTAATTTTAATATTTGAGGGTAATAAGATCTGTCACCAAAGTCTGATATATCTTTTGTATATATTGAAGCGACTAAATCTTCGATTATTTTGTAATTTTGTAAATGCATGAAGTGACTTTTTACCCAAATTGGGTTTTTTTTAAAATAAAATTTATATTATAATCTATGCTTAATATATAATTTTTCTATAGACATTTATTGAATAGCTTGAACTTCTAGCTTCTTAGTTTTTAAAGATTTAATTGCCTCCAAACATGCAAGAGCAGTAGACATGTTTGTACAATATGGAACTTTATTTTTAAGAGTTGCTCTTCGAAGTGCAATAGCATCATTTAATCTGTGCTCACTGTTTCCACCACCAGTATTAATTACAAGTGCAATTTTATTTGAGTCTAATACATCTACAATGTGAGGACTACCACTGCTAACTTTGTTAATAATTTTACACTTCATTCCATGTTTTTGTATGTATTCAGCAGTACCTTTTGTTGCACATAAATTGAAGTTAAGTTTTATCAGCTGACTTGCTAAATCAATACCCTCATCTTTGTGGGAGTCTTTTAAGGATATAAATGCAAGACCTTCTTTTGGAAGTGAATTAGCAGCAGCAATCTGACTTTTAGCAAAAGCCATTCCAAAATCTTTGTCAAATCCCATTACTTCACCTGTAGATTTCATCTCAGGTCCTAAAAGTAAATCACTATTAGGAAACTTATTAAAAGGAAATACAGCTTCTTTTACTGCATACATTCCTTTTGATTTATCTTTAAGATTAAATTTAGAAAGCTTTTCTCCAGCCATTATTCTTGATGCAATCTTTGCAAGTGGAATTCCTTTTGCTTTTGATACAAACGGCACAGTTCTACTAGCACGAGGATTTACTTCAATAATATAAATTTCATCTTTCTTGATTGCATATTGAATGTTCATAAAACCTTTTACATTTAAAGCTAGAGCTAGTTTCTTTGTTTGGTTTTCAATTTCTTTTATAAGGTATGGTTTAATAGATATTGGTGGTAAACTACATGCTGAGTCCCCAGAATGAATTCCTGCCTCTTCAATATGTTGCATGATACCTGCTACATAAACATCTTTACCATCAGAAATTGCATCCACATCAACTTCCATTGCATGATCTAGAAATTTATCAATTAGAATTGGATTTTCCTCTGCTGCTTTAAATGCTTCTTCAACGAAGTTTTTTAACTGACTTTTTTCGTGGACGATTTCCATTGCTCTTCCACCTAGAACATATGAAGGCCTAACCACAAGTGGTAAACCAATTTTTTCTGATATTTTAATTGCCTCTTTAAATGTTTTTGCAATTCCACTATCAGCTTGTTTTAAATTTAATTTTATTAATAAATTTCTAAATTGATCTCTATCTTCCGCCAAATCTATAGAGTTATATTGCGTTCCTAAAATTGGAAGTTTGTTATCATTTAAAAATTTAGCAAGCTTAATTGGAGTTTGTCCTCCAAACTGAGCAATAACTCCTATTAAATTTCCTTTTTCTTGCTCTTTTTTAATAATGTTAAATACATACTCTTCCTTCAAAGGTTCAAAGTATAACCGATCACTTGTATCATAATCAGTAGATACAGTCTCTGGGTTACAATTAACCATGATGGTTTCAAAACCTGCGTCTTTTAATGAAAAACTTGCCTGGCAACAGCAATAATCAAATTCAATCCCTTGGCCTATTCTGTTAGGGCCACCACCTAGAATTATTATTTTCTTTCTATTAGATGGATCTGCCTCACATTCGGTGCTAATTGAAAAATTTCTTTGATAAGTTGAGTACATGTAAGGCGTAAATGATTTAAATTCAGCAGCACAGGTGTCAACTTTTTTATATACAGGTAGCACTTTTAGAGCTGTTCTTTTTCTTCTTACTGTATCTTCTGATGAATTAGTAAGTTCAGCTAATTTTTTATCTGAAAAACCAATAGATTTAATTCTATTAAATTCATTATAATTTATTGGAAGACCTCTTTTTTTTATGACTAACTCGTTATCAACAATTTCTTTAATTTGCCCTAAGAACCAAGGATCAATTTTAGATAAACTATATATTCTTTTTAAGCTAATTTTTTTTCTTAAAGCCTCCGCAACAAGAAGCATTTTGTTTGGAATATGATCTTTAAGTTTTTTTTCGATTTGTTTTTTATTTAAATTGAATATTTGGTCAAAACCAGAAAAACCAGTTTCTAGAGAAACCAATGCTTTTTGAACAGACTCTTTGAAATTTCTTCCAATTGCCATTGCCTCACCAACAGATTTCATTGAAGTACCTAAAGTAGCTGGCGAGGTAGAAAATTTTTCAAAAGTGAACCTTGGTATTTTAGTTACTACATAATCAATACTTGGTTCAAAAGAAGCAGGTGTTACTTTTGTAATCTCATTTTTAAGTTCGTCTAATGTATAACCAACCGCGAGCTTAGCCGCTACTTTTGCAATTGGAAACCCAGTTGCTTTAGATGCAAGTGCTGATGATCTAGATACTCTTGGATTCATTTCAATAACAACCATTCGTCCATTTTTTGGATTGATTGCAAATTGAACATTGGATCCACCTGTTTCAACTCCAATTTTTCTTAAACATGCAATAGAGGCATTTCTCATAACTTGATATTCTTTATCAGTAAGAGTTAAAGCTGGAGCAACAGTTACAGAATCTCCTGTGTGAATTCCCATCGGATCAATATTTTCTATTGAACAGATAATTATACAATTATCTTTTTTATCTCTTACAACTTCCATCTCAAATTCTTTCCAACCCTCTAAACACTCTTCTACAAGAACCTGGCTAACTGGTGACTCGTGTAATCCATTTTTTATAATTTTAAGATATTCTTTTTTATTCTTTGCTATTCCACCACCTAGACCACCTAGAGTAAATGCAGGTCTAATAATTGCAGGCAAACCAATTTTATTTAGAACTTTAGAAGCTTGATTGATATTATTAACAATCTCAGATTTTGGTAAATCTAAACCAATATCAATCATATTTTTTCTAAATTTCTTTCGATCTTCAGCATTAGAAATTGCTTTAGAATTTGCCCCAATAAGTTCTATTTTGTATTTTTGCAATATTCCTTTTTTCTCTGCTTCCATTGCAAGATTGAGAGCAGTTTGGCCTCCCATTGTTGGTAGAATTGCATCAGGTTTTTCTTTTATAAGAATTTTCTCTAGAACCTCTAAAGTGATTGGCTCTATATAGGTTTTGTCTGCAACATCTGGATCTGTCATAATGGTTGCAGGGTTAGAATTAATTAAAACAACTTTATAACCTTCATCTTTTAAAGCTTTACAAGCTTGTGTTCCTGAATAATCAAACTCACATGCTTGGCCAATAATAATTGGACCAGCACCTACTACTAATATTTTTTTAAGATCTTTTCTTTTTGGCATTTTTTTTCATGTTGTTAATAAATTCTTGAAATAAATAGACACTATCTTGTGGTCCAGGGTTAGACTCGGGGTGATATTGAACTGAAAATACAGGTTTATTTTTTAACTTAATACCCTCAATACTATTATCAAATAATGATTTATGAGTGACTTGAATATTTTTTGTTAAAGTTTCTTTAACAACTTCAAAGCCATGGTTTTGACTAGTGATCTCTACATTGTCATGAATTAAATTTTTTACAGGATGATTTGCACCTCTATGACCTAACTTCATTTTTTTTGTTTTACCACCAAGTGCTAAAGCGAGAATCTGGTGACCCAAACAAATGCCAAATATTGGAATGTTATTTTTAATAAGGTTTTTAATTATATTTATAGCATACTTTCCTGTAGCAGCTGGATCTCCAGGACCGTTTGATAAAAATATTCCATTTGGTTTAAGACTTAAAATTTTTTCAGCAGATGTTTTGCAATTCACAACTGTCACTTTGCAATTAAAATCAGAAAAATATCTTAAAATATTTTTTTTGACTCCATAATCTATTGCAACAACATGTAATTGATTTTTTTTATTTTTTACAAATCCATCTTTCTTTTTCCAAGTTTTAAAACCCTTCCAAATATAATTTTTTGGAGTCGATACTTCTTTAGCGAGATCTAGATTTTTTAATCCACTCCATTTTAAAGTAGTATTTGTTAATTTGCTTATATTGAATTTTTGTTTTTTTGAGAAAGCAATTGTTCCTCTTGGTGCTCCTTTATCTCGGATAAAATTAGTTAGACTTCTAGTATCAAGACCAGTGAGTCCAACAATTTTGTTCTTCTTAAGCCATGCATCCAGATGTAAAAAAGCTCTATAGTTTGATGGATCAGTTATTTCTGAATTAAAAATCACACCCTTAGTCCATATCTTGTCAGACTCTATATCTTCTTTGTTAGTACCTACATTTCCAATATGGGGAAATGTAAAATTGATAATTTGACCCGCATAAGAAGGATCTGAGATAATTTCCTGGTAACCAGTTAAAGAAGTATTAAAACACACTTCTCCAGTTGCCTCACCTTCGTAGCCAATACCAATTCCTTTAAAAACTTTCTTATTTTCAAGAACTAAAACGCCTGTATTAATTTGATGATTATTTTTTGAGTTTATTTTTTTTGAATTTTTGATCAATTACAACTCATGAGTTAAAGGTTAATACAATAATTGCTTTATTATCGCAACAGAGATGTATTATAAAATTGTAAAAAAACAATTTTTCTTTTGAAGAATTTTTTCTTTGAAGTAGATTAAAAAAATTATGTCATTAAAGAACACTATCGAAAACGAATATAAAAATGCTCTAAAATCAAAAGATAAAAATAAAATATCAACCTACAGGTTAATTTTATCTTCTATTAAGGATTTAGACATTGCAAATCGTTCTGGGCCCAACAAAAAAGATACAGATGATGAAGATATTAAAAAGCTTCTTAAAAAAATGGTTAAACAAAGAGCCGAATCTATTGAGATTTATAAAAAAAATAACAGAACAGATCTGTTAGAAGTTGAACAAAATGAATATGATATTTTAACTAGTTTTTTGCCTAAACAAATGAGTGAAGAGGACACAAAAAAATTATGCGCTGAATTAATCTCAAAATTAGGTGCTAGTTCGATTAAAGATATGGGCAAAATAATGGGTGAGTTAAAGAAATCTCATTCTGATGAAATTGATTTTTCTAAAGCTGGATCAATAATTAAGGAATTATTGAATAGTTAATGAAATACCCCAAAGAGTATTTAGATGAAATTAAGACACGGTTGAAAGTGTCTACCGTTGTTTCAAAAACAGTTTCATTAAAAAAAAGAGGTAAAGAATTTGTAGGTTTATCTCCATTTAAAAACGAAAAAACACCTTCATTTACAGTTAATGATGAAAAAGAATTTTATCATTGTTTTGCTACCTCAGAACATGGAAATATTTTTGATTTTATAATGAAAACTCAAAATTTAAAGTTCGGAGAAGCCGTTAAGCATTTGGCGCAACTAGCTGGCATGCAACCTTATTTGTTTTCAAAAAAAGATGAAGAAAGAGAAAAAAAGTGGAATGAATATAAATTAATCTTTAATGAATATGTTGATTTTTACCATAATGAATTAATTAAAAATGAACAATATTCAAATGCTAGAGAATATTTAAAAAATCGATCTTTAAGTAAAGAAGACGTAAAAAAATTCAAAATGGGATATGTTGAAAAAAATCCAAATATATTTGAGCAATTAAAAAATAAATATAGTGAACAAACTTTAATTGAAACTGGGTTATTTTATTTAGATGAAAAAAAGAAGATTTATGTCGAAAGATTTAGAGGAAGATTAATTTTTCCAATTAATAACATAACTGGTCAACCAATTGCTTTAGGTGGAAGAATAATAGAAAACCTAGATTATCTTGCAAAATATATTAACTCACCTGAAACTTTATTTTTTAAAAAAGGATCAAACTTATACAATCTAGATTTAGCTAGAAAATTATCAAACAAATTAGATCATATTTATTTAGTCGAGGGTTATATGGATGTTGTTGGGTTAAGTAAAAATGGAATTTATAATGCTGTTGCAAATCTTGGTACCTCACTAACTGATAAACAAATTCAAATTCTTAACCAATTTTTTGATGATATAATTATATGTTTTGATGGTGATGAAAGTGGTTATAAAGCAGCATTAAGAGCTGCAGAAAATTCAATTAAAGAATTAAAACCAGAAAAACAAATTTCATTCTTATTTTTACCAAACAAAGAAGACCCTGACAGTTATGTGAATAAAAATGGAAAAGCTAATTTCATAGAATTTACTAAACAATCTAAGTTATCAATTCATCAATTTATTTTTAGTCACTACAAAAAACAAACTGAAAACAACCCTTCTTCTATGGCTATTTTCGAAAAAAGATTAAGAGAGGTAACAAATACTATTAAGGATGATTATATAAAAAAGTATGTATTAGAATATTTTTTAGAGAAAATTGCAGAATTAACTCCTCATTCAAATCAAAAAAATAAAAAAAATTATAAAAAACCTACTAAATCTTTAGATACTACAAAGAAGTATTATAATGAAAGCCAATCTTTATCTGGAGTTGAGCTTAAAGAATTTTCTTTAATTTATTTGGTAATTAATAATTTAAACTTAATACAATCAAATATTCATTTGATTGAAAATATTAAATTATTTACTGAAGTTAATAAAAAAATCTTTAATCAAATAATTGAAGCTTTAAAATCTGAAAATCAAATAGCTGTTCAGGATTTAAATTTGGATAGTCAGATAATTGAAAAAATAAATAAATTTGCACCAATAAAATATATTTTAAAAAATAATTCTGAAGATGACCAGAAAATCATTGAATTGCTTGATGATATTTCACGAGATTTAATGAATTATGATCTTGAGTTTAGAATTCAAGAGTTAGAATCGAAGTTTTCAGTCGATATGAGTGAGAGCACATTTAATGAGCTAAAAGAGCTCAAAAAAAAGCAGAATCTCAATTAATCTGGACAAATTTGTAATGGATTTTTACAGATTTGACATTATATAAGACTTTCAACTTTATCGCTGTGGAAAGAATTATTACAAAATCATTTGCTAGACTAATGGGTCGAGGAACCCATAGAGGCTTTATAACTTACGAAGAATTAAGCAAATCTTTAGGTAAAAGAAATTTGTCAGACGAAAATCTTGCTCAAGCTTTTATCCATATCTTAGATGAAAATATTTCATTAGTTGAAAGAAAATCAGATTTTAAAGTACTAAGAAAAAAAGAAAATTCAAATAAAGAAGAAGGCAAAACAATTGAGAAAAGTGACGACCCTATCAGAATGTATCTTCGAGAAATGGGAGGTGTTGAGTTACTTTCAAGAGAAGGTGAAATTGCAATTGCAAAAAGAATAGAAGCTGGAAAGGATGTAATGTTAATTGCGTTATCACAAAGTCCAATAACAGCACAACAATTTTTTGAGTGGAATGACAAACTTCAAAAAGATGAAATATTAGTTAGAGAAATTATAGATATCGATACAAACTATATGGAAGATGAGTCAACAGGACCAAGTGCTAAACAAAAAAATGCTGGTGAAACAGATAAAGAAGATGGTTCTTCAGATGAAGATGATGATTTCAATCCTACTCTTGCTGCAATGGAGACAGAAATTAAACCTAAAGTATTAAAAACAGTAAATACATTAACCAAAGAATATACAAAACTAATTAAGTATCAGAAAGAAAAGTTAGATTGTGTCTTAAATTCTCAGAATTTTACACCTGCGAAAGAAAAAGGCTATGAAAAAATTGTAAATGATATTTTAGAAAATATTAAATCACTTCAATTATCTCCTTCTGTTTTAGAAGAACTTGTTCAAAAACATTATGTTGAGAATAAAAAAATAATTTCTTTAGAAGGAAATCTTTTAAGACTTGCAATGGATCAAAAAATACCAAGAAACGAATTTATAAAGTTTTATGTAGGAAACGAAATTAATCCTAATCTTAAAAAGTTTTTAGATACTAATTTAGTTTGGAAGCAATTTTTTGCTAAAAATAAAGATGAATTTAAAAATATTAGAGAAAGACTTATTGAAATAAGTCACAAATTAGGAATTTCAGTAACTGATTTCAAAAAACTAGTAAGTAGAGTTCAAAAGGGTGAAAAAGAATCAAGAATAGCCAAAAAGGAAATGGTTGAAGCTAATCTTAGATTAGTAATTTCAATAGCTAAAAAATACACAAATAGAGGATTACAGTTTTTAGATCTAATTCAAGAAGGTAACATTGGGTTAATGAAAGCAGTTGATAAGTTTGAGTACAGAAGGGGATATAAATTTTCAACTTATGCAACTTGGTGGATTAGACAAGCAATTACTAGATCAATTGCAGATCAAGCAAGAACAATTCGTATACCTGTTCATATGATTGAAACTATAAACAAAATTGTCAGAACTCAAAGGTTAATACTTAGTGAGTTTGGAAGAGAAGCTACTCCAGAAGAGTTGGCACAAAAATTAAGAATGCCGTTAGACAAAGTTAGAAAAGTATTAAAAATTTCTAAAGAACCAGTTTCTCTTGAGAAACCAGTTGGTGACGAAGAAGATAGTAGTTTAGGAGACTTTATAGAAGATACGAAAGCTTTAGCTCCATTAGAGCAAGCCATTAAATCTAACCTTGGAGAGGCAACTACAAAAATTCTATCTACCTTAACCCCAAGAGAGGAAAGAGTATTAAGAATGAGATTTGGGGTAGGTATGAATACCGATCACACTTTAGAGGAAGTAGGTTTACAGTTTTCTGTAACAAGAGAAAGAATTAGGCAGATTGAGGCCAAGGCTCTTAGAAAATTAAAGCACCCAAGTAGATCTAAACAACTAAAAAGTTTCTTAGAAAGTTAGATTGGGCCGTTAGCTCAATAGTAGAGTACTGCATTGACATTGCAGGGGTAGTTGGAGCGTAACCAACACGGCCCACCATTATTCACTTATCTTTAATTGATAAGTTAATAAAAATGATATAACTAACTATTGTTTTGGGCCTGTAGCTCAGTTGGTTAGAGCAGTACACTCATAATGTATTGGTCCCAGGTTCGAGTCCTGGCGGGCCCACCATAATTAATCTTTTGATATACCTGCTAGTTTCTGCAAAAGGTGTATTTCTTTATCCGTTAACCCTTTTTTATTTAATTCAGCAATTATTATTTTTTTGAGATTTTTCGTAGCTAAAAATGAAAGAACACCAACAGTTAATGTAATCAACGAAATCCAAAAATTTGATAAATTTATAAGTATTAAAAATATTGAAATTGTAATCCAAAAAACTGTTAAACACGCAACAATTATCTTTTGACTTTTTAAATCTTTTATTTTTAAAAAAAAAAGAAACATGAGAGTTATGAGTATTAAAATTCCAGAAATAGTAAACCACAGGTAAATTGAAATATCAGATGTACTTCCACCTACAAAAGTGTCTTCTAATGCTTCATTAACAAAGTATAAAATTGTCCCTTTGTATGATGAATAAATTAAAAAAAATGAAGAAGTTAAAGCTGAAATTAAAAGTACAGATTTAGTTGAAATATTCAAAATTTATTAGCTGTTTGAAAAATCCCTTAATTTTGAAATTAATGCATTGATATCACCATCAGCACTCAGGATAATTGAATTAAATTCCTCTTTCTGAGTTCTTGCTAAACTTAATCCCTCAATAATAAGATCTCTAATAAGTGGTTGTTCCTTATTTTTTGTATAAATTCTCCAATCTATTTTTACAGCTGGTCTCTTATCAGTCGCCGCAAGAGTGCTCGAGACTATAGTGTAATTTTCATTTATTTTTTTTTTTGAATCGACGTTTATAATTGGATTAGAATACTCTGCCAATCTACTTGAGAAACTTTGTAAAAAATATTCAGTGAATACTTTTTCATATTCATTTTTTTGTTCATCAGACGCACTTTTCCTATGTGCTCCAAGCGAATAGAAACCTATACCTCTTATATCAACTGTGTCTAAAGCTATCGATTTCAATTCATCCATCCTTTCCTCTTTAGTTAAACCACTACTTAAAGTTTCAGCAGCTCTATTTACAGTAGACTGAACAAAAACATCTGCTTCAATTGAGAAGCTATTTGTTAAATTGAGATTAAACAAGACCAATAATATAAGTAATTTTTTCATTTTATTGGAATAATTAATTATTTGTTTTCGATTTCTTCCCAGCCATTATCATCTTCAAAAATTATTTCTAAGTTTCCTCTTTGAAGATTTTTAATTTTATTTTCTCTATCTTGTAAATATAGACTTCTGATAGAGGCATAAAAATCTATTGAATTTTTTTCAAGGTTTTCAAGTGACTCTATGTTATTTGCTCTAAATTCGATACCACTTATACCTTTAGATGCTAAATAAACTCCCTCACTCAAAAATTCATTGTTACCATGAGTAGATGCATTATACCAAGGGTCTCCACCTAATACATTAACAAATGATCCTGTAGTGTCCCTAACGGTAGATGGTCCTAGTACTGGAAGCACAAGGTAGCAACCTGGCCCAAATCCCCATTTACCTAATGTCTGACCGTAATCTTCTCTTTCGTATTTTGGAAATCCCATTTTATTAGCAACGTCAATAAATCCTAAAATTCCAACAGTACTATTAACTAATAATCTTCCCGTATTAACGAATGCAGTTTTAACATCACCTTGTAAAACATTATTTGGGATTGTTATTAAGTTAGATAAATTTCTTACTGCATTACTTGTACCTGTTTGCACTCCTTCTGGTAGTTTTCTGTATCCTTTTGCAATAGGTTTTAATAATGCTTTATCAAGACCTTGGTTAAATGAAAAAGTTGCTCTATTTAACTTTTCAAAGCAGTCTCTAGTTTTTGTTATTTGCTCAGTTTTATTTTTGTTTAAAGTGTTTTCTCCATCTGATCCAGCGTAGGCATTAAATCCTTGTAGTAAAATTAGAACAGAGATTATTAATATTTTCTTAAGCATTGCTCACTTTATATTATATAAATTCTTATAATAAAGAAATTTTTAAATTAGAAAAATGTCGATAAAGTGTTTAATAATTGGTGAAAATAGACCCCAAATTGAGCATGAAAATTAATCCAAATTATTCACCTAATTTTGATTCAAAAAAAAGGAGTTTAGATAAAATTAATTTCATTATTTTTCATTATACAGGAATGAAAAATGAGAAAAAAGCTATTGATAAATTATTAGATATTAAGTCCAAAGTAAGTTGCCATTACTTTATAAAAAATAACGGTGAAATTTTAAGAATGGTACCCGACTCATATATTGCTTGGCATGCAGGAGTTTCTAGTTGGAAAAAATTTAAATCTTTAAATAAAAGCTCTATTGGAATTGAAATAAATAATCCTGGTCATGAGTTTAAGTATAAAAAATTTTCAAAAAAACAAATTTATTCTTTAATTAAATTAACAAGATATATTATTAAAAAATATAAAATTAATCCAAAATCTGTATTAGGTCATTCAGATATTGCACCAGATAGAAAAAGAGATCCAGGTGAAAAATTTCCGTGGGAATTTTTGTCAAAAAAAAAGATAGGTATCTGGCATGAGTTAAAATCAAATGAAATTAAAGTTTATAGAAAATTAAAATTAAGCAATCTATTAAAAATAAAATTTATAAATAATCTTTATAAAATTGGATATCCTAAGAACTCAAAAATAAATAAAAATAAATATAATAAAAATATCACAGTAGCATTTCAAAGAAGATTTCGACAAGAATTGATAGATGGAAAAATTGATAAAGAATGTTTGTTAATAAGTGAAAACCTAATAAAAAAGCTGAATTAAATTATCTTGTAATTTTTAAGTTTAATTATAAATTCACTTTGCCAGATAAATGACTTATCGCTTTAATTTATTTTAAAGAGGAAAGTCCGGGCTCTACAAGGACACAGTGCCAGGTAATGCCTGGCGGGGGAAACCCTAGGGATAGTGCCACAGAAAATAAACCGCCATAACATGGCAAGGGTGAAAAGGTGTGGTAAGAGCGCACCGGTTCTATTGGTAACAATGAACGCTGGAAAACCCCACTGGGAGCAAAACTAAGTAGAGATGACATTGTTGTAAAACTAAAAGCCGTCCTTGGCTAGTCATCAGGGTTAGTTGCTTGAGCTTAAGAGTGATCTTAAGCCTAGACAAATGATAGGTTTAAATGACAGAACCCGGCTTATAGTTTATCTGGCACCTCAGAGTTTAAAAAAACAAAAAAATTAAATATCTATATAATTATTTTTATAGCTAGAAGTATAAGTTTAAATGGAGCTTTAATAATTATCCTCATTATTTCAGTAACCAAATAAATGAAAGAACTCACAAATTTCAAATCATTACTTAGAATTTTCCTCTTAAAATGACTTTAATTGAGCAGAGAATCAACATTTGACTATCTTTTTAAATACCCATATATTCCCATATATTCCCATTTATGGAATTTATAAAATTAAAAAAACAT
>NZ_CVST01000039.1 GCF_001180225.1 Candidatus Pelagibacter communis | reverse complement strand
ATCTGGTTGGCTTCATATCCAAAAAGTGGAAACACATGGTTAAGATCAATTATTTCATCTTTAGTTTATACAGAAGATGGTAAATTTGATTTTAAAATTTTAAGAAAAATTGATCAATTCCCAGAAAAGAAATATTTCAAAGATTTAGTTGATAATTTCAGTTTTGAAGAGGTAAAGAATAATTGGATTTTAGCACAAGATAAAATTAATCTTGATGGAAAAGTAAAATTTTTCAAAACTCACAGTGGTAGGTATACAGTTCAAAAAAAGAATTTTACTAATCAAGAAAATACACTTGGAACAGTTTATATTGTTAGAGATCCAAGGGTTGTTATACAATCAGTGTCAAATCACTATGAATTATCAATTGAAGAGTCGTATAAATTTATATCTACACCACAAATGACTGGCAACGGAGATAGCTATGAAAATAGAAATTTTGGTATTTTTAATCTTTTGGGAAAATGGGATGATCACTATCGCTCTTGGACAAAAAATAAAGAAAAT
>NZ_CVST01000038.1 GCF_001180225.1 Candidatus Pelagibacter communis | reverse complement strand
CTCTAACATTGTTTTTGGTTTAATCCCTGACTTTACTCCAAGCATCAACGACTCTGAGAGTGACAGATAGTTTAAATAACAAAGGCTAACTTGTGCAATTTTAGCAGCATAACCAGCACCAGGTTTATTTAAATAATAAATGTTTTTACCTAATATATTAAAGATAAACTTAAGCTTACTTACTGTTTTTTTATTGCCACCAATAAAAATTGATAAATCGCCTGATTGAGCCTTTAAATTTCCACCTGATATCGTTGCATCAACAAATTGATTTATTTTTTTACTTAACTTTTGTTTTAAAAGATTAAAGCAAGTTAAAGAATTAGTAGAACAATCAATCCAAATTTTATTGTTACCTAATTGATCGATGATTTTACCTTTACCAATTGATAATACTTTAATTTGTTTTGGTCCCGGAACACAGGTGATAATCACATCAGAAAACTTGATTAATTCATCTAATGAGCTTGTTGCTTTTCCTTTTTTGGATTTAAATTGTTTTAAAGATTTAGGACTTACATCATAACCTAATAAATCTATTCTTTTAGATTTATGTAAGTTTAATGCCATTGGCATCCCCATATTTCCTAAACCAATAAAACCTATTTTCATATCAATCCATTAAACCGTCTACTTCAACATTATTTCGTTCATAATGAATTGGAAGTGCTTTACCGTAAACTTGTTTAGAGTGTTCAGGTTTATTTACTCTGTAATTATCTTTTACGTATGTTGGTAATGCAATGTAACGAGAAGTATTTCCTTCTATTTTTGTTACTCTATGCATAGAAAATCTTCCTTTAAATATTTGTAGATCGCCAGGTTGTAGATCTAATGATTTAACTTTATCTCTTGAACCACGAAGAACTTTTGTTACCTCATCAAAGTTTTCATCTTCAGTACTTCTAAGATCTGGTGAATATTCAAACAATCCACCTTTTTCCGCTTTTTGAACTAAAATACTTAAAGTAAATTCATTTCCATCAAAGTGCCAAGGAAAATAATGATCTTTATGCATGATACTGTATGGATTTTTACCTAAAGGATCTGACCATCTATAAAGAGGATAAACTCCTAAACTATCTGAAATAAATTTTAACATTTCTTCAGACTCGTAAATTTTATTTAAATCAGATTGCTCTTCTAAATCATCTGAATTGATGTATCCACTTTCTCTAAATGAAAATACTCTCTTTGGATGATCTTTTGATAAATTTTCATCATCTTTTGAAAAATAAGGGTTGTGATGATCTTTGGTCCAATGAGTTTTGGGAAGATTTCTTTCAACTTCTTCCTTCATTCTTTTCAAAGACTCGCTAAGTACAAAGTTTGGTAAAACACAACATCCATCTTTATCAAGTAGCTCTCTATTTTTAGTAATTAAACCTTGATACTCTTTTGATCCTGTCTGATCAATTGGGTAATCTTTTAAGTTAACAATATTTTTTATTTCCATAATTCTCCTTTAATTAAAATTAATTTTTTTAAAAAAAGAAAGGATTACAATTTCGTGGGCGTTGAAGAATTTAAATGATTTTTACAGTCTACTTTTTGAAGTAATAAGCTAAATAATTTAGAGGAAAGTCTTGAACTTAAACCTACTCTTGCAAGTCTATGGTGATGTGTAGATAAGTTTAGATTCATGTGGTGGACGATATTCTATTTCAAAACAGTCGTAAACAAAATTGTGATATAAGATATTTACCGTCTGCCCTTAGCACTTGCGTGCTTTTCCAGGATTTTTTTAGCGTTAAACTTTGCCTCTTCTGTTTTTTTAACCATCCAAATCTTATCCCTTGCAATCTTCGATGAAGAATGGTGATCAACAATTGGATTTGGATAATGTTTTCCTATTTCAATTCCAAGTCCCTTTTGATCTATATAAGTAAGTTTCCATGGTTCATGGACTAATTTATTGGGTATTTCTTTTAATTCTGGCACCCATTTTTTAATAAATTCACCTTCTGGATCCTGATCTGTTGATTGTTTAATAGGGTTATAAATTCTAATAGTATTGATACCAGTTGTGCCTGATTGCATTTGAAACTGAGAATAATGAATTCCAGGTTCATAATCAGTAAATAATCTAGCTAAATGTTTGCTAGTTTTTCTCCAATCAAGCCAAAGTTGGTATGATGCAAAGGATACGAGCATAGCTCTCATTCTAAAATTAATCCATCCATTAGATTTTAGATATCTCATGCAAGCATCAACAAAAGGATAGCCAGTTAAACCATCTTTCCACGCTTGATGATACTGTTCATTAAAATCATTTTCTCTAATACCATCATAAGCCCTATTCATATTTTGATATTCAATTTCAGGCTCATCATAAAGTTTTTGAATAAAATGACAGTGCCATGCAAGTCTACTTCTAAAGGATCTTAAAGATTTAACTTTATTAAAAGACATATTTATTTGTTTAGCATTATCAATTGCATGATTAATTTCTCTCAATGAAATAGTTCCATAAGTAATGTGAGGACTTAATCTTGAACAAGCAACTTCACCCGTAATTGGTGAAGACATTTCTTTTTGATAATTTTCAGATCTTTGTTCTAAAAAACTATTTAAGAGTGAAAGCGCTTGAATTCTTCCACCTTTTTGAATATTTGAGCCATTTATCTGATTAGTTTTGACTTCAATAGGTGATGTTTCTGTGGTTAAAAATTTACAATTAGCTTTAATC
>NZ_CVST01000037.1 GCF_001180225.1 Candidatus Pelagibacter communis | reverse complement strand
GTAATAAGTAAAATTAATTATCAAGAATTTGATAATGCTTTAGCAAATTGTTTGAGAGAAATAAGCAATCGATATGACTTTAAAGGACTTCACATCACTATAGAGCGAAAAGATAAATCAGTTACAACCAATGCTCCTGATGAATTAAAATTAAAGCAAGTAAATGAATTGTTACAAACACATTTAGTAAGAAGAAAAGTAGATCCAAGAGTTTTGGAAGTTAAAAGTTCAGAAGGCGCTTCAGGTGGAGCCATTCGACAAGTAAGTGAACTTAAAGAAGGTATTAGCCAGGAAAATGCTAAAAAAGTTATAGCTGATATTAAAAAACTTAAACTTAAAATTCAGGTTAAAATCCAAGGGGATGAATTAAGAGTTGATGGTAAAAAAAGAGATGATCTTCAAGAAGCTATAGCAGCAATTAAAGCTATTGATATTGGACTTCCAATAGATTTTGTAAACTTTAGAGATTAATCCTCTCAAACTATTTATTGTATTTGGTACAAAAAGATATAAGCAGACACTCAATTACTTAAAATTTATATCAATCCCAACATAATGAACTTCTCTGATTTAAATATTGAAAATAAATTAAAAAGATCAATTGAATTGGCTGAATTTAGAACTCCGACCCCTATTCAAAGTCAATCCATACCAATTAGCTTAGAGGGAAAAGATGTTTTA
>NZ_CVST01000036.1 GCF_001180225.1 Candidatus Pelagibacter communis | reverse complement strand
CTCATCTCGCCACCTGGTTTTAACCTCCAAACATATTCTGGATATCCAGGAAACCAAGCCTCAGGAAACACAACTAATTTAGACCCTTGGCCAGCAGCAGTTTCAATAAGTTCAACTCCTAAATCTATAGTTTTTTGTAAGTTAAGATATTTGGGTGGATGTTGAATTACAGCTACTTTCATAAATAAATTTTATTATTTAAAGATTAACAATATCCCATTCATAAATAAAGTGATTACTAAAGAACCAATGTCATTGACGCACTATTAGAGCAGGATTTGCAGTGATTAGACTCACAATTTAGAATTTGTTAATACTAAGATATGAAAAAAGTTTTAGGAGTATTTACTCTTTTTTTATTTATATTTTCAAATTCTTTTGCAGAAGAAAAAAAAGCTATATCAAAATTTAATGGTGCATACACTTACAGCCATTTCTGCACTAATGAACCAGAGCCAAAATATGATGGTAGTAGATTTATAATTGAAGATGGTGTTATTTCGAATGATAAAGGTGGTGGTGGTAGATGGAATATAAAAAAATATAAATTAAATAAAAAGGGTAATCTTTCAATTCAAGCTCAGAGGAAAGATAAAAAATACAAAATTAAAGGGAAGCTAGAAATTGAAGGTCAAAAAATCGAAGGCAAACTATTAGCAAAAAGGTACAGTAAAAATGGAGATTATGAAAAAAATTGTGACATAGTATTTACAAAAGTTGGAGATTTACCTGAAAAAATTTCTTTTGATGATGATCGAAAGGTTACTGAAATCAAAGTTACTTCAAAAAATGTCTATCATGAAATTTCTCTTCTTAAAGATGAAGGAAAAAAACAGAAAATACGTGTTGAATTAAGAAATCTTGATAATTTAAGTAACGGGTTAATTATTGTTCTTCCATCAAGCACACCTAATATGGATGATGAGAAATTCTATGAAAAACAAGTTAGCGAATTTGGATTTGCAACAGCAATAGTATTTGGAGCTGAACCAAGATACCAAAAAAAGTTTACTGGTTCTTATACATCATCAATGATTATGTATGATGCTATAGCAACAATTAAAGCGGTAACAAAAAAATTTAGTGAGCCTAAAGAAGTTATATTGATTGCATCATCAACGGGTGCACTAGCAATTTTTAAAGCAGGTTGGCAAGATTACATTGATAAATACCCCTCAATGAAATTGGTCTCAAAAGGATTTATGATTAATGCTGCTTGCCCTGATAGGTTTGAGGCTAAGTTTAATAAGGATGTGCAACTCGTTGCAGTTAATGGTACTTGGGATGACTCTACTCCTGGATCAATATGTAAAGATTTAAAAGATTCAGGAAGTTTTGAAAATATTCATTTATTAGCATATTCAGGAGGTCATCACTTTGAAAGCCCTATGTATCCTCCAACGAAATTTGTATCTAATAGTTTAACCCTTTTACCTAATTGTTCGATTAATTATAAAAACAACTTATATCAAATTATAAAAAAAAGAGACGGAACTGGTGAATGGGACTCAGAAAAAAAAGGATATGAAAAAGATCAAAGAGAGTGGCTAGGAAACAATTGTATTAAGTCTGGTGCAACTCAAGGTTATGAAGAATATTCATCAAATATGTTTTGGGAAGATATGAGATCATATTTAGTTGATAAAATAGAAATACAAAATCTAAAAGGTTATTCTAAATAAAAGAACCAATGTCATTGGAGCACTATTGGAGCAGGATTTGTTTATAAAATTGTGGATTGTAACTGAATTGTAATATTATTTTAATGAATTGTTATATTTATTGTTAAAATTTATTCCACACGTGAGTATTCCGACTTTACTCTACTCAAAGGTATAGAGGTTTCAACAGAAGAAACGCCCTCTATTACAGTTAGTTTTTTAGTTAAAAAATCTTTAAATTCCTCAACGTCTTTAACTGCAATTCGTATTAAATAATCTTTATCTCCAGTCATTAACCAACACTCAACAACTTCAGGAAAATTTAAAATTTTTTTCTCAAATTTATCAAAGTTTTTTGATTGCTGTTTTTCTAAGCTAATAAATATAAATGCAGGAAATTTATAACCAAGTGAGGTTTCATCAATATTTACTGAATAATTTTTAATTATATTGTTTTCTTCTAATTGATTTATTCTTCTTGCAGTAGGAGCAATACTTAAATTTATTTTCTCACTTATATTTTGAAGTGTAGTTTTACTGTTATTTTTAAGTATTTTTACAATTTTTTTATCAACTTCATCCATATTTTTAATAAATTTTATTAATATTTATCAAATATCTTATAAAATTTACTAATATTCAACTATAAATTAGTAATAATAGAGAAAATTTATTTTTTATTTCGTGTAATTACTAATTACATGAATAAATCTAAATCATTTGATCCACTTTGGGTCCCAATTATTTCTCATTATCAAAACACAAAAAATTTAGAGCTAGATGAAAAGCTTATTCAAAAACACATCAACTGGTTAGACCCATATGTAAAACAATTCTTGGTTTGCGGAACTACAGGAGATGGATGGAATTTAACTGATGAATTAATAATCAATTGGTTAGATATATTAAATGATAATTCTTTAATTAAAAAAGATAACAAAGTTTTATTTGGAGCATTTGGAAAAACAACAGAAGATGTTCTAAGAAGAACGGATATCATAGAAAGATATATAATTAAAAATGGATCCTCTGCAGGATTTTTTGGATTAACTTTATGTGCTCCCGTTGATGAAAACATCAAACAAGAAGAAATTATTTCACATTTTAAACGTATTATTGAAAATACATATTTGCCGATTTCTATCTATCAACTGCCCCAAGTAGTAAAATGTAATATTGAACCTGAAACATTAAAAATATTAAAAGATAATTTTCAAGATAGAATTCAATTATTTAAAGATACTAGTGGAAAAGACGATGTTGTGAATTCTGGAATTAATTTTAACGATTTAATATTTTTAAGAGGAGCAGAGGAAAATTATTTTGATCATTTACAACCAAACGGAAAATATGATGGATTTTTATTAAGCTCAGCAAATTGTTTTGGTAAAATTTTAAGAGAAATTTGTAATAATGTTACAAACGGTAATTATAAAGATGCAAAAAAGATGTCTGAAGAATTAAGTGATATAATCAGAATTTCATTTTCTGAAGGTCAAAAACTAGATTTTGGAAACCCTTTTTCTAATGTAAATAAAGCCTTTGCTCATGTATTGATTAATAAAGATAATCTTAGCTGCAAAACATGTTTTGATAGAGATATACCTGGTGAATTTCTCAACGATATGTTTTTATTATTAGCTAAACACAATTTAACAAAATCTATAAACGTATAAACAAAAAGATCTTAATTTTAGTATTGTCAGCCTATCAAAATTTGATGCATGACACGTCCTGGCATAAGAGTAAAAAAGCCTGTTAAAATTAGAGCAAAAAAATATGTTGCGATCATTACTTGTTTATGACGTTTAATATTTCCTACACGTGCATAATAAATACCAACACCTAGTATAAAAATTGTCCATAAACTCAATAAATGTATAGGACTATAATCTCCCCACATTTTTGTTTTATGTATAAAAAAGGAAGTTATCGCTACAATCAGCATTAAGCTTACCCATATACGACCTAACAATTTATGAATTGGTCCACCTTTTTTCATAGAAAGTTGAATACCACCTAAAATTATGGCAATCATTGCTATAATAGCGTGAAGTGGTATAGGGTGTGCTTCGTTGAATAATAAAGTCATGTTTAAATTTTATCAAAATATATTTGTAATTTTTATCTTACCGTTTCTTATTACTACATCTCACACTTATGCTGCAACTGTAAGTGTTAAAGTTAATAATATTGAGAAAAAAGGTGAAATGCATTTAGCTATTTATGATGATGCAGAGGTATTTGAAAATGATGATGGTGAAAAAGGTGGTGCAGCAAAAGGCATTATTCAAGGTGTAATCGAAGATGTTGAAACTGGCAGTGTCACTTACACATTTGAATTACCAGATGGTACTTATGCTATCGGTATTTTTGTTGATAAGAACTACAATAATAAAATGGATAGAAATTTGTTTGGTGTACCAAAAGAGCAATTTGGTTTTAGTAATAATGCCAAAGGTAAGTTTGGACCACCTTCATTTGAAGATGCTTCCTTCACTGTTTCAAGTGATATGAAACTTGAGATTAATTTATAAATTTACAATGAAAGACATAAAATTTGTTGATTATGTAAAATGGATAGCAACCATCATTCAATTAATTGGTTATGGGATGACTGGTTTAAACATGACTCCCTATAATGTTTATTTATTTTTTTTAGGAATTTTTCTTTGGTTTGCAGTTGGAGTTATGTGGAAAGATAAAGCAATAATGGTCGTACACGTAGGTGCTTTTATTTCATTACTAGTTGGTTATTTAAACGCGTAAGATTTTATTTAAATATTAAAAAATTTTTAATTTCCTAACCTCTTTGAAACACCTTGCTCTTGTTGTTTGTTAAACTCATCATCGTTTAAGTTATACAATTCTTCTATTCTAAGATTTTTAGTTGTGATTGTTGGAACATTATTATTTTTCATTCCAAGATGTCTTGCAAACACTGCTTGTTTTTTACTCGTTTGATGAGGTTGAAAATCTTTAATGTCTTCAATGGTTACTTTGTCTCCTTTAACAAGGTATCCGTTCTCAACTGCTTCATTAAAAACTTTAATTCCTTTTTTTGTTCGCATCACTGCAGCGTTAAAACCTTCATCTTCTCCTTTAGGAGAACCCCCTCTCCAAGTATCTAAAGCTGCGATATCAGAGCTCTCTCCTATTGCATCGGGACATATTTTGCATCTAAATGGAACTTTCCAATTGCTTTCATCGCCCCAAAAAGAATTATAATCTTTATCAAACTCTCTTTGATCTTTTGTTTTGATATACATTCTTCCAGGGTTACCAAATCCTCTATATCTAAATTCTTCTAACTCTTGTTCTTTAACATTAAAGCTATCAATAAATTCTTGTGATTTTGTAAGTTCTTGAAAACCTCCACAAACAAGGGTGAATATATACTTACAATACTGATCAACTCTTTCATCTGATTTAGCAAGTAATCTAATAGCTCCTGCATCACAAGGTTTTCCAACAAAAGCGAAAGTTTGTTTTTTATCTAAGGCTTTATGAAATTCACTTAAAGGTGAAGATGGACCGTATCTTGATCTACTTTCACAGTTAATTAAGTCCTCTTTATTATAACTGTATTTTACAATGTTTCGCATCGGGTTATCTTTGTCCCCTGCTGTATGCATAATAAAATCAACTTTCTTTTGTTCTAATAAATATAAAGACAATCCATTTAACAAACCACCTGTGGAACTTTGAAATCTAATCTTTGGATCAGTAGACCATGAATAATATAAATCAAAATAATTTCCCCAAACCAAATCTTTATTAGATCCTTCATTTTCTTTATGATCTTCAGGTCCCTCAGCAATAACACCAGGACAAACTTTTTTAATATCATTTAAAGTTTCTTCTGTGATTGGTGTTAATTCTTTAGGTTCTAAATTACCTTTGTCACTCATCTCCATTTGAAGAGAATTGCCTGCAATACTTTTACAAAGTCCGCAGCCAATACAAAGGCCATTTTTTACAATATCATCTAAAGAATTAATTTTTGTCATTACTCTTTATATGATGGATCTTTTGCATCACATCTTCTAAGTAATGCTGGCCACTCATTTAATCCTGGTGAAAATAAATCATATTGCTTTTGAGATAATTTCCACATCTCCTCCGTTGCTCTTTCAAGAGGTAACCCTGAACCTGTTGCTTGTACTGCAACTTCGCACATTCTAATTGCATAATACATGTTCATAAAAGCTTCCCCTGCTGTTGCACCAACAGTTAAAAGACCGTGGTTTTTCATTATTAAAACCTTATTGTCTCCCATGTTTTCAGCAATTCTAACTCTCTCATCTTTGTTAATCGATAATCCTTCCCACTCATGATAACCAACTTTTCCATAAAGCATTGAACTATCTTGAACTAAATGAGGTATCCCATCTTTCAAAGCCGTTGCAGCTAAAGCTGATGGAGGATGTGCATGAAAGACGAATTTAGCATTTGGGTGATTTAGATGAATAGCACTATGAATAATAAAACCTGCGGTATTAGCTTTTTCAGGTCCTTCTAAAACTTTACCATGCTCATCAACTTTAATTAAGTTTGATGCTTTTACTTCCTCATATAACAAACCCATCTCATGCATAAAAAATGTATGATCCGTTCCAGGTGCTCTTGCAGTGATATGGTTCCAAACCGTATCATCCCAACCCATCATGTTTGTTAATCTAAACATGGCAGCAAGATCTACTCTTACTTTCCAATCTTCTTCGCTTATATTGTTTTTCATCATCCCTCCTTTGAAAAAGTTAATTTATTATTTTGTTCTAAAAGTTTAATCACTTTTAAGTGATTAGAATTTGGTCCGTAATTTTTGATCGCTTTTTTATAAATTTTTGAAGTTAAGTTCATTATTGGTAGTTTTAATTTTTGAAGTTTTATAATTTCATTAGCAAGATTTAGATCTTTCATCGATAAACCTAAAAAGAAAGATGGATCATAATCTCCATTAATCATGTTAGGGCCATATCTTGTTGAAGTATAACCACCACTTGCACTTTTATCGATAATCTCTAACATTGTTTTTGGTTTAATCCCTGACTTTACTCCAAGCATCAACGACTCTGAGAG
>NZ_CVST01000035.1 GCF_001180225.1 Candidatus Pelagibacter communis | reverse complement strand
TAAATACCCATATATTCCCATATATTCCCATTTATGGAATTTATAAAATTAAAAAAACATGTTTTTATCAACTTACGAGAACAGATTGGACAAAAAAGGGAGAGTATCCGTGCCTGCTAGCTTCAGATCTCATTTGTCTAATTTAGGTTATAATGGTGTTATTTGTTATCCATCTTTTAATAATTCTTCGATAGAAGCATGCTCCCAAGACAGAATTGAAAAAATTTCATCTGCTATAGACTCTTTAAATCCTTTTGAGGAAAAAAGAGATTATTTTGCTACATCAATATTGGCAGAAAGTACTAATTTACAGTTTGATAGTGAAGGAAGAATTTCTCTTTCATCAAAATTACTAGAACATGCAAAAATAAAAAATAGCATGTTGTTTGTTGGTCAAGGTCAAACCTTTCAAATATGGGAACCAACAGCATTTGAAAAATTTAAGACATCAGCAAGAAAAAAAGCAAATTTAAATCGAGCAAGTCTTAAATGGGAAAAACATTTAAACAACAACGAGGGGAAATAAGATGACAATTAACTTTAAAGCACCAGAGATAAAAGAACTTCAGCCACGACTTTTAGTTTTAGGAGTAGGTGGAGCTGGAGGAAATGCAATAAATGAAATGATTGATAATAAACTTCAGGGTGTAGAATTTATTGCAGTTAATACTGATGCTCAAGATTTAAAGTTAAGTAAAGCAAAAACAAGAATTCAAATTGGTTTAAATTTAACAAAGGGTTTAGGTGCAGGTGCAAAATTAGATATAGGACAAGCGGCTGCTGATGAATCTTTAAATGAAATTGTAAATACACTTCAAGGTGCAAATATGGTTTTTATTGCAGCAGGTATGGGTGGTGGAACGGGCACTGGTGCTGCTCATGTCATCGCTAGAGCTGCTAAAGAATTAAATATATTAACAGTAGGCGTTGTGACTCTTCCATTTTTATATGAAGGCCCCTCTAGAATGAGAAGAGCACAACAAGGATTGGAAGAATTAAGAAAACATGTTGATACTATAATTGTTATTCCAAACCAAAACTTATTTAAAATTGCAAATGAGCAAACAACTTTTGAAGAGTCTTTTAATCTTTCAAATAATGTTTTGATGCATGGAGTTCAGAGTATTACAGATTTAATGGTAAGACCTGGATTAATTAATCTAGATTTTGCTGATGTTGAAACTGTAATGGCTTCAATGGGCAAAGCTATGATGGGAACAGGAGAAGCAGAGGGTGAAGGTAGAGCGCTCAAAGCTGCGGAGATGGCAATTAGCAATCCATTAATTGATGATTACACCTTAAAGGGTGCTAAAGGATTACTAGTAAATATCACCGGTGGTAAAGACTTAAAACTTTTTGAAGTTGATGAAGCAGTTAACAAAGTAAGAGCAGAAGTTGATCCAGAGGCTGAGTTAATTATAGGAGCAATAACTGATGCTGACTTAGACGGAAAAATGAGAGTTTCAATTGTTGCAACTTCATTAGATGGACAACAACCTGAATCTAAATCAGTAGTAAATATGGTGCATAGAATACAAAATCGTAATCCTGGTTACTCAGATTTTTCAAATATGGGGTCTCCAGCATTTAATTTTTCAAGCTCATCAAGCCCAATTACTCATGGCGCTAACGCTCTTAAGGTTGAGAATGAAATGGTTCAAGAACAAGATCAAGTAAGTGTTGAAAATAAAATGATGAATGAAAATTTTGTTACAGAAAATAGTGTAGTAACAGAAAACATTGTAGATGAAAGCACTGTAAATGAAATGGAAAAATCGTTTACTCAAGAAGCAGTAGAAACATTTGAAGAAAATAATCATGGTCAAAATGTTCAAGAAGAAACATCAAATGATCTAAAGGAATTTGGTGTAGATTCAGATTCACCAGATTTATTTAGCTCAGAAAGTGAAAACTCTTCACCTTCAGATTTGTTGAATTCTGAGGATCAAGAAGATGAAGACGATCTTGAAATTCCTGCTTTCCTAAGAAGACAAAAAAATTAATGGTCTTCAAAGAAATAAATGGAAGCCATCATAGTACCGGATGTACAAAAACATTATCCTGTACTGCTAAAAGAAATTATTAGCGTTATCACCCCTCAACATGGTGGCACATTTATAGACTGTACATTTGGTCAAGGTGGATATTCAAAAAAAATATTAGAGTTTGAAAATACAAAGGTAATAGGACTTGATAGGGATATTGAAAGTCAAAAAATTGCAAATTCAATTTTAGATGATTTTGAAGATAGATTTATTTTTAAAAATTTAAAATTCAGTCAATTAACTAATTTAAAAATCAAAAACGAAAATATTAAAGGTGTTCTTTTTGATCTTGGATATTCATTAACACAAATGAAAGATCCAAAAAAAGGATTATCTTTCAACTCAATGACAGATTTAAATATGCAATTGGGTTTGAACAACTATTCAGCTGCCGATGCTGTAAACAAACTTGATGCAAAAGAATTGGAAAAAATTTTTAAATACTTAGGAGATGAAAAAGATGCAAAATATATTTCTAAAAATATTGTAAAAGAAAGATTAAATAAGAAAATTGATACACAGGGTTTAATTAAAATTGTTGATAAATCAAAAATAAGAAAAAATTTTAAAGTTCATAATTCAACTAAAGTTTTTCAAGCTCTTAGAATTTTTGTAAATAAAGAAATTAGTGAATTAATTTTTGGACTGATAAATGCTACAAAAGTACTAAAAAAAGGAGGTGTTTTAGCCGTTGTTACGTTTCATTCTTTAGAAGATAAAATTGTTAAATATTTTTTTAAAAGCCTTTCGCAAAATAAAAGTATTTCAAGATACACACCTCAAACTGAACAAAAAGAAACTCTTTTTAACTTAAGTCAAAAAAAACCAATTGTTCCATCTGATCTTGAGATAAAAGAAAATCCTCCTTCGAGATCTGCAAAACTAAGATATGCAATTAAGAAAAGTGATTTTTTTAACTTTGAAACAGATATAGAGGAAAAATTTAAAAATTTTTTAGAAATTGAAAAGTTTGGAGATAAACTTTGAAAAAATTATCACTAGCATTAACAATTATAATTTTAGTTTTAACTACAGCAATTATCAAAAATACTACAAAAAAAATTGAAGATAAAATATTTGCTCATAAAGAAAGTGTAAGACTTTTAAAATCAGATTTAGAAAATATTCAGTTGGAATATGATTATCTAAGTTCTGCCGAAAAATTATTAGAATATCAATCTTTATATTTTGAAGATCAATTAGTTCAAAAAAAAATAGAAGATATTAAAATTTATAATATTTCAGAAAATGTAAATAAATTAGAGGATTATAAAATAACCAAGGAAAAATGAGTAATTTTAATGAAAGATTAACAATTGAAGATCACAAAAATGATTTTGATTACAAAAAAAGTAATACTGGATTAAATATTCAATTTAATCGAGTTGCTTTTATTTTTTTTGTCTTTTTTGTTATTTATTCAATATATACAATACATTTAATTCATTTAGGGTCTCGAGAGACAAAAATTGAAAACACAAACAACGCACTTACTTTCA